>NZ_JAFGYS010000001.1:74468-250129 GCF_017491705.1 Pseudomonas sp. 86_A | reverse complement strand
TAAGCCATACGCCTGCGCGTGAAGGGGCCGACCGAGGTGTCTGGCGTCATCCATCGACCTGAGAGATCGAGTCGATTATGGATTCAGAGCCAATCTTTCAATTCGGTGAATTTCTTCAATATTCCCCAATCAGTCCCCTCTCCCTCGGGGAGAGGGCTAGGGTGAGGGGCTCTTGATTTTCAGGCATGCGCCAGACTCCAGCGCAGCGCCGCATTCTGGTCACTCTCCCGCGCCTCGACCCAATGCGAACCCTGCGCTGTGCTCTCACGCTTCCAGAACGGCGCGCGGGTCTTGAGCACATCCATGATGAACGCGCAGGCTTCGAACGCCATGTGCCGGTGCTTGCTGCTGACACCGACGAACACGATCGGCTCGCTCACCGCCAGTGCGCCGACCCGATGCACAATCTCCACTCCCAGCAGCGGCCAACGCTGGCGCGCTTCGTCGGCGATCTGTTCGAGGGCTTTTTCGGTCATGCCCGGATAGTGCTCGAGAAACAGCTCGTTCACGCTCTGCCCGATGTTCAGATCACGCACATAGCCGATGAAATTCACCACCGCGCCGACCCGTGGATTGCGCGCATGCAGGTCGGCGGTCAGCTGGCCGACGTCGAAGCTTTTGTACTGAACTCGAACCGTCATGTTCAGCCCCCGGTGACCGGAGGGAAAAACGCGATCTCGTCGAAGTCTTCAATGGCCGCGCTCGGTTGGCACAGCTCCTGATTCAACGCGCACATCAGGTTGCCGGCGCCGAGCACTTCGCGCCATTCCTCACCACGGGCCATGAGCATCTGCCGCACGTCCTCGATGCAGTTCAGGTCGTCGCTCAGGGGGATTTTTTCCCCGCCCAGATTGAGGCGATCACGGTAGCTGGCGAAGTAGTTGATCAGGATCATTGCGCGTTCTCCCATTGAAAGTGTCCGGAGCGGCCGCCCTGTTTGCTCAGCAGGCGGATGTCGCCGATGACCATGGCCCGATCCACGGCTTTGCACATGTCGTAAATGGTCAGCGCCGCGACGCTGGCGGCGGTCAGGGCTTCAAGTTCGACGCCGGTCTGGCCGGTGAGGCGGCAGGTGCTGGTGATCTGCACGCGGTCCGGTTCGCAGGCCTTGAGTTCAACGTGAATCGAGCTGAGCAACAGCGCGTGGCACAACGGGATCAGTTCGTGGGTGCGCTTGGCCGCCTGGATTCCGGCGATGCGCGCCACGGCGAAGACGTCGCCCTTGGGGTGACCGTTGGCCTGGATCATCTGCAGCGTTTCCGGGCGCATCTGCACCCAGGCTTGCGCCGTGGCTTCGCGGCGAGTCGCGGCTTTGTCGCTGACGTCGACCATGTTGGCGCGGCCCTGATCGTCGAGGTGGGTGAGGGTGTTGCTCATGGCATAAGCTCCTGGATCGGGCTGTAGATTCGGGGGGCGTTGCGGTGCGGCACGTGGATCAGATTGAGCCGATGCTTGAGCGCCCAGCGCACGGTCAACGCGGTGGGGGCGGACAGGCTGACGAGGGTGCCGAGGCGGGCGCGCACGGCTTTGTGGATCAGCTCCAGGCTGCAACGGCTGGTGACCACCACGAAGCCCTGGCGCGCATCGACGTCAGCGATTTGCATCGCGCCGATCAGCTTGTCGAGGGCGTTGTGCCGGCCAATGTCTTCGCGGCACAACAGCGCCTCACCGCTGGCATCGAAGTACAGCGCCGCGTGCAGGGCGCCGCTGCTGCGGGCCAGTTGCTGGGCCTGTTCGATGCGTTGGCGGATGCCGTCGAAATGCGCGGCCGGCGGCAGGGCGCAGGGTTGCAGAATGTCCAGTTGCGGCAACGCCTGCTCCAGCGCCTCGACGCCACAGATGCCGCAGCCGCTGGTGCCGGCCATTTGCCGACGATGATCTTTCAGCGCCCAGAAGGCCCGGCTGGAAATCTGCACGTCAGCCTGACAGGCCTGATCGAAATGGCTCAGGCGGATGTCGTAGATCTCGTCGACGCTGTCGATGATCGCGTTGCTCAGGCTGAAGCCCCGGATGAAATCTTCAAGGTTGCCGGGCGAGACCATCATCACCGCCTGGCTCAGGCCGTTGAAGGTGATCGCCAGGGCGATCTCCGCGGCCAGGGCGACGTGCGAGAGCGGGGCGTGCGGCAGGTATTCGCGAAACGCCACCTGTGACGGTTGCGGGGCGGGGGCGTTGGGTTCGGTGTTGGATTCGACGTGGCAGAGCATCTTGAAAAGTCCCGAAGCGCTGAAGTGGGTTCAGGCTACGGGGGTGGTGAAAGTGCGTCCAATCGCTTGTTCTGATCTGGTGATTGGGTGGGTCGATCACCGCTGTTATATCCGAAATGTGTATTCGCTGGGCGGTCCTCTTCGCGAGCAAGCCCGCTCCCACAATTGAAATGCATTCAACCTGTGGGAGCGGGCTTGCTCGCGAAGACGGTCTGACAGCCAGCATCAATGTCTGGAGAGATCACTCAAGCAACCGGCAACTCAACCCCGAACAACTTGCGCGCCTCGGCAAAACACTTCTCGGCTATCGCCGAACGCGGCTCGGTCTTGCGCATTACCAGCCCCAGTGGCGCCAGCACGCTGGCATCCGGCAGTTGCATGAACGACAGGTGTTCGATCGGCTCTTCCAGCCCGCTGTCCAGTGGCATGATCGAGCAGCAGAAACCCTGGTGAATCGCCTGCAGCAACTGGTAGGTCGAATCACTTTCCATGATCGGCTGCGGATTGAGCCCGCGACTGCGGAAGCTCAGGTCGATGGATTTGCGATAATGCATGCCGGTGGTGATCATCCCCAGCGGCAGTTCGGCGGCGTCTTCCCAGCTCATTTCCGAGCCTTCGAAATGGTAGTGACGGTTGTCGTAAAGCAGACCGACGCGGGTTTCGCCGATCTCGAAAAAATCGAAATAGTTCGGGTTGACGTGGTCGAGGTAGCACACGCCCAGATCCAATTGGTTGTTGCCCAAACCGGCGATGATCTCGTCGGAACTCCCCGACGACAGGCTGAATTTCAGCTCCGGATAGGTCCCGGACAAACTCTGAATGTAATTGACCGGGTTGAAATTGCTCAGCGGCACCAGACCCAGGCGCAAGCTACCGACCAGTTGCCCGCGGCACGCCGCCGCTTCGGCGAACAGGCCGTCATGCGCTGCCAGCAGTGTGCGCGCCCAAGCCAGCACCCGTTCGCCGGCCTGGGTGAAACCCTCGAAGCGCTGACCGCGATTGACCAGCACCAGATCCAGCTCATCTTCCAGATTGCGCAGGCGCATCGACAGGGTCGGCTGGGTGATGTGGCAGCGGGCGGCGGCCTGGCCGAAGTGTCGGGTTTCGTCCAGTGCGATCAGGAACTTGAGTTGTTTGATGTCCACGAAGGCACCTGCTCGTTGAGAAATTGAATGGAGTACTGACGCAGATGCGCGCAGCGCACGAAAAACGCGAGGTGTGACGATCTCACCTGCCTGTATCTGCGTCCAATCGGAAGAATTGAAAAGCCTATCGATCAGCTCTATCGCCCATGGTTTCAAAGGCATTGGCCGAGGTCAACGGCGTCGATAGAGCAGCTCGATAATGTGGTTGGCCAGAGTGATTAGACAGTACTCATAAGTGGCACTTAGGCTGCTTGGCAATCTGATTGACTACTGCCGGAGATTCCCATGAGTGCGAAAGCGGATGCCCTGTTTGTTCCCCTGAACATAGCCGTACTGACCGTCAGCGATACTCGCGATTATGCGAGCGACACGTCCGGCCAATTGCTGGTCAGCCGCTTGCTGGAGGCCGGTCATACCTTGAGCGAACGCAACCTGCTCAAGGATGACCTGTACAAGATCCGCGCCCAGGTCGCGCACTGGATTGCCGACGACAGCATTCAGGTGGTGCTGATCACCGGCGGCACTGGTTTCACCGGGCGCGACAGCACGCCGGAAGCGGTGGCCTGTCTGCTCGACAAGCAGATCGACGGGTTTGGCGAGTTGTTCCGCGCCATTTCGATTCTCGACATCGGCACCTCGACCGTGCAAAGCCGCGCGCTGGCCGGGCTGTCCAACGGCACGCTGGTGTGCTGCCTGCCGGGTTCGACCGGTGCCTGTCGCACAGCGTGGGAAGGTATCCTCGCCGAGCAACTGGATAACCGCCACCGCCCGTGCAACTTTGTGCCGCACCTCAAATCAGTCGCTGCCTGTGGGCCGCGCGGATGAGCAAGGCAGGGTTGATGCCGGTCGAGGACGCCCTCGACCAGTTGCTCGGCATGGCCAATGAGCAACGTCTGGCCGATAGCGAAATTCTGCCGCTCGACGAGGCACGTGGGCGGGTGCTGGCCAGTGATCTGGTCGCCTCGCTCGACTTGCCGCCGTGGCCGAATAGCGCCATGGACGGTTATGCGTTGAACCTGGCCGATCTGCATCGTCAGCCGCTGAAGGTGTCGCAGAAGGTCTACGCCGGTCTGGCACCCGACGCGCTATTGCCCGGCACCTGCGCGCGGATCTTTACCGGCGCACCGTTGCCGCCCGGCGCTACCTGCGTCGAGATGCAGGAGAACGTCGAAGTGCTGGAGGACGGCCGCGTACGCTTTTTACAGCCGCTGAAAGCAGGGCAGAACATTCGTGCGCAGGGTCAGGAAAACCGCGTCGGCGACATCCTGCTGCGTGCCGGCAAACGCCTCGGGCCGTTCGAACTGGCGGTCGCCGCCGGGCAGGGGCTGGCACAGTTGCACGTGGTGCGTCGCCCGCGCGTGGCGCTGCTGTCGACCGGTGACGAACTGGTCGAACCGGGCCTGCCGCTGCGTCCCGGCAGCATCTACAACAGCAACCGTGTGCTGCTCGGCCACTGGCTGAAGGAACTGGGCTGCGAGGTGATCGACGCCGGGATCCTCCCGGATCGTCCGGCGCAGACGCGGCTCAAGCTTGAGCAACTGCAAGTGGCGGCTGACCTGATCCTGACCACCGGCGGGGTGTCTGCCGGCGATGCCGATTGCCTCGGGCAGGTGCTGCGCGAGGACGGCAAACCGCTGCTGTGGAAGCTGGCGATCAAGCCTGGCAAACCGCTGACCGTGGGCCATTTCGGCACGGTGCCGGTGATTGGCCTGCCGGGCAATCCGACCTCGGCGCTGGTGACCTTCGGCCTGCTGGCGCGGCCGTACCTGCTGCGCATTCAGGGCGTGGAAGAGGTCATGCCGTTGAGCTTCACGGTGAATGCCGGGTTCGCCTGGAACAAGGCTGGCAGTCGTCGAGAGTACTTGCGGGTGCGGCTGGAGGCGGGGCGCGCGGTGTTGTATCCGAACCAGAGTTCCGGCGTTTTGCTCGGAGCGACCTGGGCCGATGGGCTGGTGGAGGTGCCGGAAAACAGCACTCTCGACATTGGCGATCCGCTGCGTTTCATTCCCTTCAGCGAACTCTTCTGACCCCGACACAAATCAGAACTGTGGGAGCGAGCCTGCTCGCGAAGGCGGCGTGTCATACAACATCAATGTTGACTGACAAGCACTCTTCGCGAGCAGGCTCGCTCCCACATTTGGATGTGTGATGATCAGCCATTTTGTGGATGTTCCCCCAAACTTGTGGGAGCTGGCTTGCCAGCGATTAGGCCGGCAAATCCAACATTGAAGTTGGCTGACCCAGCGCAATCGCTGGCAAGCCAGCTCCCACAGGTTTTTTGGTGTTTGGAGAAATGTGATTAGCTCAGCACATAGTCAACCGGCAGCAACATCGGCGGCAGGTCGGTTTCGCCCAGTTCGCTGAGAATGTCACGCTCGATGGTGCGCACCAGCGAGTCGGTCGCCAAATCGTTTTCGTCGCGGCCGAACGGGTCTTCCAGTTCATCGGCAATCGCATCCAGACCAAAGAACGTGTAGCTGACAATCGCCGTGAACAGCGGGGTCAGCCAGCCCAGCGGTTCGGCCATGGCGAACGGCAGCAGGATGCAGAACAGGTAAATCGTGCGGTGCAGCAGCAAGGTGTAGGGGAAGGGCAGCGGGGTGTTCTTGATCCGTTCGCATACCGCTTGTGCCTGAGTCAGGCTGGTCAGGTGATTGGCCAGCAGCATGTAGCGCCACTCGCTCAGTTCGCCGCTTTGATGCAGATCCGAACACTGCTGGCCGACCTGCTGCAGAATCCGTCCGCTGTAGTCCGGCACCTGCGCATCGTGTTGCGGGGTGATCCACTTGCTGCTGGCCGCCGCTTCGCTTTCCCGGCGCAATCGCGCATTCAGCGCATGAGCAAACCCGCAGAGGTTGAGCAGCAACGGCTTGCGCTGCGCCGATTCGCGGATGACATGGGTTTCGCGAATCACCGAACGGATGTGCACCAGCACATCCCCCCAGGCCTTGCGCGCTTCATACCAGCGGTCGTAGCAGGCGTTGTTGCGAAAATTCATGAAGATCGACAGCGACAGCCCGAGCAGGGTGAACGGCGTGGCGTTGACCTTGGTGAAGTTGCTCGGATGGAGCATTTCAATCAGCACGATGGCAGAAGCCAGCAGGGTGACCATCAGGGTGCGCAGGGCGATGCGTTTGGCAATCGACCCCTTGAGGGTGAAGAGGATGGCGAATTGGTTGACCTTGGGTCTGATGATCATGCTGGGCGATCCCGGTTACGCAGGGTGAGGGCGGCTCAGCCGCCGGTCATGTTCATGAAGCGCACGACCTGAACGTCGTCGTTCACTTCGAAATTGTGCCGATACGGCTTGAGTTTCATCGCTTCGATGATGGCCTTCTCCAGCCGCTCTGGTTGCCCCGGATGAGCGCGCAGCACGGCTTTGAGATCCACCGAATGCTCGTTACCCAGACACAGTAGCAGGCGCCCCTCGACAGTCAGCCGCACCCGGTTGCAAGTACCGCAGAAATTGTGGCTGTGCGGCGAGATAAAGCCCAGACGAATGTCTGGCGCCTCGGCCAGCCGCCAGTAGCGCGACGGGCCTTGGGTCGATTCGGCGGAATCGATCAGGGTGTAGCGCTCGGCGATTTTTTCGCGCACCTGGGCGCTGGAGAAAAACGACTCCGCGCGGCTGTGTTCGCTGATGATCCCCAGCGGCATTTCCTCGATGAAGGAGACGTCGAGCTGGCGGTCGATGGCGAAGCTCACCAGATCGTTGATCTCCTGATCGTTGCGCCCCTGCATCACCACCACGTTGAGTTTGGTTCGGGTGAAACCGGCCTTGCGTGCCGCATCGATGCCGCTGATCACCTGCGCCAGATCACCGGTGCGGGTCATTTGCTTGAAACGATCCGGGTCGAGGCTGTCGAGGCTGATGTTCAGCCGCTTGACCCCGGCGTCGAACAGCGGCGCGGCGAGTTTGCCCAGCAGCGAGCCATTGGTGGTCATGCACAGTTCACGCAGGCCGGGCAGGGCGGCGATCTGCTCGCACAGCTTGACCACGCCCGGACGAATCAGCGGCTCGCCGCCGGTCAGGCGAATCTTGCGCGTGCCCAGCGCCACGAAGCTCTGCGCCAGTTGATAGATCTCCTCCAGCGTCAGCACTTGCTGGCGCGGCAGAAACTGCATGTCCTCGGCCATGCAATACACGCAGCGGAAGTCGCAGCGGTCGGTGACCGACATGCGCAGATAGTCGACGCGGCGGTTGTAACCATCGATCAAGACACGCTCTGACATGACAGCCTCGCAGGAGTGATAAGTCCGCATTTACGAACCAGGTTGCCGCAGGTTATGGGCAACTTCAGATCTCGTCCAATCACTGTTTATGACTGCTTGATTGAGCGCGTCGATGATCAATTATTTTCTCTGGAAAGTTACCGCCTTAGTTCCGCAACGCCCCGTAAATAAAAGGTTTTTCGCCGTGATAGAGGGTTTCGATAATGTGGTCATAAATAGCGATTAGACAATGTTTTGTAACGGTTCATATCCTTGCTCCGGCAACTGAAACGACCACTTTATTGCTGTGCAAAGTCGGCCGTCGCTGTTTAACCAAGATCAGGTTCATGCCTGTGTGCATCGTCATGGAGATGTCCCATGTCACAAGTCGACCGTTACAAACCTTACAAGGGTGCCGCTGCCGGTTGGGGGGCTGTGATCAGCCTGACCAAGAGCTGGCTGGGCAGTGAAAACGCCCTGAAAAACATCCGCGCCATGCTCAAGACCAACCAGAACGGCGGCTTCGACTGCCCGGGCTGTGCCTGGGGTGAAGCGCCCGGTGCGAGCATGCTCAAGTTCTGCGAGAACGGCGCCAAAGCGGTGAACTGGGAGGCGACCGGGCGCTTGGTCGATCCGGCGTTCAACAAGTACACGGTATCGAGCCTGGCCGAGCAGAGCGACTACTGGCTGGAATATCAGGGCCGGCTGACCCACCCGATGCGTTACGACGCGCGGGTCGACCGCTATGTGGAAACCACCTGGGAAGATGCGTTCGCGCTGATCGCCGAACATCTCAAGGGCCTGAAATCGCCGCACGAGGCCGAGTTCTATACCTCGGGCCGGGCCAGCAACGAAGCGGCGTTTCTCTATCAGTTGTTCGTCCGCGCCTACGGCACCAACAACTTTCCCGACTGCTCGAACATGTGCCACGAAGCCAGTGCGGTGAGCATGGGCGAGACGCTGGGCGTGGGCAAGGGCACCGTGGTCTACGAGGATCTGCATCATGCCGACGCGATTTTCGTCATCGGCCAGAACCCCGGCACCAACCACCCACGGATGCTCGAACCGCTGCGTGAAGCGGTGAAACGCGGCGCGCAGGTGGTGTGCATCAACCCGCTGAAAGAACGTGGCCTGGAACGTTTCCAGAACCCGCAGAACCCGCTCGAGATGCTCAGCAACGGTTGGGAAGCGACCAACACCGCGTACTTCCGCCCGGCGCTGGGTGGCGACATGGCGATGATTCGCGGCATGGTCAAATTCCTTCTGCAGTGGGAGCGTGAAGCCCAGGCCAGCGGTGGCGAACCGGTGTTCGACCATGCGTTTATCGCCGAGCACACCTCGGGTCTGGACAGCTACCTGGCAGAAGTCGACGCCACGACTTGGGAGCACATCCTCGAGCAGTCCGGCGTGCCGTTGCACGACATCGAACTGGCGGCGCGCATGTATGGCCGCGCCAAAAGCGTGATCATGTGCTGGGCCATGGGCCTGACCCAACACGTGCACTCGGTGCCGACCCTGCAGGAAGTCATCAATCTGCAACTGTTGCGCGGCAACGTCGGCCGTCCGGGCGCCGGCCTGTCGCCGGTGCGCGGTCACAGCAACGTGCAGGGCGACCGCACCATGGGCATCAATGAACTGGCGCCGAAGGAGCTGATGGACGCGCTGGAAAAACGCTTCAACTTCAAAGTGCCGCGCATGCACGGCCACAACACCGTCATGGCGATTGGCGCGATGGAGCGGGGCGAAGCCAAAGTGTTTATCGGTCTGGGCGGCAACTTCGCTCAAGCCACGCCGGACACCCCGCGCACTCACGAAGCGATGCGCAAACTCGACCTGACCGTGCACATTTCGACCAAGCTCAACCGCAGCCATCTGGTCACCGGAAGCGACGCATTGATCCTGCCGTGCCTCGGTCGCACCGACATCGACATCCAGGCCGAAGGCCCGCAAGGCGTGACCGTGGAAGACACCTTCAGCATGGTGCACTTGTCGTTCGGTCAACTGAAGCCGAAGTCGGCGCACTTGAAATCCGAGCCGGCGATCATTGCCGGAATCGCCGCCGCCACGTTGGGCAAACACCCGATCGACTGGGAGTGGGCGGTGGGCGACTACGGGCGCATTCGCAACCTGATCGGCGATGTGATTCCGGGCTTCGAGAACTTCAACGAAAAACTGCTGACCCCGGGCGGCTTCCACCTCGGCAACGACGCCTCGGATCGGGTCTGGAACACTGAGTCGGGCAAAGCCCAGTTCACCCCGTGCGTGCTGCCGGAACACCTGATCAGCGAAGGCGTGCGCAACCTGCCGGTCAAGCCGGATCTGATCCTGCAGACCATGCGCTCCCACGACCAGTACAACACCACGCTGTACGGGCTCGACGACCGTTATCGCGGGGTCTATGGCATGCGCGACGTGATCTTCGCCAACGAACAGGACATCCAGCGACTCGGTTTCGAACCGGGACAGAAGGTCGATCTGGTGGCGCTGTGGGATGACGAGCGCGAGCGTCGGGTCAGCGGTTTCACCCTGATCGCCTACGACATTCCGCCCGGTCAGGCCGCGGCGTACTACCCGGAAACCAACCCGCTGGTGCCGCTGGAAAGCTACGGCGACCGGACCTACACGCCGACCTCGAAATTCGTCGCGATTCGCCTCGAAGCGGCCAAGGTCAGCAACCTGATCCCGTCGTCGCTGGCCTGACCCGCTACCTATAAAAATTCATAGCAATTTGACTGGCTGCAGGCGTTCGCGCCTGGCGGTGGCCCGGCGACGTGCTGCCGCTTTTCAGCCTGGATGAGGACATCATCATGCTCAACATGGAGGCACTGGACCTGGCGCGAATTCAATTCGCGTTCACGGTTTCGTTCCACATTATCTTCCCGGCGATCACCATCGGCCTGGCGAGTTTCCTCGCGGTACTCGAAGGCCTGTGGCTGAAAACCCGTGACGACACCTACCGCGATCTCTACCACTTCTGGTCGAAGATCTTTGCCGTCAACTTCGGCATGGGCGTGGTCTCGGGGCTGGTCATGGCGTACCAGTTCGGCACCAACTGGAGCGGGTTTTCCGACTTTGCCGGGAGCATCACCGGGCCGTTGCTGACCTATGAAGTACTGACGGCGTTCTTCCTTGAGGCAGGTTTCCTCGGGGTCATGCTGTTCGGCTGGAACCGCGTCGGCCGTGGCTTGCACTTCTTTGCTACGGTGATGGTCGCTATCGGCACGTTGATTTCAACGTTCTGGATTCTCGCCTCCAACAGCTGGATGCAGACGCCGCAGGGTTTTGAAATTGTCGACGGGCGGGTGATGCCACTGGACTGGCTGGCGATTGTGTTCAACCCGTCGTTTCCGTTCCGTCTGGCGCACATGGCGATTGCCGCGTTCGTCGCCACGGCCTTCTTCGTGGGCTCGTCGGCGGCCTGGCATTTGCTGCGCGGCAACAATACCGCGCCGGTGCGCCGGATGTTTTCCATGGCGTTGTGGATGGCGCTGATCGTGGCACCGATTCAGGCGGTGGTCGGTGACGCCCACGGCTTGAACACCCTGGAACATCAACCGGCAAAAATCGCCGCCATCGAAGGCCACTGGGAAAACGCCGACAACGGCCCGACGCCGCTGGTGCTGTTCGGCATCCCCGACATGCAGGCGGAGAAGACCAAATATGCGCTGGAGATTCCGTACCTCGGCAGCCTGATCCTGACTCACAGCCTCGACAAGCAGATCCCGGCGCTCAAGAGCTTCCCGAAAGAGGACCGGCCGAACTCGACCATCATCTTCTGGAGCTTCCGCGTCATGGCTGGGCTGGGCATGTTGATGATCCTTGTCGGTGTGCTCGGTCTGGCGCTGCGCCGTGGCGGCAAGCTCTATCAGCATCGCGGCTTCCAGCGTCTGGTATTGCTGATGGGGCCGAGCGGGTTGATCGCGTTGCTGGCCGGCTGGATCACTACCGAAGTCGGGCGTCAGCCGTGGGTGGTTTACGGCCTGATGCGCACCCATGACGCCGCGTCGCACCACTCGGTGGCGCAGATGAGCACCTCGCTGTTGCTGTTCGTGGTGATCTACTGCTCCGTGTTCACCGTGGGCATCGGCTACATGATGAAACTGGTGCGCAAGGGCCCGCAGCCCCATCACGAACATCCGCCGGAGGGCGATCAGTTGCAGACCCCGCGCCGGCCTATTTCGGCGGCTACCGCCCCGATGAAGGAGCATTGAGTCATGGGTATTCAAGGTATCGATCTCTCGTTGATCTGGGGTGTGATCATCGCCTTCGGGGTGATGATGTACGTGATCATGGACGGCTTCGATCTGGGCCTGGGCATCCTGTTTCCGCTGATCCTGGATGAGCAGGAGCGCGACGTGATGATGAACACAGTCGCCCCGGTGTGGGACGGCAACGAAACCTGGCTGGTGCTCGGTGGTGCGGCGTTGTATGGCGCCTTTCCACTGGCCTACGGGGTGATTCTGGAGGCGCTGTACCTGCCGCTGATCCTGATGCTCTGCGGGCTGATTTTCCGTGGCGTGGCGTTCGAGTTTCGCTTCAAGTCGTCAGCGCAAAAGCGTCACTGGTGGGACAAGGCGTTCATCGGCGGTTCGCTGCTGGCGACGTTCTCCCAGGGTGTGGCGATCGGCGCCTACGTGTCGGGCATTCCCGTGGTGAATCGGCAGTTTGCCGGTGGCGGCCTGGACTGGCTGGCGCCGTTTCCGCTGGTGTGCGGCGTCGGTCTGGTGGTGGCGTATGCGCTGCTGGGCAGCACCTGGTTGCTGGTCAAGACCGAAGGCATGCTCGAGTCGCGGATGCGTCTGTTCACCCGGCCGCTGGCGTGGTTGCTGACGGCGATGGTGGTGGTGATTGGCACGTGGACACTGAAGTTGCACCCGGAACTGGCCACTCGCTGGTCGACCAGCGGACACCTGATGGTGTTCGCCGGGTTGGTGGTGCTGGCGCTGCTGGCGTTGTTCGGGCTGCTGCGCACCTTGCGTCAGCGTCACACCCACTGGCCGTTCGTGTTCACTCTGGTGTTGATGCTGCTCGGTTACATCGGCCTGGCGCTGAGCATCTGGCCGAACATCATCCCGCCCTCGGTGAGCCTGTGGGCGGCGGCGTCTCCGCCTTCGAGCCAGTTGTTCGCCTTGATCGGCGCACTGTTCATCCTGCCGGTGATCCTGATGTACACCTTCTGGAGCTACTACGTATTCCGCGGCAAAGTGAGGATTGGCGATGGCTACCATTGATTCGCGTGAGGTCAAAACCAGCCGCTGGTACCAGCGTCTGGGCTGGTTGTTGCTGATTTGGCTGGGCAGCGTAGTGTCACTCGCCGTGGTGGCGAGTCTGCTGAAACTGGCAATGTATGCAGCGGGAATGAGAACCCACTAACCCTGAAAAACCGGAGCCATGGCTCCGGTTTTTTTGTGCCCGCAATTCTGAACATCGCAGATGTCCCCTGTGGGAGTGGGCTTGCTCGCGAAGGCGTCCGCTCAGTCGACATCGATGCTGAATGTGCCGGCCCCTTCGTGAGCAAGCCCACTCCCACCCTTGATCGCGGCCAGCGCCGAAATCTTCATTCAGCGACAATCCCCTGTGGGAGCGGGCTTGCTCGCGAAGGCGTCCGCTCAGTCGATACCGATGCTGAATGTGCCGGCCCCTTCGTGAGCAAGCCCACTCCCACCCTTGATCGCGGTCAGCCCCGAATCCTTCACCCAGCACCTATCCCCAGTGGGAGCGGGCTTGCTCGCGAAGGCGTCCGCTCAGTCGACATCGATGCTGAATGTGCCGACCCCTTCGTGAGCAAGCCCACTCCCACCCTTGATCGCGGCCAGCCCCGAATCCTTCACCCAGCACCTATCCCCAGTGGGAGCGGGCTTGCTCGCGAAGGCGTCAGGCCAGTCGACATCGATATTGAATGTGCCGACCCCTTCGTGAGCAAGCCCACTCCCACCCTTGATAGCGGCCAGCCCTGAATTCTTCATCCACCACCAATCCCCACATCGGATCTTCGGTGTTTTCTGAAGGGCTGTTACTGCGCCCCAAACATCGCCGTCCAGTAAATCCCGGCGCTGCTCTTCGGATCGGTCGCGTAGGCGGCACCGAGTTCCTTGTATTGCGGGTTCATCAGGTTGGCGCAGTGGCCGGGGCTGGCGAGCCAGCCGTCGACGACCTTGCGTACGGTGTCTTGCCCGGCAGCGATGTTTTCGCCGACCAGTTGCCCGCTGTAGCCGGCCAGTTCCGCGCGGTCACCGGGGGTGCGGCCGTCGCGGTCCTTGTGGTCGAAATAGTTGTTGTTGGCCATGTCCCGGCTATGGTCCTGGGAGATGCTGCCCAGGCTGGCGTTCCAGGCCAGTGGTGCGGCGGCGGTAAAGGCTCGGCCGCCGCATTGGCGCGGCTGGGCGCGGGCGGCGTTGAGTTGTTCGAGCAACTTCTGGCCTTCGCTCTGCGCATCGCCCAGCTTCGCCGAGAGCAGCGGGCGCGCCAACACGATGCGCCAGTCGCGATCGGCGCGGCTGACGCCGACATCGACGAACTGCGGATCCAGCACCACCTGACAGAAACTTTCCTGAATCGCTTGCATCGCCGACGCCGCATCACGCGGACCGTTGAGGGTGATCGCCTGCACGTTGACCATCGGGTAGCTGGCGCTGGCCATCGCCTGTTGCAGATCGACCGCACCGGCGGCCGGCAGTCTCAGCCGTGGGTCGGCCGACAGCGGTGGCAGCTCGTTGGAGGCCTGGCTGCCACAGCGCTGCGGTTGGCTGCGGTAGGCGTTGATCGACTCGATCAGTTGCGACTCGTCGGCAGCCAGGGCCGAGGCGGCCACGGCCAGCCCCACGGACAGCGCGGCAAAACGCAAAACGGATGGCATGAAACGCATGGAAATCTCCCTTGAGCGGAATGCGCTCATGATGCGCGAAATGGCCCGGGGGAATGCAATGTCTTTTTCTTCATCGAGCCGGTTTTTCTGCGGAACATTGCGCGAGTATTTGCCGTCTACACTCTCCGAAGGCCCCGGGAACCGGGCGTCTCCCCCACGAAACACCTTGCCCGGAACGGGCGTTGCCGGAAGAACAGACATGGGATTGAAATGGTTGGCTGGCTGTTTCGCATTAACCCTGATGGCCGGTGTGGTGATGGCCACCGATCAGGCCCCGATCAAGGCCAAGGCCGAAGAGAAAGCCCAGGTGCTGGAAGAAAAAGCCGCCGACAACGTCAGCGCGGCGCCGGCACCCAAATCCGAAGCGATCACCCCCACTGAAGTGCAGGCGGTCGACCCCGCCGGCACTGCGCCGCTGGACGATCCGATCACCTGCCTGGCGCGCAGTATCTATTGGGAAGCCAAAGGCCGCGATACGTCGGAAATGGAAGCCGTGGCCAGCGTGGTGATGAACCGCCTCGGCCACGACGGCTTCCCCAATTCCGTGTGCGAAGTGGTCAAGCAAGGTTCGGAAACCAAGAGCTGCCAGTTTTCCTGGTGGTGCGATGGCAAGGCGGATCAGGTCAAGGAGGACGCCGAATACACCTTGGCCAAGGATATCGCCGGCAAGGCACTCAATCGCCAGTTGCCGGATCGCACCCGTGGCGCGCTGTATTTTCATGACCGCAACGTGCACCCGAGCTGGGCCAGGGAATACCGCAAGACCGCCAGGGTCGGCAAATTCCTGTTCTACAAACCCGCCGGCGGCGATGCGCGCTAGACGCAGACTTCGCGTACACAGTTGCGCAACCAGCGGTGCGCCGGGTCAGCGTCCATGCGCGGGTGCCAGAGCATCGACACGCTGATCGGCGGCATCTTGAAGGGCAGGGAGAAGCTGTGCAGGCCGGTGCGCAGCTTGTTGGTGTGACGCTGCGGAACGGTGGCGATCAGGTCCGATTCGCGGACCAGCGTCAGCGCGGCAGAAAAGCCGCCGAAGGAGGTGACGATATCTCGCGTCAGCCCCAGGGCGAGCAACGCCTCGTCCACCGGACCGCTGCTGCGCCCACGGCGTGAGATCAGAATGTGCTGGCCGCCGGCAAAGCGTTTGCTGCTGATCTTGCCCGTACTCAACGGATGCCCCTCGCGGACCACGCCGATCCAGTGATCCTGAAACAGGATGCGGCTGTGCAGCGCCGGGTCGGTGCTGTCGTCGACCACGCCGGTCTCCAGGTCCACCCGACCTTCCCGCAGCAGTGTGCTGTCCTTGTCGGCTTTTTGCACAAAGCGCAGGCGCACGCCGGGTGCCTCTTCAGCGATGCGCACCAGCAACGCGGCCGCGAAGGTTTCAACAAAGCCATCGGTGTTGCGCAAGGTGAAGGTGCGTTGCAACTGGCCGGGGTCGAGAATCTCGGCGGGACGCAGCGCCGCCTCGGCTTCCTGCACCAGGCCACTGACACGCTCGCGCAATTCCAGCGCCCGCGGCGTCGGCACCAGGCCACGACCGGCGCGTACCAGCAACGGATCGCCAGTGGTTTCGCGCAGCCGGGCGAGGGCGCGGCTCATGGCCGACGGGCTCAGCCGCAGACATTGCGCGGCGCGGGCGACGCTGCCTTCACGCAACAACACGTCGAGGGTGATCAACAGGTTCAGATCCGGTGCACTCATGACATGGCGTTCCATGCAGGTATCAAGTGCAAAGCATGCGTCTTGCGCCTGGCGTTGTCGAGACTCAGGCTATGCCGTCTGACCTTTGCACCAGGAGCGCCCGATGCCCGGATCCCCCTTGACCCCCCAAGCCCGCTGGGCGCTGACCAGTCTGGCGCTGTCGATGTTGATGCCGTCGCTGGACACCAGCATCGCCAACGCCGGGTTGCCGACGTTGGCCACGGCGTTTGACGCGACGTTTCAACAGGTGCAATGGATCGTGCTGGCGTACCTGCTGGCAGTCACCACGTTGATCGTCAGTGTCGGGCGTCTGGGCGACGGGGTCGGGCGGCGGCGACTGCTGCTGATCGGGATCGGCATTTTCACCAGCGCTTCGCTGTGCTGTGCACTGGCCCCGGGGCTGGGCTGGTTGATCGGCGCCCGGGCGGTGCAAGGGCTCGGCGCGGCGATCATGTTCGCCTTGACCGTGGCGTTGGTGGCGGATGCGGTGCCCAAGGCGCGGGCGGGCAGCGCGATGGGGTTGCTGGCAACCATGTCGGCCACCGGCACCAGCCTCGGGCCGTCGCTGGGTGGTCTGCTGATCGCGCACGTCGGCTGGCCGTCGATCTTTGTCCTCAACGTGCCGTTGGGCCTGCTCAATGCGTGGCTGGTTTATCGTTATTTGCCGGCCGATCGCCCGGCGAAATCAGCTGCCGCGTTTGATTACTTCGGCACCGTGGTGCTGGTGTTGACGCTGGCGGCCTATGCGCTGGCGATGACGCTCGACGGCTATACCCTGCTGTTGCTGCTGCTCAGCCTGTGCGGGGCCGGGGTGTTTGTCGCGGTCGAGATGAAAGCCCGGGCGCCGCTGATTCGCTTGTCCTTGTTCGCCGATGCGCGACTGAGCAGCAGCCTGGCGCTGACGTTGCTGGTGACGACGGTGATGATGACCACGCTGGTGGTCGGGCCGTTTTACCTGAGCCGGGGCTTGGGACTGGGCAGCACCGTGGTCGGTCTGGCGTTGTCGGTCGGGCCGCTGCTGGCGGCGTGCGGCGGGGTGCCGGCGGGGCGTCTGGTGGATCGCTTTGGCGCACAGCGCGTGGTGCCCGGCGCGTTGCTCGGGTTGGCCGGTGGTTGCAGTTTGTTGGCGTTGTTGCCGATGAATCTCGGTCTGCCGGCGTATCTGCTGCCGATGGCGGTCATTGCCAGCAGTTACGCGTTGTTCCAGGCAGCGAACAATACCGGGTTGATGGCGACGGTCAGTCAGGACCAGCGCGGCGTGGTCTCGGCCTTGCTCGGGCTGTCGCGCAATCTGGGCTTGATCACCGGCGCGGCGGTGATGGGGGCGGTGTTTGCCTTCGCCACAGGAAACCCGACGCAAGCCCCGGCCGAGGTCATCGGCAGCGGCTTGCACAGCACGTTCAGTGTGGCGGCGGCGCTGATGGTCGTGGCTCTGATCGTCAGCTGGCGTGGGTACTCAAGATACTCGCCACCTGCTGCGGCTGGCAGTTGAGGTACGGCGAGGATTTCAGCCAGCGCTGGTCCGGGTACCAGGAGAACATGAACTGGCCGTCCTTGAGTTTGTCGATCACCTGCTTTGCCACTTGCGGGCGTACCGCCGGGCAACCCTGGCTGCGCCCGATGCGCCCCTGACGTTTGCTCCACAGCGGATTAACGTAGTCGGCGGCATGGATCACGATCGCCCGGTCGCGGGCCAGGTCATTGAAGCCCGGTTCCAGACCGTCCATGCGCAGCGAATAACCGTGAGTGCCCTCGTAGCTTTCCTGAGTGCGGAACAGGCCGAGGCTGGACTGGTAACTGCCTTCGCGGTTGGAAAACTGGGTGGCGAAGTTTTCCCCGGAATTGGAGCCGTGGGCGACCAGGTCGCGCAGCACCAGTTTCTTTCTGCTCAAATCGAAGATCCACAGCCGGCGGGCGGTGGAGGGCTGCGAATAGTCGATGATCGCCAGGTGTCGGGACGGTTTCGCGCCGTTGTTGACCGCGCATTGCATGGCGTTCAAGGCACCTTTCAGCGCTTGGGGATTGAGTTCCGGCGCGGCGTGGGCGAGGCTGGTTAAAAGAACCGGCGATGGTTTGCCGGCGGCGAAAGCGGGGCTGCTCACCACGACGAGGGTCGCGGTGGTCAGCAGAAGTCGGCGCAAAAACGTCAACATGTATAAAGAGTCCTCACTTGCTACTTATTTGGCACTTTGGCTCCTGACTCCCAGTCATACCCACAGACCCCTGATTCGGGCCTGACTGTTCAGCGCACCTGATGTAATGTTGACCGTCATCGAGACGGCCACGGATTGGAGTAAAGCAGTTGTTCAAAAAGTACGCATGCTACTTGAGCATTTGTTTGCTCGCTGCGCCGTTTGTCGCTTGTGCCGATGAGCCGCTGCCGCCGTTGCAGACCCTGCCGACGCCGCCGGCACCAATGCCGGTCGAACCGCAAAGCCCGCTGCAGGCGGTATTGATCGGATTGCCCCAGGCATGCCCGGCGATTGCCGCGCACCTGAGTGCTCCGGCGCTGGCGCAGTTGCAGGCGTTCTACCAGCAGCAGGACTGGCTGCCGGTGTGGGCCAGCGAGTCGGGCCGTTTGCCGGCCTTGCGCGGGCAATTGCAGCTGTTGGCCGATGACGGACTCAATCCCCAGCGCTACCCGGTGGCGCTCAATCCGCCGCAGGACGGTGAACTGTGCGCCGATATCGACATCACTCGCTATTACCTGCAAGCCCTGCAGGACCTGCATTACGGGCGCCTGCTGCAGTCGCATTTCGAGCCGCTGTGGCATGCCGATGACACCCCGCGCGATCGCCAGGCCGAATTGCTCGCCATCGCCGTGCCCGGTCTGCACGACATCAAGGCCGCGTTCGATCTGGCGCGGCCGCGTCTGGCGCAGTACCAGAGCCTGCGTCATCTCTACGCCAGCCAACGGCAACAAGCCTTGCCGCATTGGCAGGCGGTCGGCAACGGTCCGTTGCTGCGCCCGGCCATGGAAGACAAGCGCGTGCCGGAACTGGCCCAGCGCCTGTACAACGAAGGCTATCTGACACATGCCATCGGCACCCCCGGCAATGCCTATGAAGGCGTGCTGGTGGAGGCGGTGAAAAGTTTCCAGGCCAACCATTCGTTGCAGGCCGACGGCGTGGTCGGGCCGGGAACGATTGCCGAGCTCAACATCAGTCCTTTGACGCGCCGCGAACAATTGCGCGTCAACCTCGAACGCTTCCGCTGGATGGCCCAGGACCTGGAGCCCGACGGCTTACTGGTCAACGTCGCTGCGGCCGAGCTGACCCTGTATCAGGGCGGCAGAGCGGTCTGGCAGACCCGCACCCAGGTTGGTCGCGCCGAACGGCAGACCCCGCTGCTCAAATCCCGGGTCACGCGCCTGACCCTGAACCCGACCTGGACGGTGCCGCCGACCATCTGGAAAGAAGACAAGCTGCCGGCGATCCGCAAGGACCAGACCTTCCTCAGCCGCCAGAACCTGCAAGTGCTCGACGCCCACGGTCAGCCGTTGGCCGCAGCGGACATCGACTGGGACAACCCCGGCAATATCATGCTGCGCCAGGACGCCGGACCGCGTAACCCGCTGGGGCAGATCGTCATCCGTTTCCCCAACCCGTTCGCCGTGTACCTGCATGACACGCCGAGCAAAGCCCTGTTCGACAAAGGCCCGCGCGCCTTCAGCTCCGGCTGTGTCCGGGTCGAGCACCCGATGCAATTGCGTGACCTGCTGCTGACGTCGGCGGAACGCGCCCGCACCGACACCTTGCTCGCCACCGGCAGCACCCACGAATTCCGTCTGTCGGCACCGGTGCCGATCCTGATGACCTACTGGACAGCGCAGGTGGGCAGTGACGGGCAGGTGCGCTATGCGCCGGATATCTACAGCCGTGACAGCGCGCTGCTGGCGGGGCTGGACGGGGCGCACTGAACCCCAGTCATCCATATAACCCTGTAGGAGTGAGCCTGCTCGCGATAGCGGTGTATCAGACAAGATCTGCTTCACAGACACACCGCTATCGCGAGCAGGCTCACTCCTACAAAGGTTCTGTGTGATTCCGCAAGCGTGTGCAGCGTCTAGCCCCAGTGTCCCCGCAATCCCATGGGGCGAGACTTCGGAACCCGGCATGCAAGCGCTGTTGAACGAGATTCTTGACGCAGTCCGGCCCCTGATCGGGCAGGGCAAAGTGGCTGACTACATTCCCGCCCTCGGCACCGTGCCGGCCAATCAACTGGGGATCGCGGTGTATGGCAATGACGGCGAAATGTATTGCGCCGGCGACGCCGAGACGCCGTTCTCGGTGCAGAGTATTTCCAAGGTGTTCAGCTTGGTGCAGGCCATCGAGCATTCCGGCGAGGCGATCTGGGAGCGCCTGGGCCACGAGCCGTCGGGCCAGCCGTTCAACTCGCTGGTGCAGCTGGAATTCGAACGCGGGCGTCCGCGCAACCCGTTCATCAATGCCGGGGCGCTGGTGATCTGCGACATCAACCAATCGCGCTTCGCCGCGCCGGCCTTGTCGATGCGTGACTTCGTGCGGCGCCTTTCGGGCAATCCGCAGGTGATCGTCGACGGCAAGGTCGCCGAGTCCGAATACCAGCATCGCGCCCGCAACGCGGCGATGGCGTACCTGATGCAATCGTTCGGCAACTTCCACAACGACGTCGAAGCAGTGCTGCGCAGCTACTTCAGCCACTGCGCGTTACGCATGAACTGCATCGACCTGGCCCGGGCGTTCTGCTTCCTCGCCAACGATGGCTTCTGCAAGCACAGCGGCGAACAGATCCTCACCCGTCGTCAGACCCAGCAGGTCAACTCGATCATGGCCACCAGCGGGCTGTACGACGAGGCCGGCAACTTCGCCTATCGCGTCGGTCTGCCGGGCAAGAGCGGGGTCGGCGGCGGCATCGTCGCGGTGGTGCCGGGGCAGTTCAGCGTGTGCGTGTGGTCGCCGGAACTCAATGCCGCCGGCAACTCGCTGGCGGGGATGGCGGCGCTGGAGATGCTCAGTTCGCGGATTGGCTGGTCGGTGTTCTAAAAAACACCGCGATACCTGTAGGAGTGAGCCTGCTCGCGATAGCGGTGTGTCATTCAATATGACAGCGTCTGACACACCGCTATCGCGAGCAGGCTCACTCCTACAGGGGATTGTGTTGCCTGGGAGAGTGCTGTTCCTATACATTTTCCGGCCGCCCCTCATTTGGTGAATCCGCTTCATGTCTCTCGCGCTCGAACGTCTAATCGCTGGCACGCCGATCCCTTTCGCTGGTAACCGCGTGACCGTGGTCAGCCCTGAACTGGCCGCGCGCTTTCAGCCCGGTGACCACCTGCTGGTGGAGCAGGTGAGTGGCGAGTTGTTGCTGATTCCGGTGGTCGATCAACAGGCCGCTGCCATTGCCATCGAGCGTGCGGCGAGCGCTTTTACCGCGCTGTCGGCGGTGCCTGACGAGGCCATCAGCCGCTTCTTCGATCTGTTCGCCCAACGTCTGGAAGCCGCGGATTGCTGGGCCTTGATCGAAGCGGCGAATCTGGCCGACATCGAACGCGCCAAGGCCCGTGGCCGCTCCACCACCCGATTGCTCGCCGACGAGCGCATGCGCCGCGACATGATCGCCGGCCTGCGCGCCTGGCGGGATGCGCCGGCCACGCGCGGCAAGGTCATCAGCAGCGTCGAGCATGACGGCTGGAAGGTCGAGCAAGTGGTGTCGCCGCTGGGCATCGTCGCCTTCGTGTTTGAAGGGCGGCCGAATGTCTTCGCCGACGCCGCCGGGGTCTTGCGCACCGGCAACACCGCGGTGCTGCGCATCGGCAGCGACGCGTTGGGCACGGCGCAAGCGATCGTCACTCACGCCTTGAATCCGGCGCTGGCCGATGCCGGTCTGCCGCCGGGTGCGGTGTCGCTGGTGGAGAGCGTCAATCACGCTGCCGGTTGGGCGATGTTCGCCGACCGGCGTTTGTCACTGGCCGTGGCCCGAGGTTCGGGCCGCGCGGTCAGCCAGTTGGGCAGCATCGCCCAGCAGGCCGGCACGGCGGTCAGCCTGCACGGTACCGGTGGCGCGTGGCTGATTGCTGATCGTGACGCCGACGCCACGCGCTTCGCCGCCGTGGTGCGCAACTCGCTGGATCGCAAAGTCTGCAACACACTGAACGTGTGCCTGATTCAACGTGATCGCGCTGCCGAACTGGTGCCGCTGTTCCTCGACGCCTTGCAACAGGCCGGCACCGCGCGTGGGCAGGGCTGCAAATTGCACATCGTCGAAGGCAGCCAAAGTTGCCTGCCGGCTGAGTGGCTGAACGCGACGGTCGAGGTCTACCGCGCCGAGGGTTATCAAACCGAAGCCCTCGCCGAAGCGCTGGCGGAAGCTGAACTGGGCCGCGAGTGGGAATGGGAAGAAACCCCGGAGGTCAGCCTGATGATCGTCGACGATCTGGATCAGGCGATTGCGTTGTTCAACCGCTACAGCCCGCAGTTCACGGTGTCGCTGATCAGCGAGGATGCTGCTGCGCAAGAGCGGTTTTACAACGCGGTGAACGCGCCGTTTGTGGGTAACGGGATTACCCGTTGGGTGGACGGTCAGTACGCGCTGAACAAGCCGGAGCTGGGTCTTTCGAACTGGGAGAGCGGGCGCTTGTTTGCGCGCAGTGCGATTCTGTCGGGGGATGGGGTGTTCACGGTTCGTAGCCGCATGACCCAGGTGGATCTCAGCGTAAAACGCTGATGTGAACACCAGACCTGTGGCGAGGGAGCTTGCTCCCGCTGGTCTGCGCAGCGGACCTGAAAAGGCGAGGGCCGCTGCGCGCCCCAGCGGGAGCAAGCTCCCTCGCCACAGGGATGCAGTGTTTTCCTTCAAGCTGCTTCGGTGGTGTTTGCCTGCACCGCGCAAGTCGCCGGCTGCTCAGCCAGCGGTACAAAGGTGCGACGATCCGCCGCCAGCGCATCGATCGATCCCGTCTCGATGTCATACACCCAGCCGTGCAGGTTCAGCAGGCCTTTCTCCTGGGCCAGGCGCACGCTCGGGTGGGTCTGAATGTTCGCCAGTTGCGCGATCACATTTTCCCGCACCATCGAACTCAACCTGGCCGCGTCATTGGCATGCGCTCGCGCCTCGTTCACCACTTTTGCCGACTCGGCATGTTGCAGCCAGCCGCTGACCGCAGGCAGATGGTCCATGCATTTGCACTGGGCAATCGCGGTCATCGCGCCGCAATCGGAGTGGCCGCAGATCACGATGTCAGTCACCCCCAGCACCGCCACCGCGTACTCCACCGTCGCCGACACCCCGCCCGGGTGCGGGCTGTAGGACGGCACGATATTGCCCGCGTTGCGGATCACAAACAGTTCGCCGGGCTCTTGCTGGGTCAGCAGCTCCGGTACCACGCGGCTGTCGGAACAGGTGATGAACAAGGTCCCTGGCTGCTGGGTCGTCGCCAGGTGTTTGAACAGTTCGGTGCGTTGCGGGAAGGCTTCGTTCTGGAACTTCAGGAAACCGTCGATCAGGCTTTTCATGGTGTAGTCCTCTTAGTTCGAGCAACCGTTGCCGAATTCGCTGTATTGCAGAATGTGTTTGCCACCGTTGCTGTCCAGATACGTCATCTCCACCGGCACCACGCCGCAGACGTCGGCAACCGGGGTAATGCTCACGACTTTGGCGATGTCCAGCTGCATGCCGTAGCGGTAGGCGACGGCGCCTTCATCGGCGTGGGCCTGAGCGGACAGGCCGGCAAGCAGGGCAAGGGCCAGCAGAATTTTTTGCATGGGGCAGCCTCCAGACGTATTGGGATCGGGTTGCAATGAGAGTGTGGGGTGGCCCGCCCCTCGAGGCGGGCCGGGATGGATCAGAACGGACGCAGCGGCAGGAACTTGCCGTCGAGGGTGACCACGGCGCGGGAACCGCCTTCCGGGTCTTCGACTTTCTTGATGTCGAGCTTGAAGTTGATGGCGCTGATGATGCCGTCGCCGAACTGCTCGTGCACCAGGGCTTTGAGGGTGGTGCCGTAGATCTGGATCATCTCGTGGAAGCGGTAGATGGTCGGGTCGGTCGGGACGCCGCTGAGGCTGCCGCGCAGCGGGATGATCTGCAGGGCGGCAACGGCGTCGGCGTCCAGTTCAAGTTTGTCGCCGACCACTTGCGCGGCGTCTTGCGGCAGCGGGTGCTGGCCGAGCAGGGCAGCGGTGACGTAGGCCAGGCTCAGGCCGGTGTTGTCGGCCAGGTCCTGCCAGGACAGACCTTTGCGGGCCTTGATGTCGAGAATGCGGGTGGTCAGGGCCAGGCTGGCATCGTTGTAGGCGTGGGACTGTTGCATGGTGTCACTCCTTTCAAGGTGGGCTTGCTGTGTGGGAGTAATCTTCTGCCGATTGATCCATAGCGTCCAAGACCGATATACAATGCTTTGCATAAGCCCTGCCTATAGATGGTGAATCACATGCTGTTGCGACATTTGCGTTATCTGCTGGCCGTGGCCGACCACGGCGGGTTCACCCGGGCGGCGGAGGCGTTGCACGTGTCGCAGCCGACCCTGTCGCAACAGATTCGCCAACTCGAAGACACCCTGGGGGTGGCGCTGTTTGATCGCACTTCGCGCACGGTCAAAGCCACTGATGCTGGCGAGGCCTACATCGAATGCGCGCGGCGGGTGCTGGTGGAGCTGGAGGCAGGCAAGCGGGCGTTGCATGACGTGAAGGATCTGTCGCGCGGCACCTTGCGCCTGGCCATGACCCCGACGTTCATGGCCTATCTGGTCGGGCCGTTGGTGCGTGATTACGCGGCGCGGTTTCCCGGGATTCACCTGCAGATTTTCGAGCTGTCGATGGACGACATCGAAGCGGGACTGGCGGACGACTCGCTGGACATCGCGATTGCCTTTACCCCGGTGCGCCACCCGGACATCGAGTGCATCCCGGCGTTTACCGAAACCCTGGGGGTCATGGTCGGGCGCGAGCATCCGCTGTACGACAGCACCGCGGTGCTGACATCGAGTGATCTCGCGCAACTGGATTTCGCCTTGCTGGCACCGGATTTCATCACGCGGTTATCGATCGATGAGTATTTCCGTCAGCAGGGGATTACGCCGCAGGTGCGGATCGAGGTGAACTCGGTGAGTACGTTATTGGAAATGGTGCGTCATTCGCCGATGGCGACGATGTTGCCCGAGGCCATTGCGACCGAGGACCGGGCACTACGCAGGCTGCGGATCGAGAACGAAGCGCCGCAGCGTGGGGCGGCGTTGTTGCGGCGCAGGAATAATTATCACAGTGCGGCGGCAGTGGCATTCATGAATCTGGTCATGGAAATGAAAATCTAACTAACGACACATTCACCCTGTAGGAGTGAGCCTGCTCGCGATTGCGGTGGGTCATTCAATACTGAAGTGCCTGATCTACCACTATCGCGAGCAGGCTCACTCCTACAGGTTATGTGTTGAGTTCTTGATGTAAAAAGGGCCTGCTTCTTTTGGAAGCAGGCCCTTTCAATTATTGAAGTTGTAACTCAGTAGAACCGGTCAATCACCCGAACTTCATTCTTGTTCTGCATCGAATCCCACGCCTGTTTCAGCGTCTGCAGGACATTGCCGATGAAGTCTTTGTCGGCTGCGGCTTTCTTGCCGACATAACCGTGGCCGCGGCGGTACATCTTCAGGCGGGCCAGCAGGTTCTGATTGTTGCGGTCGAATTCTTCTTCACCCGCGTGGGGCGACAGGCAGTCGATATGCACCTGACCCGACTTGCTGATCCAGAGAATGTGGCTGTCGTGGCTGTCTTTTTGCGCAGCGAACATACGAGCCAGTTCTTCGATAGTAGGTTGATTGTTCAGATTCATAATGTTTGCCCCTTGACCAGTTTGGTGATCTTTCAAAGTTGATTCGCTAATACAGGTAGCCCATCGGTTAGTTGATCCCTGGCACCGAAACCAGGACGTCAGCGGTCGCCCGTGAGAAGTACGGGGTCATGCGTCTGTTGCATGTAGTCGTGTTGAATAACTGCTACGCAATAGCGTCACAACGAGGAGAAGCAGCGAAAACCGGGAGGCTCCATGACGACGTTTTCAGAGTCGACCACAAGCGTCTTGAGAATTTTCGCCAGCGCTTCTCGTCCTTGTACTGGACGTTCAGGCCAGGTCAGCTTCTTCAATCTGCCTTGTGGGCAGCGTGTATCCGGAAAAAACAACTCGGCGGTCAGACGAGTTTGCTCAAGCGTGTTACCGATGTTCCCGATCGGGGAACGTCTTCATCATGCAAAAGCAAAACGGTGCCGTCAACGGTTTTGTAGTGATTATTTTTGTTCACTACATATTGTCGGACAAAGCTGTTTTGGAATGAGAAAAGTTCCGCTCAGGCAACGGGCGTGGGGGCGTGCAGCACGTAGACGGTGCACGGGTAACCGTCCACTTCGCGTGGCTGGCAGGTGAAGGCGCCAGCGCTTAATTCGGGGATCAACCTGGCCCAGAAGCGCTGCGCCGGCAGGTTGGCGTCGATGTGGAAAATCTGCCACCGACCGGGCAATCGGCTCAAGAGGGCAGAGACGACAAACTGCGCGACGCCTTGGCCACGAAAGCGTCGGGCGAGGAAGAAGTAGCTGATGTTGTGTTCGGCATCGTCGATGTGGATGTCGTTGTCGACGATCACGAACCCGGCGATTTCACCGTCGACGCGGATCAGGAACGGTTGGGTGGCCGGGTGGCGCCAATAGTCGTCTTTGAGGTGAACACTGAAGAAGCCATGCTCGGCGATGTTCAGCGGCAGCCATTGGCTGAAGTCGTGCATGTAGAACTGCATGAGGTTTTCGATGGTTTGCAGTTCGTCGCGCTGGGCGGGGTGCAGTTCGATGGTGGGCATGGTCAATGAACTCCAAAAGGGAGACTTAAGAACCCTGTGGCGAGGGAGCTGGCTCCCGCTGGGGCGCGAAGCGGCCCTAAAGCCTGCAATCGCGATGTTTCAGATAGACCATAGTTGCAGGTTTTGCGACTGCTGCGCAGCCGAGCGGGAGCGAGCTCCCTCGCCACAGGAGCTCAGCTGGTTTGAGTTATTTGGCGGTACGCTTGGTCGCACTGGTGGTTTTACTGCGCGTCGATTTGCGTTTTTTCTTCCACGGCGCCGCAGCCTTGCCAGCGGGAGGCGGGCCGCTGATGGTCAGGCTCAGTGCGGAGCAACGTGTGACCTGCTTGCTCATCCACGCCGCCTGTTTGGTGACGAATTCTTCCAGGCTCATCTCGCCGCTCTGCACCATGTCCAGCGCCTGCTCCCAAATGGCGGTGGTGCCGGGGTCGGCGATTGCCCGGGGCACGGCGTCGATCAGGCTGAAGGCGGCGGGGGTCGCGGCCAGTGCCTTGCCGTTTTTCAGCAGATAACCACGGTCCAGCAGACCTTGAATGATCGAGGCGCGGGTGGCTTCGGTGCCGATGCCGGTGGTGTCCTTGAGCTTCTGTTTCAGCAGTGGATCTTCCACCAGTTTGGCGACGTTCTTCATCGCCTTGATCAGGTCGCCCTCGGTGTAGGGCTTGGGCGGTTGCGTCCACAGGTCCTTGAGGTTCACGCCGGCCACGGCGCAGTCGATGCCCTGGCTCAGCGTCGGCAGGGTTTGCGGGGCCGGTGCTTCACGGCCCTTGGCCGGGGCGAGGGCTTCGGGCAAGGCGCGTTTCCAGCCCGGCTCGATGATCTGCTTGCCAACCGCGCGCAGGGCTTCACCGGCGCAATCGAAATCGGCCTGGGTGCGATCGTATTCATGGTTGGGCAGAAACTGCGCCAGGTAGCGGGCACGAATCAGGGTGTACACCGCTCGGTGTTTGCCGCTCAGGCGCTCGAGATTTTTCGCCGCCGCCGTGGGGATGATGCCGTGGTGGGCACTGACCTTGGCATCGTTCCACGCCCGCGAGCGGCGCTGCGGGTCAAGATGACCGTTCAGTGCTTCAAGGCCAGGATCGGCCTGGCGCAATGCCGCGAGTATCGCCGGTGCCTCGCTGTGCTGGCTCAGCGGCAGAAAGCCGCAATCGCTGCGCGGGTAGGTGATGACCTTGTAGGTTTCGTAGAGCGCCTGGGCGATGTCGAGGGTTTCCTGAGCGCCGAGGCCGAGCTTCTTCGAGCAGACTTCCTGCAGGGTGCCCAGGTCGAACGGCAGCGGCGCCACTTCGCGCATGCGTTCGGTGCGCAGCTTCACCACCTTCGCACTGGCGGCATTGCTGATTGCAGCCGCCGCTTGCTGCGCCAGCGCCTGATTCAGACAGCGGTCCTGATCGTCGCAAACATCGCCGGGTGCACGCCATTGCGCAGTGAACGGCGTGCCGTTGTGCAGCAGTTGCACATCGATCGCCCAATACGGCACCGGCACGAAATCGGCGATGCTGCGGTCGCGATCCACCACCAGTCGCAACGTCGGGGTCTGCACCCGACCGACCGGCAGCACGCCCTGATAGCCGGACTGACGGCCCAATAAGGTGAAGAGGCGACTCATGTTCATGCCGATCAGCCAGTCGGCCCGCGAGCGCCCCAGCGCCGAGTGATAGAGGCTGAAGGTTTCCGCCCCCGGCTTGAGTGCGGCCAGGGCCTTGCGGATCGACGCCTCGTCCAGCGCCGACAGCCACAAGCGGCGGATCGGCCCGCGATAGCGGCAGTGCTCGACCAGTTCCCGGGCAATCATCTCGCCCTCACGGTCGGCGTCGGTGGCGATGATCAGCTCGCTGGCTTCGCCCAGCAGGCGCTTGACCGCTTTGTACTGGCTGGCGGTGCGCGGCTTGACGGTCATTTTCCACTTGTCCGGGATGATCGGCAGATCCGCCAGCACCCAGCGCTTGTAACGCGCGTCGTAGGCGTCCGGCGGCGCTGTTTCCAGCAGGTGGCCGATGCACCAGGTCACCGTGACGTCCGTTCCCAGCCAGCAGCCGTCGCCCCGACGCTTGGCGCCGAGCACGGCCGCAATGTCTTTGGCCTGGGAAGGTTTTTCACAGAGGTACAGCCGCATAACCACCGTCGTCGATCAGTTCACTGGAGCTGCACAGAATGGCTGCTGTTGGCGCCCGGGGCAACTTTTATCTGTATGGATATACAGATAAAAGCGTTGCCGGGGATGACCGGTATTTCCGGGACGCCATGCACCACTATCGAGAAATCGAATGGTGCGCCGGTTGCCGGGCATGGCAGGTTCAGCGGGCCTTTTTAGAAACGCGAGCGACAGGACGATCTCGCCAGAAGATCGCCGTCTCTGCGCACACTGAACTCTGACACAAGGAAGTCCACCATGGCTCAAGCCAAAGCGAAAACCAGCAGCGCCTACGACGAAGTGAATGCCTTCAGCCATCTGTATGACCGCGGCGTCGGCCTGGTCAACGGCAAACCGTCGTTCACCGCCGACCAGGCAGCCGACGAAATCCTGCGCAAAAACCTGTCGTGGCACGACAAGAACGGCGACAGCAAAATCTCCCTGACCTACACCTTCCTGACCGAGAAGCCGGCGAACTACAACCCGAATCTCGGCAACTTCAGCCAGTTCAGCGCGCAGCAAAAGGCTCAGGCCATACTGGCGATGCAATCCTGGGCCGACGTGGCCAAGGTGACGTTCACTGAAGGCAAGGGCGGCGACGGCCACATGACCTTCGGCAACTACGACGTCAGCACCGGCGGCGCGGCGTTCGCCTACCTGCCGAGCGGCGGCAGCTACGACGGCCAGTCGTGGTACCTGATCAACAATCAATATCAGGTCAACAAGACCCCGGACACCAACAACTACGGGCGGCAGACCCTGACCCACGAGATCGGCCACACCCTCGGCCTGTCGCACCCCGGCGCCTACAACGCCGGCAATGGCAGCCCGACCTACAACGACGCCAAATACGCCGAAGACACCCGTGGCTATAGCCTGATGAGCTACTGGAGCGAAGCCAACACCGACCAGAACTTCAGCAAGGACGGCAGCGGCGCCTACGCCTCGGCGCCGTTGCTCGACGATATCGTTGCGGTGCAGAAACTCTACGGCGCCAACTATGAGACTCGCGCCGATAACACCACCTACGGTTTCGGCTCCAACGCCGGGCGCGATTACTACAGCGCGACATCGGCGTCGTCGAAACTGGTGTTCTCGGTGTGGGACGGCGGCGGCGATGACACTCTGAACTTCTCCGGCTTCACCCAGAACCAGAAGATCAACCTCAATGAAGGTTCGTTCTCTGACGTCGGCGGCTTGGTGGGCAACGTGTCGATTGCTTACGGCGTGACCGTGGAAAACGCCGTGGGCGGTTCGGGCAATGACTTGCTGATCGGCAATTCGGCGGTTAACCATCTGTTCGGCGGTGCCGGCAACGACATCCTCTACGGCGGTGGCGGCGCGGATGTGCTGTGGGGCGGCGAGGGCGCAGACACCTTCGTGTTCGGCGCGGCCAGCGACTCGACCGACAACCAGCCGGACTGGATCATGGATTTCAAGAGCGGCGTGGACAAGATCGACCTCTCGGGCATCGCCGCGTTTGCCACGGGGGCGGCGTCGCTGAACTTCGTCAGCAGTTTCACCGGCCACGCGGGCGATGCGATCCTGACTTACTACGCGCAGAACGGTCAGACCGGGCTGCTGGTCGATCTGACCGGGCAGGGGCAGGTTGACTTTGCCGTGGGTGTGGTGGGGCAGGCGGTGGCGACTGACATTGTTGTCTGATGCCTGAAGAGCGGCCCTCACCCTGACCCTCTGCCAGTGGCAGAGGGTCAGGGTGAGGGGCTTCTGGCCGTTCGGCTGCAAAATCGCCCTGACCTGACCCTATGGGCTATACCTGATCCGGTCTCTGCGCCGTATTCAGGAGAAACCTCATGAGCACCACCGGTCTCAACCCCGTCATCACCCTCGAACAACTCCCCGATTGCCTGCTAGTGAAATTCCACGGCATCCAGGTCGCGGCGTCCTCTCACGTGCTGGTCCTCAAAGAGGCCAACTACCCGCCGGTGTACTACGTCCCCCGTGAGGATATAGACGAGAAATACTTCGCCCGCACCGACCACACCAGTTACTGCCCGTACAAGGGCGATGCCAATTACTTCAGCCTGCAAGTGCCGGGGCATGAGGGGGCGAACGCGGTGTGGACGTACGAGAAACCGAAAATCTCGGTTGAACAGATCAAGGACTATGTGGCCTTTTATCCGGATCAGGTGAAGTTCGAGGTGATCGAGGCTGACGCGTAAATTCAGCCAAACCATCATTTGTGGCGAGGGAGCTTGCTCCCGCCGGGCCGCGAAGCGGCCCCCAATCACCGCAATTGCAGGGTTTGCGACTGCTACGCAGTCGAGCGGGAGCAAGCTCCCTCGCCACAGGTAAGCTCAGTCCTTATAGGTGGTGGTCAGCTCGCATTCAGTTCTTGTCCAGATCGATATTCTTCGTCTCACGCAGACAGATCATCCCCACCACCAGGCTCACCCCGGTAATCAGCACCGGGTACCACAGCCCATAGAAAATATCCCCGGTGTACACCACCAGCGCGAACGACACAGTGGGCAGGAACCCGCCGAACCAGCCGTTGCCGATGTGATACGGCAGGGACATCGAGGTGTAGCGGATGCGGGTCGGAAACAGTTCGACCATCAGCGCAGCCAGCGGGCCGTAGCACATGGCCGAGATGATGATCAGCGCGACGATCAGGGCGACGATCATCGGCTTGTTGATCTGTTGCAGGTCCGCCTGTTGCGGGTAGCCGGCGAGGGTGACTGCGCCGCGCAGGGCAGACTCATCGTAGCCGTCGATCTTCATGTCGCCGATGCTCACCTGAACGCCGCTGCCGGCCGGGGCGGCGGCGCTGGTGTAGGGCAGGCCTTGCTTGACCAGGAAGGTCTTGACCTTGTCGCACGGGCTGTCGAATTTGGCCTTGCCCACCGGGTCGAACTGGAAGGTGCAGGTCGCCGGATCCGCCAGCACGGTGATCGGTGCCTGACGGCTGGCCTGATCGATCGCCGGGTTGGCGTAGTGGGCCAGGGATTTGAAGATCGGGAAGTACAGCGCCGTCGCCAGCAACAGGCCGAGCATCAGCACCGGTTTGCGTCCGACCTTGTCCGACAGCCAGCCGAAAAAGATGAAGAACGGCGCGCCGATCACCACGCTGATGATCAGCAGACTGTTGGCCACCGCCGGGTCCATTTTCAGGAACTGCGTGAGGAAAAACAGCACATAGAATTGCGCGGCGTAGAAGGTCACCGCTTGCCCGGCATTGATGCTGAACAGCGCGATCAGCACAACCTTGAGGTTTTCCCATTTGCCGAAGGATTCGCGGATCGGCGCCTTCGAGGCTTTGCCTTCCTCTTTCATTTTCAGATAGGCCGGCGACTCGTGCAGGCTCAGGCGAATCCAGGTGGAGATGCCCAGCAGCACGATCGACAGCAGAAACGGAATGCGCCAGCCCCAGACTTCGAACTGATCGCCGGTGAAGTAGCGGCAACCGAGCACCACCAGCAGCGACAGCAGCAGGCCGAGGGTGGCGGTGGACTGAATCCAGCTGGTGTGGAAACCGCGTTTGCCGATCGGCGCATGCTCGGCGACGTAGGTCGCGGCGCCGCCGTATTCACCGCCCAGCGCCAGACCCTGGAGCATGCGCAGCACCACCAGGATGATCGGCGCGGCGATGCCGATGCTGGCGTAGGTCGGCAGCAGGCCGACGCAGAAGGTCGCGATGCCCATCAGGATGATGGTCGCGAGGAAGGTGTATTTGCGTCCGATCATGTCCCCCAACCGACCGAACACCAGCGCCCCGAACGGCCGCACGATAAACCCGGCGGCGAAAGCCATCAGCGCGAAGATGAACGCGGTGGTGTCGTTGACCCCGGCGAAGAACTGCTTGCTGATCACCGCCGCGAGGGCGCCGTAGAGGAAGAAGTCATACCACTCGAACACCGTCCCCAAAGACGAGGCGAAGATGACTTTCTGCGTGGCATTGCTGGTGCTGGCGCCGCTCGCGGCGTCCAGCGGCTGAGCGTGTTCTGACATGTCGGTATCCCTCACAGTGATTGTTTTTGTTGTTCCACTGGTGTTGCGTGTCCGGGTGAAGCCTTGAATTAAACGCGGTCCCCTGTAGGAGTGAGCCTGCTCGCGATAGCGGTGTATCAGCCAACGCAGATGTTGAATGTTATTCCGTCATCGCGAGCAGGCTCACTCCTACAGGGGTTGTGTTTACAACATTGGGATTGAGGATCAGCTGTGCCGCCTTCTCGGCAATCATCAGCGTAGGCGAACAGGTGTTGCCCGAGGTGATGCGCGGCATGATCGAGGCGTCGGCGATGCGCAGGCCCGGTACGCCATGCACGCGCAGTTGCGCATCGACCACCGCGTCAGCGTCCTGGCCCATGCGGCAAGTGCCGACCGGGTGAAAAATCGTCGTGCCGATTTTTGCCGCGGCTTCGTGCAGTTGCTCCTCGCTTTGCAGGCTGGCGCCGGGCAAGTACTCGACCGGTTTGAACGCTTGCAGGGCCGGGGCGCTGACGATGCGGCGGGTCAGGCGGATGGCGTCGGCGGCCACGCGCAGGTCTTCGGGATGGCTGAGGTAATGGGGTTGAATCAGCGGCGCGGCTTGCGGGTCTGCCGAGCGGATGTCGATCCGCCCACGGCTCTGTGGGCGCAGGTCGCACACCGACGCGGTGAACGCCGGGAAACTGTGCAGCGGCTCGCCAAAACGCTCCAGCGACAATGGCTGCACATGGTATTCGAGGTTGGCCGAAGTCTGCTCCGGCCCGGAACGGGCAAACGCCCCGAGCTGACTCGGCGCCATCGACAACGGCCCGCTACGGTCGTACAGGTAACGCAGGCCCATGCCCATCTTGCCCCAGACGCTGCCGGCGATCTGATTCAGGGTGCGCGCGTTTTGCAGTTTGTAGATCAGGCGCAGTTGCAGGTGATCCTGCAGGTTGCCGCCAACCCCCGGCAATTCATGAATCATCCCGATGCCGAGGCCTTCCAGCAACGAACGCGGGCCGATCCCGGAGCGCTGCAGAATGCCCGGCGAGCCCACGGCGCCGGCGCAGAGGATGATCTCCTTGCGCGCCGTGAAGCTTTGCACCTGGCCTTCGTGACGTGCGCTGACCTTCGACGCACGACCGTTTTCCAGCAGCACCCGATCCACCTCGACCCCGGTCAGCACGGTCAGATTGGCCCGGTCACGAACCGGTTTGAGAAAAGCCTTGGCGGCGTTCCAGCGCACCCCGGCCTTCTGGTTGACCTGAAAGTAACCGCAACCCTCGTTGTCGCCCTGATTGAAGTCATCGATGCTGGCGATGCCGCTTTGCTCGGCGGCGCTGCGGAAGGCGTCGAGAATCGGCCACGACAGGCGCTGTTGCTCGACCCGCCATTCGCCCTGGGCGCCGTGAAATTCGGCAGCGCCGGCAAAGTGGTTTTCGCTTTGTTTGAACAGCGGCAGTACGTCGTTCCAGGCCCAGCCCGGATTGCCCTCGGCCGCCCAGCCGTCGTAGTCGCCGGCCTGGCCGCGCATGTAGATCATGCCGTTGATGGAGGAGCAGCCACCCAGCACTTTGCCGCGCGGGTAGCTCAGGCTGCGGCCCTGCAGGCCGGGTTGTGCTTCGGTCTTGAAGCACCAGTCGGTGCGCGGGTTGCCGATGCAGAACAGATAACCGACGGGGATGTGAATCCACGCATAGTTGTCGCGTCCGCCGGCTTCGAGCAGCAAGACGCGCTGCTGTTTATCCGCCGACAGCCGATTGGCCAGCAAACACCCGGCAGGGCCGGCGCCGACCACGATGTAGTCGTATTGCTCAAGGGAAGTCTGCATTCCCTGACCTCGCTTTTTGTTTTTATTGTCGGACACTCTAGTTGTTAGCTTTCGTCAAAAGAATGTTAGTTTTTGCGCAGCCGCTGTGCGTTTTCAAACAGCCGCAACTGACCTTAGCTGACAAGGACCTGCCATGTTCGACTGGAACGACCTGCGGTTTTTTCTCGAACTGCAACGCAGCGGTCGCCTGCTCACCGCCGCCCGGCGCCTGAACACCACCCATGCCACTGTTGCCCGGCACATCGAGGCCATCGAAAAAAGCCTCGGCACCGCGCTGTTCGTCCAGCATGCGCAGGGCTACGAGATGACCCCGGCGGGGGAGGCGCTGCTCAAGCACGCCGAAGCGATGGAAAACGTCGCGCTGCTGGCCCAGGAAGAAATCACTCAGTCCACTGCGCCGCTGGGCAAGATCCGCGTTGGCGTCACCGAAGGACTCGGCGTCAAATTTCTCGCCAGCCGCATGATCGGCCTGTTTGAACGCTATCCGGGACTGGAAGTGGAACTGGTCGCCGTGCCGCGCTTCGTCAGCATCCTCAACCGCGAGGCGGAAATCAGCATTCATCTGGAGCGCCCGGCCGCCGACATGCTGGTCACGCGCAAACTCACCGACTACCGGCTCGCGCTCTACGCCAGCCAACGCTACCTCGACAACGCGCCGCCGTTGCGCAGCCGCGAAGACCTTGGGCGGCACGCGTGGATCGGTTATGTGGATGATCTGCTGTTCAGCCAGGAACTGATGTTCCTCAACAGCTTCTGCCGCAGCCCGCGCGTCGTGTTCCACAGCACCAGCGTCATCGCCCAGCAGGAAGCGGCGCGTTCGGGGTTGGGCATTGCTGTGCTGCCGTGCTACATGGCCGCGTCCGATCCCGATCTGGTGCCGTTGTTGCCAGACGAGGGCATCGAGCGCAGCTACTGGATCAGCACCCGGCGCGAGTTGCACAAATCGGTGCGGCTGCGGGTGGTCTGGGATTATGTGGTGGGGTTGTGCGAGGCGGAGCAGGGGTTGTTGCGGGGATAGTCCTGACAACAAAAAAACCTGTAGGAGTGAGCCTGCTCGCGATAGCGGTGTGTCTGTGAAACAGAAGTCGTCTGATACACCGTTATCGCGAGCAGGCTCACTCCTACAAGAGGTCGCATTCGGGGTTGAATAATATATGGATGTCCGTATATTCGGTTTTCCATATGTTTGAGTCCGCCCCATGCTCACCCCCACCGAACTCTTCAAAAGCCTGGCCGACGAAACCCGTGTCCGCGCCACCCTGTTGATTGCCGAGCAGGGTGAGCTGTGTGTCTGCGAGTTGATGTGCGCCCTCGATGACCGTCAGCCGAAAATCAGCCGCCACCTGGCGCAACTGCGCAGCAACGGTTTGCTGCTTGATCGCCGTCAGGGCCAGTGGGTGTATTACCGACTCAATCCGCAGTTGCCGGACTGGGTGCACGAAATCCTGCACGTCACCGCCAAGGCCAACGCCGATTGGCTCAAGGACAATGCCTGTCGCCTGCAGAACATGGACGGCCGTCCTGGCCGCGAAACCGCCTGCTGCTGAACCGTTCATTTTTCCGGAGCCACCGATGCGAGTCCTGTTCATGTGCACGGCCAACAGTTGCCGCAGCATTCTTTCCGAAGCGTTGTTCAACCACCTCGCGCCGCCGGGTTTCGAGGCGCTGAGTTCCGGCAGTTTCCCCAAGGGCCAGGTGCTGCCGCGCAGCCTGAGCACCTTGCAGCAGGCCGGGATTTCAACCGAGGGCTTGTCCAGCAAAGGCAACGACGCCTTTGAAGGCAACCCGCCGGACATCGTCATCACCGTGTGTGACAAGGCCGCCGGCGAAGGCTGCCCGGTGTATTTCGGCCCGGCACTGAAAAGCCATTGGGGGCTGGAAGATCCGTCCGATGTGCAGGGTGACGAAGCGGCCATCGACGCGGCGTTCCGTACCACGCTGGCGCACATCGAGCGACGCTGCAAAGCCTTCCTCGACCTGCCGTTCAATCGCCTCAGCCGCACCGAACTGAAAACTGCGCTCGATGACATCGGCGCGCTGTAAGGAGGATCCATGTCAGAGCATTTGCCCAATCTCGACCTGAGCCTGTTCGAGGGTCGAACCATCACGCCTGATCAGCACAAACCACGGATTCTGTTGCTCTACGGCTCGACCCGCGAACGCTCCTTCAGCCGTTTGCTGGTGGAGGAGGCCGCGCGCTTGCTGGAGCACTTCGGTGCTGAAACCCGGGTGTTCAATCCGTCCGGTTTGCCGTTGCCGGACGATGCGCCGGTCGATCATCCCAAGGTCCAGGAACTGCGCGAGCTGGTGTTGTGGTCGGAGGGCCAGGTCTGGTGTTCGCCGGAGCGTCACGGCGCGATGTCGGCGGTGTTCAAGGCGCAGATCGACTGGATTCCGCTGGAGCTCGGCGCGGTGCGTCCGACCCAGGGCAAGACCCTCGCGGTGATGCAGGTCTGCGGTGGTTCGCAGTCGTTCAACGTGGTCAATCAATTGCGCGTGCTGGGGCGCTGGATGCGCATGTTCACCATCCCCAATCAGTCCTCGGTGCCCAAGGCCTACATGGAATTCGACGAGGCGGGGCGGATGAAACCGTCGCCGTTCTATGACCGCGTGGTCGATGTGATGGAAGAGCTGGTCAAGTTCACCGTGCTGCTGCGTGACCGCCAGGCATTTCTGGTGGATCGCTATTCCGAACGCAAGGAAAGCGCCGAGCAGTTGATGGCGCGGGTCAATCAGCGCTCGATCTGAAACGCCGCGCCACGCGTTCATCGGTCGGGCAATGCACAAACGTTCTAGCCGTTCAGGGGCATTTGTGGATTACTGACCCCAGCCCATCAGCGTATTCAAGCCATGAGTAACTGGATCGACCTTGCCCACGACCGGGAAACCGGCATCGAAACCCTGCACGCGCATTTCGCCGGGCACGCGCACGCCTACGATCCGCATTGGCATGAGACCTACCTGATCGGCTTCACCGAGCAAGGCGTGCAGCGCTTCAACAGCCGTCGGGCACGGCATGACAGCACCCCGGGCAAAGTCTTCATGCTCGAACCCGGGGACATTCATGACGGCGATGCGCCGAGCCCGGACGGCTTTACCTATCGCATGCTGTACCTGCAACCGGCGTGGCTCGAACAGGCGCTGGACGGCCTGCAACTGGACGGCTGCGCTGGCGGCTTGCCGGGCATTGGCACGGTGCTCAACGACGATCCCGAATTGGCCCGCGCCACGCTATTCGCGTTCAACTCGCTGCATAAACAGGACGTGCGCATGGTCCGCGAAGTGGCGCTGGATGCGCTGCTTGAACGCCTGGCGCTGCACCTCTATCGGCGCCCGCAACCCTGCGCCAATTTGCGTGCACCGCTGATTGCCCGCCAGGCCCGGGACTACCTGATGGCCTATCACGAGCAGGACATCAGCCTGCACACCCTCGCCGAAGTTTGCGGCACCGATCGCTTTCGTCTGACCCGCGCTTTCAAGGCTGCTTATGGCCTGGCGCCGCACGCGTGGTTGATCCAGTTGCGCCTGACCCGTGGCCGGCAATTGCTCGCTGCCGGGGTGCAACCGGTGGAGGTGGCGAGCAGGCTCGGGTTTGCCGACCAGAGCCACTTGGGCCGCTGGTTCGTGCGCGCCTATGGCATCACCCCGGGCGTCTATCAGCAACGCGCGATCGGCACCTTTCGCCGCTGAACAAACGTTCAAGACCGCAGCTTTATGCAACCGCCACAGTAGGCCCTGACTTTCTACAGGGCCGTGCCATGCTTGCGTTCATTCTCTTTGCCTTCGTTGCCTCGATCACCCCGGGGCCGACCAACCTGATCGTCCTCAGCACCAGCGCCCGACGCGGCTGGCGGCCGTGCCTGCCGATCATTCTCGGTGCGGGAGCGGGCGCCGCGTCACTGGTGTGGGTAGCCGGTGCGGGGGCCAGCACGCTGATGCTGCCCGGCGTGCGCCCGGTGATCAGTGCGCTGGGGATGTGCTGGATGTTGTGGCTGGCGTGGCAGATTTTCACGGCGCCGGCCACCGCCATCGATCCCGCCGCCGGCGAGGAAAAGCCCGAACTGGGCCTGCTCGGCGCCGCGCTGTTGCAATGGGTCAACCCCAAGTCGTGGATGATGGCGATTGCCGTGATCAGCGTGTTCACCGCGCAGGGGCAGGGCTTGAATGCGTTGTGCCTGGCGTTCTTTCTGGTGTCGTTGCCGTGTCTGGCGCTGTGGGCGCTGCTCGGTCGGGGCGCGGCACGCTGGCTGAGCAATCCGGCGCAGTTGCAGTGGCTGAACCGGATCCTCGCGGTGCTGCTGGTGCTTTCATCCGCCGCTGCGCTGCTCCACAGCTAAGCTGAGCGGCACCGACAACGTTGCGCACAACCCACCTTCAGCCCGGTTGACCAGGGTAATCCGCCCACCCAGGCGCAACGCGATGGTGTTGACGATGGTCAGCCCCAGGCCCGCACCGTTGACGTTGCCGCGGCTGTAAAAGCGTTCGAACAACCGCGCCCGGTCCGCCTCGTCGATGCCCGGGCCCTGGTCTTCGACCTTCAGCAGGCACCAGCCGTCGGCCTCGCTCAGCTTGACGGTGATCACGCCGTTCTCCGGGGAGAAGTTGGCGGCGTTGGTGATCAGGTTGCTCAGGGCGATGTCGATGGCGGCGGTGCTGGCCATGACGTGCAGCGCTTGCTCGCTGTCTTCGAAGGCCAGTTCCAGGTGTTTGCTCAGCAGCCACGGCGTCAGTTGCACGAGGCTGTTGCGCACGGTTTCGCTGAGGTCGATGCGTTGCAGCGGCGGCGGGTTGGATTTCGGTTCCAGGCGGGCCATGGTCAGCAACTGGTTGACCAGACGGCTGGCGCGGTCGACGCCAGAAATCAGAAACTGCAAGGACTCGCGGCGCTCCTGTTCGGTGCCGGCCTCCAGCAGGTTTTGCGCGTGCACCCGCAGCACCGCCAGCGGTGTGCGCATCTCGTGGGCGGCGTCGGCGATGAAGCGCCGTTCGCGGCCGAGCACTTCCTGGATCTGCGCGAGCATGCGGTTCAGCGCCGCCTGCATCGGTTCCAGTTCGCTGGGCAGCGGGGTCAGTTGTAACGGCTCAAGCGAGCCACTGTGTCGGGCACGCAGGGTCGCGGCCATGTTCGCCAGCGGCTTGAGGCCCCAGCCGATGGCCAGCCAGACCATTGCCGCGAGAATCAGACTGCCCAGCACGTTCGGCCACAGCGTGTGGCGCACGATGCGGTCGACCAGATCAGTGCGGACATCATCGCGTTCGCCGACCCAGATGCGCAGGCCGTTCTGCGGGTCTTCCAGCATGAAGGCGCGCCAGTGCCGGTTATTCAGATCCACCACATCGCTGAAGCCCGGTTGCGTCGGCGGCGCGGTAAACGACGGGGCACTGGCGGTGTGCACCAGCACTTCTCCCTTGGGGTTCCACACCTGGAAAGCGATCTTGCTTTCGTAAGGGTGACCGTCAACCCGCGGCTTGGCTTCGCTGAGCGCCTGATTGAACGCCTGATACAGTTGCGAATGTTCCTTGCTCGCCAGCGGCATGCGCATCACGCCCTGCAACAGGCGCGCGTTTTGCGCCAGTTGCGCGTCGTAGACTTCGGCGATTTCGTGGTTGCTGTCGTGCAGGTTGAATACGCTGAGCACGGCCAGACCGGTGAGCAGCAAACCGATGATCAGCGTCAGCGTGCGGCGCCGGATCGAGGTCATCGACGCTCCTCCACCAGATAACCCACACCGCGAATGGTGCGGATCAGGTCGGTGGAGAATTTCTTGCGCAAGTGATGGATGTGCACTTCCAGGGTGTTGCTTTCCGCCTCCTCGTTCCAGCCGTACAGCAACTGGATCAGTTGATCACGGGTCATCACCCGGCCCGGCGGCGACAGCAGTTCATGGAGCAGCTGATATTCCTTGGGCGTCAGGGCGACGGGCTGCCCCTGATAACTGACTTGCTGAGTCCCGGGGTTGAGGCTGATACCGGCGTGTTCGATCAGCGCCTGAGCGCGGCCGGCACTGCGCCGCAACAAGGCGCGCAGGCGCGCCTTGAGTTCGGCGAGGTCGAACGGTTTGACCAGGTAATCGTCGGCGCCGGCGTCCAGCCCGGCAATGCGGTCTTCGGTGGCATCGCGGGCGGTGAGGATCAGCACCGGCAGGTTCGACCCGTTGGCGCGCAGACGGCGCAGCACTTCGAGGCCGTCCATGCGCGGCAGGCCCAGATCGAGCACCGCCACGTCAAAGGTTTCACTGAGCAGCGCATGCAATGCGCTGCTGCCGTCCTTGAGCCAGTCGACGGTGTAGCCCTCGCGGCCCAGCGCCTGATGAATGCCTTCACCGAGCGCGACGTCATCCTCAATCAGTAATAAACGCACGCGGACTCCTGTCAGTCGAGTTTCTTGTTCACGTCCACCAGCAGGGCGGCGATCTCTTTCCGGCGCCCGGCATCAGCGGTTTCCCGGCCTGGGCGCGGCGCGGCTTGCAGCGCTTTGAGCAACGCAGCCCTGGCTTCAGCGTAGCGCTTCTGACGGTAGAGGTGATCGCCCCAGAAGTACAGGCTGTCGATGCCGTCCGGGTTCAGTTGCAAGGCTTGCTTGAGCAGTTGCTCGGCCTTGTCGCTGTCGCCGAAACCGATCGGCCAGCCCGGGACGCGATCATACAGCGCCGCCAGGCTGGTGTAGGCCGAACCTTGCAGAGCCTTGGGGTCGAGCGTCAGGGCTTTTTCCAGATCAGCCTTGGCGTCCTTGGCCTTGCCCAGCGCGCCGAGCCCGCCCTGGGCGCCGGCCCAACTGCTGGTGACAATGCCTTTCCAGATCCACGCTTCGGCCACCGCCGGACGCTGGGTGGTGAAAGCGCTGGCGTCGGACGCCAGCTGCTCGAACGCGGCGGCGCGTTGCTTTTCTGCCACTTCATATTGGATGTGCGCCCAACTCTGCTGGATCCCGTTGAGGCGCTGCTGATCGGCCGGTTCCAGCGCCCAGACGCTTTGGCTGAGGGCGACGAACAACAGGCATGCGCTAAGTTTTTTCATGGCTTCAGAGACTCGTTGTCGGGTTTTTCACTGAGGCGGCGAATCAGCGGCAGTTGCTTGCGCAAGCCTCGATCCACCAAGTGCGGCAGCAGGTTGTTGAGGCGCACGAAAAAGCGCTCCGGCCAGCCCAGGTACAAGTCGCGACGGTCGCCGGCAATCGCATGGACCACCGCCGAGGCCACGGTTTGCGGGTCATCGACGTTGGACTTGAGCGCATCGTTCAAGGCTTGCGCCGCCGCGCTGTTCATCGATGTGCGGGTGGCCCGGGGCGCTACATACAGCACGTTGACCCGGGTGTCGGCCAGTTCCCGGCGCAGCGCTTCGGAGAAACCGCGCAGGGCGAACTTGGTCGCGCAATAACTGGCGTAACCGGCGTAGCCAATCGAGCCGTAGGTGGAGCCGACATTCACCACCATGGCGCTGTCGGCCTCTTTGAGCAGCGGCAGCAGCAGTTTGGTCAGGCAGATCGGCGCACTGATGTTCACCGCCAGCATCGCGTTGATCTCGCTGTCATCCAGCTGCTCGAGCATGGCGAAGTGGTTGACCCCGGCGGCGTTAATCAGCAGGTTGATGCCGCCGATGGCTTCGGCGGCGGCCAGCACTTTGCGCCGGTCGCTGAGGAAGGTCAGGTCGGCGGCGATCCAGCACAGGCTGTCGGGGTAGCGCGCCAGCAGCGGCGCCAGCGCCTCGTCATGCCGCGCCACGGCCAGCACCTTGGCACCGGCGGCGCACAAGGCCTCGGTAATCGCCATGCCGATGCCGCCACTGGCACCGGTCAAGACTACCCGTGCGTCACGCAGCTGCATGTTGAGTCTCCGCGTCACGCGGCAGGCCACGGAACATGTCGGTGTACAGGCGATAGACGACTTTCGAGGCGTGGATCACTGCCGCCTGGTCCTGCGGATCTTCCAGCTGATTCATCAGTCGGCGATAGGTTTGCATGTGCTCGATGTCCAGCGAACCGTGCGAGTTGAGGTAGCTGAACGCGGTGTCCGGCAGCGCCAGACGCTCACGAATGCTGCCTGCCGCGTGGGTCGCCAGGGCGATGCTGGTGCCTTCGAGCACGTTGACCATGCCGAACAGGCCCACCGGGTTGCCGCGCGCGATCAGGTCGTAGAGAAAACTCACCATCAGTTCGATCGGCAGCGAAGGCTGGCCGTCGCGCACCGCATCGCGATCACCGCCACACGCAGCGATGTCGTTGAGCACCCAGTGCTCATGGCCGTATTCATCTTCGATGTACTCGGCCACCGCTTTGCGCAGCCATTCCAGGCGTGTCGGCAGGCGTGCACCGCAGGCCATCATCAGCGGCACGGTGTGGCGCACGTGGTAGTACGCCTGCGCGAGAAACGCCCGATAGCTGTCGAGGCTGACCTTGCCTTGCAGGGCATCGAGGATGATCGGCAAGTTGAACAGCTCATGGCGTTCCTGTTGCGTGGCTTCTTGCAGGGTGTCGAAAAAACTCATGATGCGGACTCCTCGGAAACAGCGGATTCAGTCAGTTGGGCGTGGTACTGCGCGACGATCGCTTCGCGGCGCGGGCGGCCATTGGCGGTGAGCAAACCATTGCTGGCGGTGAACGGTTGCGGCAGGCGTGTCCAGCGATGAACCTGGGCGTAATCGGGCAAGGCTTCGTTGGCTTCAGCGACCGCCGCTGCCAGCTCCGCGTCGCTGCAATCGGCGCGGTGCGGCCAGAGCAGGGCGTGGTTGTGCGGCAGGGCCTCGCCGTAGACGAAGGCCTGGGCGATGTGACGGCGCTGGGTCAGTTCGGACTCGACCCATTCCGGGTTGACGTTGCGTCCGAAACTGGTGACGAACTGGTGCTTCTTGCGGCCCTTGAGGTAGAGAAAACCTTCCGGATCGAACTCGCCCAGATCACCGCTTGGCCACCATTCCTCGGCGTACGCTGTGTCGCCCAGATAACCGAGCAGGGTCGAGCCCTTGATCAGCACTTCACCGTCCTCGGCCAGGCGCACTTCAACGTGCGGCAGCGGCTGGCCGACGCTGCCCGGACGCCGCGCGCCGGGGCGATTGAGGCACACCACCGAGGCGCACTCGGACAAGCCGTAACCTTCAAACACCGGCAGACCGACACGCTGCGCGCGGTGCAGCAAATCCTCCGACACCCGCGCCCCCCCTACGGCGGCGAAGCGCAGTTTTTGCGGGTCGAAGGCCTTCTGCTCGGCGGCGCTGACCAGTAACAACAGCAACTGCGGCACCAGGATCAGACTCTCCGGCGCCCGTCCGGCCAGATAGCCCAGCAGGTGCGGGACATCGACGCCGCTGGCGCCCTGGATGCCCAGGGTTTTCTGGCTCGGCAGACTCAACGTCGCACCGGCGTACAGCGCGGCGTAGCAGCCGAGGTTTTCCAGCAGAATCGCCAGTGGCAACAGCGCCAGATGATGCTGCGGATCGGTGGACTTGCTCGCCTGCTCCAGCTCCCGCGCCACGCGCAGCAGACTGTCGGCACTCAGGCACACGCCTTTCGGCGTGCCGGTGGTGCCGGACGTGAAAGTCAGTTTGGCGGTGCCGGCCGGCATCCGACTCGGGCCATCGAACGTGCGGCACCAGAACTCGCCACGTTGTTCATAGCCGGCGGCGAGCAGTTCGGCTTCCAGTTCAGGTTCGGCGATCACTCGTTCGGCCTGGCTTTGCGCCAGACAATGAGCGCGTTGCGCCGGGCTGAAAAACGGCGGCAGGGTCACGCAGGTCAGGCCTTCGAACAGCACGGCCAGATCCCACAGCATCGCGTCGACACCGTTATCCAGCGCCAGGCCAATCACCTGCGCCTGTTCATCGCGCAGGCGCTCCTGGCGATACAGCACCTCGGCGTACAGCGTGGCGTAATCGAGCTTTAGCGTGTCGCCCCACAGGGCGGTGGTGTTGTCATTGCGCCGGGCATGGTCGCGCAAGGTTTCCTGGAAGCGTTGCAGCTCAAGCAACATGGCAGGCTCCTTCAATCGAACCCGGCAGACCCAGGCGGGTAAACAGGCCGATATTGCGCAGATGGATGAAGCCGGCGCGGATGTTGCCGACATGCACCCAGGGTTTGCTTTCGTAATAACTGCCCCAGTGTTGACGCTCGTCACCCAGTCGTTCCGGGTCGGCGGCGCATAATGTCACTGGCTTCAGACCGAGCCGATGGAAGCTGTTGACCAGCCCGATGTTGCCGGTGAACGTCACCCATTCCAGGCCGCCCATCGCCAGCAGGTAGGTGATGGCGATGATGCTCAGCCGCGCACTGCCGGTGTCGCTGGCGGCGAGGTTGCCGACCTCGACAATGGCGCTGCGCTCAACCGCACGATCCGCCGCCGCACTGATCAAGGGTTCGATCGGCTCATCCAGGTAGCGCTCCAGAAACAGCGGCTGCAGATGCGCTCGGCGCACCCCGGCCACCGCACACAGTTCGCCGTCGCCGTTGTGCATGCCGAACAGCTCGGGCATAAAGTGTCGGATGTCAGCGCCGTGGGCTTTGCGAAAACGTTGCTGGATGAAGGCTTCGAAGGTCTCTCGCAGCGCGTCGTCGGGCAGCGCGCCGGTCAAGGTCATCTGCGGCGTTTCGGCTTGACCGAAGCGCAGGGGAAGGGGGATGTTCCAGTCGAATTCGGGCATGGGCAGAACGCCTCCCTCAATGGTTTGAGCGGAGTATCGAAGGCATTTCTTAACGAAGTCTGAAGGTGAAAAAATGTTAACGAAGCAGTCTGTCTTCAGACTGTCTTAAGGCTGGGCGGGCAGGGTGGCACCGTCGGTTCGCCCGGCACCGGATCGAGGCGGTCGAACGAATCGACCGTCGCTCACGACACTATCGAGGCGCTAATCATGACCCGCGACAACGCCGTACCGCGTTATGGAAAACTGTCAATTACGTTGCATTGGCTGATGCTGGCGCTGTTCGTCGGCGTGTATGCCTGCGTCGAAATCAAGGGCTTCATGCCCAAGGGCAGCGAAGCGCGCGGCCTGCTGATGGGCTTCCACGGCCTGTTCGGCACGAGCATTTTCGTCCTGGTCTGGGTGCGCCTGCTCGGCCGCCTGAGCCCACGCCCGCCGATCACTCCCAAGCCACCGGCCTGGCAGACCGGCATCTCGCACCTGATGCACCTGGCGCTGTACGGGCTGATGATCGCCACGCCGATCCTCGCCTGGCTGATGCTCGCCGCCGCCGACAAACCGTTCCCGTACTTCGGCTTCCACGTCCCGGCGCCGGTGGCGATCGACCCGGACTTCGCCAAACAACTCAAGTACTGGCATGAAACGCTGGGCAGCGCGGGCTACTGGCTGATCGGCCTGCACGCGGCGGCGGGGCTGTTTCACCACTACTGGGTGCGGGATAACACGCTGGTGCGGATGTTGCCGGGCCGTACGGATTAACCTTGATCCACCTGTAGGAGTGAGCCTGCTCGCGATAGCGGTAGACCCGTCAGCATGAGTGTCGACTGAACAGACGCCATCGCGAGCAGGCTCACTCCTACAAGTTTTGTGGTGTGTTCAAGTAATCGACGCTTCAGGTTTTGCACCTGCCTGCCGATGAAATCTGCACGATTTCAACGGATGCCGTTCATGAACAAGGTTGTTGCTCTACTGGCGCTTACCGCCCTCGTCGCAGGCTGCAAATCCAACAGTTCTTATACCCAGGTCGCAGATTTTCCCGCTCTGCGTTGCTTCGCCTACTGGGATGATAAAGCCATCACCTCGCTGGAAGTCAGCTATATCCGCGACCTGAGTCAGAACGGTAACCTGCCGTGCACGATCATGCTGGGCGACCTGTACGAGAAGGGGCGCGGTGTACCGCAGGACTTTTCCAAAGCCAAGGCCCTCTATCAATCCGTAGCCGATAAAGACGCCAGCGCCTACGGTCAACTTGGGCGCATGGCCGAAGAAGGCATCGGCGGGCCGGTCAATGACACCGATGCGCGGCAGTTTTATCAGCGTGCCGTGAGCAAGCCCGAGCAGCAGCGCAGTGAAGCCAAACTGGCCAAATACATGGAGGACGGGCGCGGTGGCCCGCAGGATCTGCAAGGTGCGCTGACGCATTACTTCAACGCCACGCAGTATCTCGGTGATGACGCGTGGCAAGGCATCGAACGCCTGCGCGCCAAAGGCTTGCCTCTGACGATCGAGCAGCAACAGCGCTATAACAATCTCTTTGTCAGCAGCGTGCAAAGCGGCCTCAAGAAACGGGTCGCCGCCATAGAGAAGACTCTAGAGAACAACGTCAATTCGACGTCTGCCACCAAACCGGTGCAAGTACAGCTGGAGCACACCCCCGGCGCATTGGCCCCGGTGGTTTCGATACGGCAAAGCTCGGGCGATAGCGCCCTTGATCAAAGAGTCATGCAGGCCTTCAGCGATTATCGCTTTCCCGGTGACCCGATCATGCCACCGGGCCAGAAGAGCTATCAGGCGATCCCGGTCGTCAGGACCGACGGCAAGAGTCCGCGGCAGCGATTTGACGAGAGCAGAAAGAACTGAGTCTTCCCTCGATTGAATCAGCTCCAACCGTGGCACCTTAAAGCGATATGAACGGATGACACTCATGAACAAGGCAGTTGCTATTCTGGCCCTCACGATCCTCGTTGCAGGCTGCAAAACCACTCCACCCACTCCTCAGGAAGCAAGCCTCACCGGCACTCGCTGCCTGCTGTTCGCCAAGGTGAGTGACCTTTCCGCTGACCGCGTCGACTACATCCGCGATGCCAGCAACAACGGCAACCTCAACTGCAAGCTTGCGCTCGGCGCTTTGTATGAGTTTGGTCGTGGCGGTTTATCGCCGGATGTGCGCAAGGCGCGCTCCCTGTATGAGTCTGTCGCTACGGTGGACGGCGCCGGTTATGAGCAACTGGCGCGCATGGCCGAGGAGGGCCGCGGGCAGGCGCCCGACGCTGTCGAGGCGCGACGGCTTTATCAGTTGGCGCTCGCACACCGAGAGAGCGCCAAGAGTGAGTTCGCGCTGGCCCGGTTGATGGAAGAGGGCCGAGGTGGCCCGCAAGACCTGTCCGGGGCACTGACGCATTACCTCAATGCCACACAGCAAATCGATGACCAGGCGTGGGTCGGCGTGCAACGAGTCCGCGCCCAGGGGTTGACCCTGACTGCCGAACAGACACAGCGCTACAACGAAAAATGGTACGACGCTGTTAGCACCAGTCTCGCAAGTACGGTGTACGACACCGAGTTGCTGTTGAACAGACAGATCAAACCCGGCACCGCTAGTAAACCGGTCACGTTGGAGGCGAAAGGCAAACCCGGTTCGCTGGTGCCGCAACTCACCTTGGTCGAAAGTTCTGGCAATCACGACGTGGACCAGGCCGTACTCAAGGCCCTCAGCGAATACCGCTATCCCGCGCTGCCGATCCTCAAAGCAGGGCAGGAATCGTGGTCATCCGAATTCCCGGTGAAGGTCGGCGTGAACTGATCGGGCTGGCCGGGCCACTTGCCGGAACAGCGTCCCGCGTCCACTCTATGACCTGCCGACAAGGAGCGTCCGCCGACCCTCCGTCGTCACCCAAGGGAGCTGGCAGCATGAGCGAAGACAACAAGGTAAAAGGCCCGGCGTCGTACTTTCCCGCTATCGAAAAGAAATACGGCCAGCCTATCGAGCACTGGCTGAACCTGCTCGCCGGCATCACCGACAAGAAGCACATGGAGCTGGTGGCGTGGCTCAAGGAGGAACACGGCATGGGCCACGGTCATGCCAACGCCTTGGTTGCGCATCATCTGACGGTTAAAAAGTGAGGGCAGGGCAGCGATGAATTTCTCCCACCGGCCAGTGACGGCCGACGACGTCAAAACGATCTGCAGCTTTCCGCAAGGCGAACAAGAGCTGTTCTTCATGTTCCCGAAAGCGAGCTTCCCGCTGACGGAAGAGCAGATGCACACCGCGATCAGTCAGCGCTTCGACTCCACGGCTTTTCTGGCCAACGGCGAGTTCGTCGGCTTCGCCAACTTCTACCGTGCCGAGCACGACGGCGTCTGCTGCATCGGCAACGTCATCGTCGCGCCATACGCCCGGGGTCAGGGTGTCGCTCGCTACATTGTCGAAACCATGACCGCCGTCGGCTTCGAAAAGTATCAGGCCAGGGAAGTGCAGCTGTCCTGCTTCAACGAAAACACCGCGGGGTTGCTGCTTTACCCAAAACTCGGCTTCGTGCCGTTCTCCATCGAAGAGCGTGCTGCGCCGGGTGGCAGGCGTGTGGCGCTGATCAACATGACGCGTGGCCGAGAATAGTCATCCCCCAATCCCTGTGGGAGCCGGGCTTGCCCGCGATGGCGTTCGTCCGGTCGGACTTGCTCGCAAGTCTTGCGCGGAACCTGTGGGAGCTGGCCTGCTAGCGATTGCGTCACGTCAGTCGACGCGTCAAGTGTTGAGGGATGTGCTAATCCGGTCTCGTAAATGATTCATCAACAAAGCGAACAAGAATGGACACATTGAAAGAAGAGTCGCGAGCAGTAAAGGTGGCAGCGGCTTGGCAGTCGCTGACCAAGCAGATGCTCAATGCAAAAGCGGTGCACCGGATCGAGCATCTGGTTTCCAGGCATCACCCTGTCAACGTACCGTCGAGTGCAGGAGTGTATGCATTCTGGTGGATGGGCTGCCGTGAGCTTCTCATGAGCGCTAATCGGCATATTATTCTGAAGGGGCCGGGAGGCTCTGATGTCGATGTGCGCTACCACGACTGGTGGCCGGCAGACGCACCGTACCCGTGTTTGTATGTCGGTAAGGCGACCGATTTAAAGCGTCGGCTGAGGGAACACCGTTTGCCTGGTACACCTGGTCGCGCGCACCCACCGTTAACTCAGAATAATAAGGCCAAGCCTCGAACAACCTCATGCCAGTTGCGGTTTGGCATCGAACACGTTTTTCCTCGGGAAACTGATCCCCTGACATTGATAAACAACAACATCGGGTTTTCCTGGTGCGATGACTTTCCGGATAACGCGGTCGCTGAGCGTTTCTTTGCCGAAGACAAACTGGTTGGGCACCTTCGGCCCTGGTTCAACATCGATTCAGAGCGGTGATGTGCGATGAGGGGCTCTTGCCCCTTGTTGAGACTTTTCAAAGGGTTTGATGATGTCAGAAGCAACCGCACGCTTGACCTACCGACGCCCAAAGCCAGCAGACCTGCCCACCGTTTTCAGCATTTTCGGCGACCCACAAAACAACCTGTTCAACCCCGCCGGCCCCATGACCGACGTCGCCCAGGCCGAAGCACTGCTGAATCGCTGGCTGCAACACTGGGAAACCCACGGCTACGGATGGTGGGCAATCAGCAGCGCACAAGCCCCTGAGCAGATCCTCGGATTCGCCGGCATCGCCGCCCACGACTACCTGGGCAAACAGGTTATCAACCTCGGCTATCGCTTCGCCGTCCAAGCGTGGGGCCACGGCTACGCGACAGAGGCCGCACAAGCCGCGCTGACCCACGCCTTCGATCATCTCGAGTTGCCTGAAGTCTTCGGCCTGGTCAGGCCCGATCATGTGGCGTCCATCCGCGTTCTGGAGAAAATCGGCATGCGCCGTATCGATGAGCTGGACGACGTACCCGGCAAAGCCCCCAGCCTGATATTCCGCATCCAACGAGATGCGTGCTGACTCGACCACATCCCCCTTGTAGGAGTGAGCCTGCTCGCGAAGACGCCAGCCCGGCCACCATCAATCTCAACCGAGCCCAAAATCCCTGTGGGAGCTAGCCTGCTAGCGAAGACGCCAGTCCATCCACCCCATCAACCGCTGACCGAAATAAACAGTAAAACCACCACTGTTTAAACGAAGCCTTCCGTAACCCCCTACGCCCTACAACGTCTTGCGCCATCGCCTACGACTACGCCAGAATCCGCCGGCTTGTGCGTCTAGGTCGCGGGTTCTATCGTCTGTCGGTCACTGAAAAACAGTGATCGGGTTTGGTAGCCCTGAGTTCTCGTAGATTGCATAAGCATCATGCTCCGCAGTGCCTGTCCGGCACGGCTTTATGGTGGTCATGCACAGGGCGTCTTCGGGCGCGCCGGTTTTCTACGTCCCGGTCTACCAACCTGCGCATGGCCGCCACCCTCGTTTGGTAGCGAGAGTGATGGCTCCCTTTTTTGACGTAGGAGCTTCACCATGATCAAACCAACACCCAACCCCCCAGAAACCGACCTCGCATCCCCCTACGAATCTCTCGATTCCAAAAAGCTCAACGAAGCCGCCGAGCGCGCCCTCGACCACTACCTGTCCCCGGCCACTCAAATCATGGCCAGCCCCCATGAACCCCAACCCATGTTCCTCGCCAACCCGAAGTGCGACACCGAATCCCTGCTCGCCAACGCCAGCGAAACCCTCGGCTGCGCCAGCGAAATGCTCAACAACTTCGCCGCCATGCTCGACACCTCTCACCGCAAAACCGCACTGGGCATCGCCCAAGTCGTCATGCTCGGCGAACTCGCCGTAAACCAGGCCCTCGACAACGTCGAAATCGCCCACTGACCACCCCGGTGCGACGGGCCCGAACCCTCGTCGCACCACACGGTCTCAACCGCGCTGGCACAGGGCCACGCCTTGCGCCTCGAGCCCTCGGCTGGCACCCTTCGGCCCGTTCTTCAAGGATCAGAACAAGGAATCAAGGATTGAGTGGCTACGTTCCCAACCCCCCGAAAAACTACCGCTACGAAGAAGCCAAACCCGTCGATATTCATGCCCAGCGTTGGGCGGAATATGAGAAGCACGGGAAAGAGCCTGCGCGCGAGCCTGAGAAAATCGGCATTGCGTTGAGGATTGGGGTGTTCTTTGATGGTACTGGCAACAATGCGAATAACACGGCGGCGGGGCTGCTGTGTGGTGCGCAGCATCCGATTGCGCCGCAGGATATTCCTGCGAGTTGCATGCCTTACATGAGTGATCCGGATAGCAGTTATGGCAACGATGTCAGCAACGTGAAAAAGCTGAGCGAACTGTATGAGGCACGGCGATTCGCTGAGGGGGAGGGGCCACGAAAGAAAGCTTTCGGTATGGTCTACGTCGAAGGCATAGGCACCCGTTCAGGTGAAGAGGACAGTAAATTCGGCGCCGGTACAGGACGTGGCGAAACCGGTGTTGCCGGGCGCGTCCAATCTTCTTTCGCGTTGATCGAACAGCGTATCACTGAGGTATTGGATAAAAATCCCGATAGTGAAATTGCTTCGTTGACCTTCGACACGTTTGGCTTCAGTCGTGGTGCGGCAGCCGCTAGACATTTCGCCAATGAGATCGTGCGTGGCAAACAAGGTCCTTTGGGCGAGATTCTCCGCAGTAAGTCCGATGCCCTCAGTTCGACGTTTGTCGATCAATACCACGGCGACATCAACATGGGCTTCATTGGTTTGTTCGACACCGTACCGTCGATTGCTGGATGGTCCAATTTAGGCAACGTCAAAAGTGCAGTGGCAACGGGCATCAAACTTTACCTCGACCGACGTTATTTCACCGACGTTGTGCAGTTGGCTGCGCGGGATGAATGCAGGGCTAACTTTGCTCTCAATCGAGTAGCGATGGATCATCCGGAAATAGTCTTGCCAGGAGTGCATTCTGATGTGGGTGGGGGTTACCTCGAGGAGGCTGAAGAATGCGTGCTCGTTAGCCCAATGCAAACGCTAGAAGTGGGTAACTACGCGGATGTCACCACCACATCGATCTACCAGGATGCGGTCAATGTCAGAAACCAGTGGTTAGCTAGCGGCTGGCCTTCCGAAATGCTGGAAGTCGTTACGCCACCTCCTTTACTGATGCCGATCAGCCCTCAGGATCGACTGAGTCCTCGTGTCAAACGAGTCTATGCCGCCGTTCAACTCAAGCGTCCGGTGAGTGGATTGCTGTCGAGAGTGAGCCTGCGCGTGATGCATCAACTGGCCAAAGCCAAAGGCGTTCGTTTCGAGGACATTCCCGAGACGCCAGACTTTGCCGTTCCTGAAGAACTTCAGCCTATGTGTGATCGTTTTGTCTCCGGCGACTACAGCACCACGCCAGAGGAGGAGCAAATGCTCAAACTCAAGTACATTCACACGTCTGCCAACTGGAACCATCCGCTTGGAAGGAGAGATGGGAGTGGCATCAGAGCTGTTTACATTAACGCCCCCACGGAAGATGCAATCCGGGTAAAACACCCTCACGTACCTGATTGGACGCTTTGGTAATGAAGCTATTTGCAGCCCTGCTGTGCACGCTCTTTGTGGCCGGTTGTAATGCCCATCCGCTTTCAGCAAAGAACGACCCTAAATCTCCATGGTGGGAACTCGGTTTTACCGAACCTAACTACATGAAGGTCTGGGTTGAAGACAGCGCCGTGGAAGATATAAAGGGCAAGACGTTTCTACGCACTGGCGGTGGAACCGCATCGGGCGGGCAGCCTGAAGACGGTACAGAATCGGCCCGAGGTTGGGATGGAGTGGGTGCATCCGCCAAAGCAGTGGTAGGCGCTGATCTCCCAAAACGAATCTTCGTTCGCTGGCAATCCATCGTGGAGCCTCAGACCTATCGCGCATGGGTGGAGATACCCGAAGAAGCCAGACAATTGATGCTGACCTCAGTCAACCAGCGCTGTGCGAAAACCCCAGACCAAAAAGCCACCTATATATCTTCGGTCTACTTGGGATTGGCTCCCGGAGGTATCGTACAAGTGTGGGTTAGAGACTCCTGCCACCATCCAATCAAAGTGGCAAATGCTAAAGCTGAAATCGAACCGTTAGGGCCGAGTCAGGGAAAAACCCAAGGGCGGTACGCATATCCGGTCAGTGAAAAGTCCAAGCGATATATCGATAAGTTCGGCATCCCTTATGGGAGTTGGTAATCCTTAAGTCAATGAAACAACTCATAACGATACTTTGCGTTTTGCTGATCACAGGATGCCAAGCGGCTGATCCACTCTCAGCCAAAAATGACCCGAAGTCCGAATGGTGGGAGCTGGCGTTCATTGAGCCGGACTACATGAAGGTTTGGGTTGAAAACAGTTCTGTTCAAGACGTTAACAACAGAATTTTCTACAAAACCGGCGGCGGCACTGCTGCTGGGGGAGAGCCTGAAGATGGAACAGAGTCAGCCCGAGGGTGGACAGGCGGAGTTGGCGGCAGCGGAAGGAGGGTGGTGGGAGCAGATCTGCCCGTCCGCATCTGGGTCCGTTGGCAATCAATCGTTGAACAGAAAACCTGGCAAGCATGGGTAGATATTCCAGAGGAAGCCCGAAAGTTGATGGTGACGTCCGTCAATCAGCGCTGCCCGCGAACTCCCGATCGGGAAGCAAGATTCATGGCATCGGTGTATCTCGGGCTGGCTCCCGGTGGTGTCGTGCAGGTTTGGGTAAGGGACTCGTGTAATCACCCGGTCAAGGTCGCTCGAGCACAGGCCGAAATTGAGCCGCTAGGCCCTAGCCAAGGGAAGGACGAAGGACGTTACGCTTATCCGGTGAGTGAAAAGGCCAAGCGGTATATCGACAAGTACGGCATTCCATATGGAAGTTGGTAGTCGTGAAAAATAATTGAATGGATCATCTGTAATGAAAGCAACGATTGCACTGCTGGGCGCTTTATTGTTGTCCGGCTGCCAAAGCAGTGGCCCAGAAACAGGCGAAAATGACCCTAAATATCCATGGTGGGAATTAGTGTTCGTTCAGCCGAATTACATGAAGGTCTGGGTAGAGGACAGCTCCGTTCAAGACATCAATAACAGAGTCTTCTTTAGAGCTGGCAAGAGCACTGCAGCCAGCGGAGAACCCGATATCAGCACAGAGTCTGCCCGTGGTTGGGGGACGGTGTCGGGGAGCGGGATGCCTGTGACAGGCGCCGATCTTCCAAAACTGATCTTTGTCCGCTGGCAATCCATAACAGAACAAAAAACCTACAAAGGCTTCATCGAAATTCCGGAAGAGGGCAGGCAACTGATGGTGAAGTCAACACACCAGCGTTGCCCGGAAACACCGGAGAAAACTGCTCGCTTTATGGCGTCACTTTACGTGGGGCTCGCTCCCGGCGGCGTACTCAAAATATGGGTTAGAGATTCATGTCGAAAACCGGTTGAGATTTCTCGCGGTCAAGGAGAGATAGAGCCTCTGGGGCCGGAACAAGGGAAGCACGGTGGTCGTTATGCCTATCCGGTAAGTGAGAAGGCTAAGCGGTATGTCGAAAAGTACGGCATTCCGTATGGGAGTTGGTAGGCGACACTTCGCTTGCCTGTCTTTCAGGGCGTTTGTCCGTCACCTTTTTGACAGCTACCGCGTCAACGCTGAGCTCAACGAAGGTTCGCTTTCGGCCAGAAGCGGTCACTCGAAGTTGTCTATGAACCTGGGGCGATTCAGAGCGCCAAGGCTTATTGATCACGGTAAAGCGATATTAATTAGCGAGCGCCATGTGCGGTTGCCTCAGAGTTCACGGCGTGCTCGCCGTAAAGAATCTGAATGAGGCAGCGGAAATTCTCTTGCACGATCATCAAAGCGAGAATCGCTTATGCTGCCCCGAAAACTGCTCCAGTGTGGATTGCTTTATCTTCAAAAAGACCAAGCTGACGTATGTGAGCCTCTGCCCTCTCAGGGTCAACCGTGAAAAGCACTACAGCCAAGTCTTTTAGCGCCCTTGTGCAACTCACATAAAAAAGACGGCGCGTTCGATCCACTGTTGTTTCTTCACCCGCCTCTATATGTTTTCTGTCGGTATCTGATAGCTCTTTAAGGCCTAAGTATTTTTCGTAGGAGAATTGGAAGTGGCTACTTTCAGCGTCATCTAAGACCACAAGTACCCTGTCGAACTCAGCACCTTTTATGCCTTGCTGAGTCCAAAAAGGTGAGCGTTCCGAGATGTAGTTATGGTAAGGCAAAAGCTGGCTTGCGGGACACGCTAGAAAAGCATCCATGGAGACCATTTCCTTTTCGGACTCATCGTCTTCTTGAGAGTCGTCGTCATCGTCCTCGCCCACTTCGGGCCCGGGCTGAACAGGCACAGTTGCACTTGGGTCCAAATACGATACCAATCTTGGGTCGAGGATCAGTAACTCAGAGGCATGCACTTGTTTCAAAAGGTCGCCGATCGTTGCATCCGAATTCCCCGCTATGCCTGCTGCGATCAAAGCAACAAGTTCGCCGAGTACTTTAAGGCGCTCCGCCACACTCGCTTGGCCAAGGGATTCTTTATCAAGAAGAAGTGAGTAGGCTCGGATCAATCGCATTACTTCAAGCTGTCGACCATTGGTATGAGCGATAGCGATCGGAATCAAAAATTTTACACAAGGCGAAATAGGCCATGCAGATCCGTCTAAAAAGCCATCTTTGAACGCTGAGGGAGCTTTGGAGTTGAGCGCAGCGTAGAGGGTTCCAAATCCTAAGCGCCTTGCGGCCATCTGATGAACAATGACGAGTAGCTTTACCCACGCGTGGTCGTCATCACCCAGACGCCAATGATCATCTCCAGTAAATGCCGCCATCCATTCGCGTACTCGAATCAAATTCGCGTCGCGTGTATCGTCTGCGGGCAAAATGAACAGGTGAGCCGAACCTTCAGGAGTTTGAACAATGCCGTCAGGCCCCAGCCGTTTGCCAGGGATTTGAACGAGGTCATCACCGTCACGACGAATTGCATTCGCGAGATTCAGAACCTTAGATGAGCACCGGAAATTTTCAGGTTTAGGAATGTCAGCCCAAGTAGGCTCTGCTTCAACCTGTCCAGTACCTGTAGCGTAGATTCTTTGCATCGGATCGCCAAAGAAGCCAAGGCAAAGTGTGACTCCGGGCTCGCGCTCGACGGTCTTCAAAGCTTCCACAACCTCGGTGGTCGTATCTTGGCTCTCGTCCACAAATACGAACGGGAATTGGCGCGCGAGAAGGGCTCGGAAGAGAGGGCGTTCGGCAATGAGAAAGGGGACGAGTTTCAGAATGTCGTCATGACCTAGAATACCCTTTGCGTAGTTGCTCCCTGTACCGTATCGGAATCCTTTGACGGCAGAGATGCGCCCGGACTGCCGATGCAGGCGATCTAAGTCTCGGCTGTCCTTGTCCTTCGTGCGCTGTTGAACCTTAGGGCCATAGGTTGCCCGTTTTATTTCAAGGGCCTCAATTTTTTCCACTATGCGTCCCGCTACCCAGGCGCGAATGTCATTCTGGAAAGGCTTAGCCAACAGCCACAGGAAACTGTGGATTGTCGAGACATGAACAAGGGGGTCACTTCCGACGTCCCTCCAAATTTCTCCAGCCGCAATCTCTGTGTAGGTAATGCAGGCAACGCGCTGACGAGTCTTCTTCAGCTTTTCACCATGCATTTGGATGACCGATGAAAGTCCTTTGATCAGCGAAGTGGTTTTTCCGGAACCCGCACCAGCCTTCATGATAAAGCTACGTGGTGGAACGTTTCCAAGGCAGTCTCGCAAGTCGATGTCGGCCTGAGTATCTGGCTTGTTCGCTCGGCTACTCATGCTCGTCTCCTATCGCAGCATTTTCTTCGGCGATGAGAATGGCGTCTGGCAACACGGTCTCGAGTTCGATCCGTATTTCGTCTTTCAGCCATACAAGCCCATCATGTATGTAAGTCGGTACATTCCAAGAGTTCTCGTCTTCAGTGAGAACGGCGAGAGCGAATTTTGTTTTATCGAAACTCTTCCGCGAAACCTTCTGATGAAGGCCTTTGGCAAGAGCCGCAGGGCCAGCGATTTCACCCTTCACAATCAGGCCTAAAGGTTTCCTCGCTATAGCCTGGGACCAGTCCGGGTTTTCGAGGCCGAAATCTTCTTCTAGCGTACGCCCGCAGAGGGTTTCGGTGACCCCGTTCCAAGTGATAGCCCGTTCACTCTGATAAGCAACGCGAACTTTCGCATCGTCTTCGAGCACGTGAGTTTTGTCCGCATCCGATGCGTTACGCAGGTCTTCGATTGTGAGCTTTCCCGGAAGCCATTTAATAAGGGTCTGATTCGAAGTTGCTGCGTCTGGCGCACTAGGTAAACAAGCCTTGCCATATTTCTTCTTAGGTGCTGGGACTATAGGTTCAAGTGCTGGATCTTGCAGGTTTTCCGCAGGCTGTCCTGGGGCATCGACGTCCGCGTCGGCTGGAACATCAAACTCTTCGACTTCATCGTCTTCATCGGCCGCCTGAGCAACGAGAGCAACACTATCAATATCGGTGATGATAAGTGTTGTGAGCCCGAGAAACTCGATGAGCGACTGGAAACGGTGTCCAAAGGCACCACCCACCTCCAAAATACATAGACATGCTGAACGGAGAGTCTTCGCGCTTTTCCTAATCATGACAGGTAGGAGCAATCTCTCAACGTTGCCCTCAACGAGAATGGCGGCATCTGAGAAAAATAGATCACAGTGTGTCAGCTTAAGATATCTTTCTAGGAAATCACGATCATCTGGCTGAGATTGGTAGAACGCCGATAAATTTAGTACTTCCGTCAACTGTTCGTTGCCGACCTTCTTGCGTCGGAAGTAGCGGATCGGTTTGAAACCTCTCTCGTAAAGGATGTGCGGGGAATGGGTTGTAATGACCATCTGACTGCCAAAAATACTTCCGTCATCGCTCTCTATATTCAGAAGTTCAAGAATATTTCGGATGAAGACCTGTTGGAGCTGGGCGTGTAGGTGGGCCTCTGGTTCCTCAACAAAAAGCAGGTGCAATGGAGGGCGATTGTCCATCGTCGCCCACCTAGCTTGGGAATCGAGAATTTCCACAACCATGTAGATCAAATTCTTGAATCCAAGCCCGTTATAACTATCAGGAAGGGTGGCCGTGTCTTCGCCATCTCCGATCTGGTAGTGAACCCGCGCGTCCTGACTCATGACGTGGGCGGGGTCTAGCGCTGACATTATCTTCAATCGCGGATTATTGACACCCGGATAGCCAAGCTTGGCGAGCCGATCAAGCGTCGGCTTGAATACGCCATCTAGGTGAATGTTGAGCGCTTGCTCAGAGTCGAACAGCGCCTTTAGGGCTATGTGATCGTCCTGCCTCTGATTAAGATTACGTTTGTAGAAACGGCTCAGACGCTTTGACAGATCTTCTGATCTTCCGCCAGCTTCCGGATTAGGATCAGCAAGGTGTCGTTGAGCACCCAGATTGTCGATATGAATAAGAGACTTTAGAATCGTTCCGCCGCCTGGCTCTCCTCCTAGTTCATCTGGGACATAATCACCGATCTCGCGGAAGTTCTCATCAAATTGCGAGCGATCTAAGATGAAGTAGCGCAGCTCGTATTCGCTTTTGAGCTCGCGCTGGAGATAGTCCGTCAGAGAACGCGGCCAAGGAACGTATTGCGATTCGGGCGGTAGTTCCGCTGTCTGCACAGTACCTTTGGCCTTAGCTTCTTGGAAATTTTGAATAAGGTTGATGGGGCTTCTAGCAGTGAGGGAAACTCGTATACCAACCTTGGTTCCTTCCCACGCTGTACTAGGGAGCAAGGGAATCACTAGATAGAGGTCTGGCGCTGCAACCTCGAACCAAAGATCAAGATCTATACTTGGAAGCGAGACCCCCCCAGGTAGTGGGCCGTCTAAGTCGATATTTGCAGCATCATCGAAATTCTTCCAGCATGAAGAGCTGAAATCATAGAGGCTAAAACGATCCCTTCCACCCGTCACGAATGCATGAATGGCCTGAGTTGCCGATGTTTTTCCGCTGTTATTCGATCCTACGAATATTGAGATATCGTCAGCCAACTCAATATGAGCATCCTTTAAACGTCGAAAATTTCTGAGACGATACGAGTGAAGATGCACAAAATCCTCCGCTGATTTTTGAAATCTATAACAAGCTGTATCTCCGAAATACATCAAGCCAGTGGCCGCTTTGCATTAGGGCGTGCAGGTTTTAAATCCCCCCCAGTGTAGTAGACGATTTGAGTGTCTGCTTTTGGCCGAAAGCAGCCCCATCCGTAATTCCCTATCAGTCCGAGTAATGCCAGATCAAAGGAATCTATTGGGATTGTCATATATCAGTGACGATCTCAAACGCAGCACTCCCCAAACCCTCCCCATTAACCATAACCCTCACCCCATGCCGCCCCACAAAATGCCTCCGCGTCGTAAAATCCTTAATCACCTGCCGCCGCCCCACAACCACCTCCCCAAACCCCGCCAATACCACCGTCTTCAACTTGAAAACCTTCCCCGAAACCCCGCCGTTCGCCTTCACATAGTCAATCGCATAATCAATCACCAACCGCTGTTCATGCGCCACCGTCGACTTCACCGTAAACGACAACGTAATCGCTTCCCCCAACCTCACCACCGCCGGCTCAACCCGCACGTCCAATAACTCAACCTCAGCCTTGGCCCCCGCACCGATCACCGTCAGCGCGCGGATATCTCCCTGTTTGATCAAACTGCGCAACGCATGCTTGGCAATCCACGCTGTGTGTTTGTTCTCCAGCGACCATCCTTCAATCGTGTCCAGCACCCACTCCGGATGCTCCTTGGTCACGTCATTCAGATGATTCGCCACGGACTTGCGCACGTACAAACTCTCGTCGGCTTTCAATCGGTCGAGGATGCCGGCGGCCAGTTGCGGGTTGGCTTGCACGGCTTCCAGGCGAAATGACCAGGGCAGGCGCGGGCGGGTGCCTTCGCTGGCGAGGCGGCGGACGTGGTGGTTTTCGTCTTGGGTCCAGTCGTGCATGAGTTCCAGCGAGCGTTCGAGGTCGCTGCGCAGGAAGTGGCGGATGGCGAATTCGGAGGAGCCGAAGGTGGTGAAGTATTTCAGCGCTTGCATCGAGGTGTCGAAGGCGTGGCTGCCGTAGCTGGCGACGTAGTGCGGCAGGCACATGCTGACGAATCCGCTGTTGAGGCGGGGGGCGAGTTCGCGCAGGACTTCGAGGGAATCTTCGTAGTCCAGTGGCAGCACGGCGTGCAGGCTTTCGCTGACGCGGGCCATGCGTTGCATCACCGACAATTCCGCCAGCCCTTGGTTGGCGTGCTTGAGAAACGCCTTGGCCTTGAACGCCGGGTACACGGCGCTCATCTCGGTGGCGATGTGTTGCAGGCGCTCGACGTTGAAGATTTCCTTTAGCGCCGGGGCGGCGGTGTCGGTGGTGCTCATGGTCAGGTCATCGGGGTGCTGACGAACGCTTCGAGGGTTTCGGCGTAGGCGGTGTATTGGGCGATGTGCGGGTAGCGGCGGGTGTCGATCTGGTCGGGGACGACGAGGTCGGTGAAGCTCCAGGCGACGGCGAGGCTGATGCCGGCCTGGGTGAGGGTGCCGTCGGTGGGCAGGCCGGTTTTTTCCAGTTCCTGTTCGAGGGCGGTGAAGGCGGCGGCGAGTTGGCCTTCGACGCGCTCGACCCACGGTTGGTATTGAACGTCGGCCGGGCGCAGGTTGCGTTCGTAATAGAGCTGCACGGCTTTTTCGCAGGCGGCGAGGCTGAGGCCGATCAGGCGCAGGGCGTGGGCGCGTTGTTTGAGGTCGGCGGGCAGCAGGCTTTTGCCGCTGACGGCTTCCAGGTAGTCAAGGATGAGGGTGGAGTCCATCAGGACCACGCCGTCATCGAGGATCAGCGTGGGCGCCTTGACCACCGGGTTGATCTGCTGGAATTGCTCGAAGTGGCGGAACACCGAGACTGACTGGTGTTCGAGGTCGATGCCAAGACGTTTGGCGGAGATCGCTACGCGGCGCACGTAGGGTGAGTCGAGCATTCCGATCAGTTTCATGTGCAACTCCTTTGGCAGATCACGACCTGTGTTGGAGGTCGAATGTAGCGGGAAAAGTTGTTGGTTGACTACCGTGAAGAAAATTTTTGGCGTTTGTAATGCCTGTGAAACAGAAACTGTTACATCGGTGAAACACCCGAAAATAAAGGCTTTCACTGACCTTGCGAGGTGTTTTGGCAGGCCTATAGTCAAATTGCCAGCACCGACCAGGGATGGAACAGTTAAACGAGCTCAGGCCCTCTGACGCAGTACTCGTTTGTATTACTCCCTTGCAGTCCACGAACCCTAGATCGTTGAGGCGCCGACCTGTGCGCATCCACTGCCGCAGCTCGTGCTATCGAAACTCAAGGGAGGGTCATTGCATGAAAGTTTCCAAACATTTGGTTTTGTGTCTGGTGGGTGCGGGGTTAGCAGGATGTGGCAGTTCAAAACCGACACCCGGTGTGGTCGCGGAAAATTGGACGACCAACACCGAGCAACTTGGCATCCAGGCGATCTACCCGCCGCGTGCGCAATTTGAAGTGGGTGATGTGTTCATCGCGCGAGCGGTCGAAGCGGGCAAGAAGATCAAAACGGCGGATTATGTGTTGGGTTCGGTGCGGGTGGACCACATCGATATGAGCGAAGAGTTGTACCGGTCTGCGCCAACTGTGATGTTTGAGTCGAGCGACACTTACGACGATGGTACGGGCAACGGCACTGTAAAGACCCGCAAAGTCTTGCCTTTGATGGTGCGGGACAGGGTGGTTAACAGCCAGGTGGCATTCCCCGGGTTTACATTCGCCTCTCTGGCGGAAAGTGATGTTGGGGTGAACGTCACCAGTAGTGCGATTGGTGCATTGTTCGGGTTTGGTCGTCGGTCGCAATACAACGTTTCTTATTCGATCCCGGCGGCGGAAACCTACGGTGTCACTTATCTGGAGGCCAGGCGCCGTTTTGATCAGGAGGCGCCCGTGCGCTACAACGTGGCCGATCGCAAAAGAATGCGTGATGCTGCGACCGCCTTGCAGGCCTCTCGAGCCAGACAGTCGGATGCCTCGGATCCCATTCTTGTGTTCGTCACCGATGTTTATCTTGCCCGTGCGATCGATGTAACGGTGTCTTCGCAAGATGGGATGAGTGCTGCGTTTTCGGCGCTGACTCTGGCGATGGTCGACTTGAGTGATAAGAAAAAGAGTCTTGAAGCGCAACTGCTCAAGTTGCGTAAGCCGTCCGGTGGCTCTTCCGAAGCGGGTGCGGATAGCGAGGGGGCGGAATCGCCGGGCGAGAGCGCGGGCAAGGTACAAACCAAAACCGATAAGGTCACCAAGGTAGCAGATGCGACAAAGCCGGATTTACCAAAGCCTGAAGATAAACCGGTAACGCCGCCCGTGACGCCAGGCAAGCAATTGGAAATTGACCGGTTGCAGGCCGAACTTGAGAAGGTCAACTCGCAGTTACGCCAGCAAGTAAGTCAGGTGGCTCCCAGTTTGCCCGGGGTCACGGGATCGGTCGTCAAGTCGTCCGCGATGGGCGTAACACTTCGCCAAGCGTTTGCCCGTCCCGTAGCGATCGGCTACCGCGGTATCAACTTCAGTCTTGAGTCATTTCCCGGATCGCAAGCGGTGGTGGCAAGTGGTGGTACTAAACCGGTTCTGATTTCTTCCCCGGTGCCATTGAATAGAAATATTCGGCTTGAAAGTTTTCCGAACCTCGATCTGGATGCACCTGCGGTTGTCCCTCAGCCACCAGCTCAACGTTGACGCGGAGTCGGACATGAACGGGTCTGGAGTGCGCACACTCCAAACCCGCTCACTCATCGTCAAACCCCGCCTGCTCGTGAATCTCATCCACATTCAGTTCCAGCCGATACGCCACCGCCACAAACAACGCCTGACACAAACACAACGTCGCACTCAGCGAACGAAACGCCAGCGCGCTGCCTTCGTTCACCAGCAGCAGGCTGTTGGCGTTCCTCGCCAGTGGTGAGAGGTGGCTGTCGGTGATGACCAGGGTGTTGGCCTGTTGCTGGCGGGCGTAGCGCAGACAGTGTTGGGTTTCCTTGGCGTAGGGGGTGAAGCTGATGGCGATCACCAGATCTCCGCTACGCACGCTGCGCATCTGCTCGCGATAACTGCCGCCCAGCCCCGAAACCAGATGAATACGCTTTTGAGTGTGTTGCAAGTTGTAAACGAGGTAGTCGGCGACGGCGAAGGAGCGGCGCACGCCGACGACATAGAGGTTGTCGGCGTTGACGATCAGGTCGACGGCTTTTTCAAACGCGATGTCGTCGAGTTCGCGGCCCAGGCGTTCGATGCCGGAACGGGTCGCGTCGATGCATTCCCGTGCGAGGTCGCCGTCGCTGGCGTGCTGCGACTGGTTGGCGATCATGCTGCGGATGCGTTGCTGGTAGTTCTGCACCGGCGAGGCTTTGTGGGTGTAGGCGGTGCGGAACAGCGCCTGCATTTCGCTGAAGCCACTGAAACCGAAGCGCTGCGAGAAGCGCACGATGGCGGACGGATGCACCTCGCATTCCCGGGCGATGTCGCTGATGCGGTCGACCATGATCCGGTCGCTTTGCTGGCTCATGTAGCTGGCGATGCGCTTGAGTTGGCGCGGCAGGCTGTCGTATTCGTCGGTGATCAGTTGCAGCAGACGCTCGGCATTGATCGGGGGGCTGGCGAGGGGGCGCTCGTCGTTGGCCGGCAGATCGGGGCGGGGCATAAGTTATCCTTTGGGCTGATCAAATCACACTGTGGCGAGGGAGCTTGTCGAATCGTCGCACCGTCCCGCTGGACTGCGCAGCAGGCCCAATAATTGGGGGCCGCTTCGCGACCCAGCGGGAGCAAGCTCCCTCGCCACAGTGATGTACGGTGTGCCTGATGATAGGCGGGGTGCGGACAGTTGGCAGGGGAGATTTTCGGCGTCTGCGCAGCTGAAACGATGCACTGCGCGGGCGGCATGGCTGAAAAAAATGCAACCAACTGCCGCTCGGTTAGCCGTTTGTCTTCTATATACAGCCGCTCGACTGAATTTCTTGCTATAAACGCACTCCGATGACCGCCACGGCGCCTGTGTCAGAGCTGTTTACGGGTGTTGTCGGACAAATTCCCAGTATTTACAGTTGCTGAGGCCTCAAACGGGCCTTAGACTGCCGCCCCTTCGTAAATTGAGTGCCGGGTGGCGTTTGCAATAAACGATGCCTTTTCGTCGACCGGACACGGTTCGCCGGAACGCTCCCTAATTCGCCTTAATGCACGTTTTTTTATAGAGATATCAATGACAAAGGACAAGTTGCTGGCTATGCCGGCAGATGACTACATGAATGCCGAGCAGCACGCTTTCTTCACTGAGCTGCTGCAGAACATGAAAGTCGAAACCCACGAGCGCATTGAGCAAAACCGTATCGCCATCGAAAGCCTGGACACCCCGGCCGACCCGGCGGACGCGGCTTCGGTTGAAGAAGAGCGCACTTGGCTGGTCAACGCGATCGATCGCGACCAGCGCATGCTGCCGCAACTGGAACAAGCCCTTGAGCGCATCAAGGAAGACAGCTTTGGCTGGTGCGACGACAGCGGCGAGGCCATCGGCCTGAAGCGCCTGCTGATCAGCCCGACCACCAAGTACTGCATCGAAGCTCAAGAGCGTCACGAGCAGATCGACAAGCACCAGCGTCAGGCCTGATTCCATGGCTGTCCCCTGAATGGGGGGCGCCTGCAAAAGATCGCAGCCTTCGACAGCACCACATGGTTTTTCGTGAACCACTGTAGGCGCTGCCGAAGGCTGCGATCTTTGCTTTTGCTCGTCTGCACTATTCCCGAGCGCTTCCATTGACCTGCTGCAAACTCCACGACTAACGGACCATGGATAATGGCGTTCTAGTGGCGTTTAATGCAGTCACAACAATGAGAACAAGCGTGGGGTGTTGATATGACGAGAGATGGATCTCTGGTTGGGGCTCTGCCCGCACCAGTGCTGTTGCCGAAGAACCGCTGGATCGCTCCGACTTTGCAAAGCATCGCCCTGATGCTGTTGCTTGTCGGCATGACGCTGGGTGAGTGGTCGTTGTATATCTGCCTGCCGCTGGCGGTGCTGATTGTCTGGCTGCCACGCCTGCGTTCCCGCGCCGTCGCCGATGCTGCACCGGTCGACACCGGCAGCGCGATTTCCGAGCTCACTCGCGATCTTTCCTACACCACCAGTCATAACGCGCTGTCAGCCGCGGGCGTGGCGTTTTCCGTCAAGCAACTGGCCAGCAAGCTTGAATCGCAACTCGATGCGGCGGCGCAGATTGTCAGCAACGCCGAAGTGATGATCGCCACCGAACACGCCACCTCGCAGCTCAGCCGTGAAGCGTTGGCCGCCGCCAGTGAAGCGCATCACAGCAGCGCGGCGGGGCGCACCGAGCTGGTGGATTCGATTGCGCGCATGCACCAGCTCAGCCAGCGCGCCAACGCCAGCCGTGAGCTGATCGAAGCGCTGAGCCTGCGCAGTGACGACATTCAACGGGTGACGCTGGTGATTCAGTCCATCGCCAGCCAGACCAATCTGCTGGCCCTCAACGCCGCGATTGAAGCGGCGCGGGCGGGCGAGCATGGTCGCGGATTTGCCGTGGTGGCGGATGAAGTGCGTGGTCTGGCAGCGCGCACGGCGTCGGCGACTGGCGAAGTCGGCGAGATGGTCGCCGATATTCAGCAGCGCACGGCACAAGTGGTGGAGCAGATCCGCGAGCTGTCCAGCGATCTGCAAACCGGCGTCGAGCAGGTGGAAAACACCGGTCAGCACCTGGAAAACATTGCCCGTCTGGCCGCTGGGGTGGAAGGTCAGGTTGGCGAAATTGCCCGGGGCGCGGAAACCAATCGTGAGCAACTCGACAGCCTGTTCAAGGCGATCGAGCAGATGCGCAGTGATCTGGCGATCAGCGATCAACAGACTCGCCGCCTGGCCGAGGCTGCCGTGCAGATGGAAGGCCAGGCGGAAACCATCAGCGAGCGTCTGGCCGAAGTCGGTCTGGATGACTATCACCAGCGGGTCTACGACCTGGCGCGTGAGGGCGCGAGTCAGATTGCGGCGCGGTTCGAGGCGGATGTCGAACAGGGACGAATCAGCCTTGAGGATCTGTTCGACCGCCAGTATCAGCCGATACCCGGGACGCAACCGGCGAAGTTTCAAACCCGATTTGACCGTTATACCGATCAGGTGCTGCCAGCGATTCAGGAGCCGTTGCTGCCACGCCATGAAGGTTTGGTGTTCGCCATCGCCTGCACGCAGCAGGGCTATGTGCCGACGCATAACCTGGCGTTCAGTCAGCCGCTGACCGGTGACCAGCAGGTCGACGCCGTGGGCAACCGCACCAAACGCAAGTTCGCTGACCGCACCGGCATCCGCTGCGGCAGTCATCAGCAAGCGGTGCTGTTGCAGACTTACACCCGCGACACCGGGGAGCTGATGCATGATCTGTCGGTGCCGATCATGGTCAAGGGCCGGCATTGGGGCGGGCTGCGGCTGGGTTATAAGCCGGAGGCTGCGCGCTGATCGATTGTTACCGCTGGCGCAATGAATCTGTACACGAGCGTTGCTGTTTCCGCTGTGGCGAACTCATTAACATGGCAACTAGTTAGGTAGCTAATGAAATTGAGAGGTCAGCATGCAGAGCAGAGTCGATGTCGCGGTGATGATTGGCAGTGGCGTGCCCGCCGGACTGCGCGCGATGGGGCAGAGCGTGTGCTGGGTCGTGTTGCTCAACGGTGAGCGTCGCGGCACCGCGTTCGCCAGTCGCGTCGAGGCGGAGGAGTGCAAGGCTGCCTGGCTCGAACAACTGAAAGCCGAGCCGGGCGACAGCCTGCACTGACATTGCTTAACTTCCGTCGTGCAGGCGCACGTTCAACTCATCGACCATCCCGGCTTCTTCACCGTCGGCGCGCAGCCATTCCTTCAGCAGTTGCGCCTGTTGCGGCGACCAGAAGTCGGCATCGATCAGTTTGGTATTGGCGTCCAGCGGATGCTTTTCGATGAAGTCGTCGATCGCACTGCCTTCCGAAGGCAGTCCCAGTTGGTCGAACAGGGTTTTCAGATCATATGCAGGCAGTTCCATCGTGTACTCCTTTTGCGTGTGCCGGAATGGCGCTGTCGCTCGCCCTTTATCTGAGGCAGCCGCTAGGCAAGAGTTCGATTTGTGATTCAAGCGAACGGGCGAGAGCGCAGGCTTCGTTATGATCTTCGCGGAAACCTCTTACACGCCCGGTCGATGATTCCTTGATATGAAAGAACGCATTACCCGCCGGGACGACCTGAAAGCGTGGGGTTTTGGCGTTTTGTGGGTATTGCGCAAGTTCCGGTATAGCGCCACCGTGCAACACGAAAGGCGCGTCGATGCGAGTGCTGGAAGGCCGGACAAAGTGAGTCAGAGTGCACATATGAAGTCCTTTTCATGAGTTGGCCGACGTTTACTGGTCGGTTCGGGTAGTCGTAAGGAGCATCGCTGCTCTAGAATCGCCAGTGCCTGCTGGCGACAGGTGTCTATCTAAAGCAATTTTTTGCGGGCGATATGTCGGAAAAGGGCTTTTTTTCGTCAGCCTTTTCCCTAAAGTTTGTAGTCAGTCTTCACTACGCTTAGGTGAAGATTTTTCCTTCAAGGTCTGGCGAACGTCGGGGCAAGTTTCTCGCGCTACTTTCCAGTAGTCTTGCGAGCTCGCGATGAATGGGCGTTCTGCTTGATTCAGGTTTACTGGAGTCATTCGGTAACAGCACCGGCCTGGCCGTTTTTTTGCCGTGCGCGTTTGGCGCAGGGTACTTTTCAGATGTGGGGATGTTTCTTTGGCAGTCAGTAATCTCGATATGCATGCTTTGTTCGTGCTGGGTGATTTGCGTGCAAAGCTGGTCAAGTTGTTCCAATCGCGTTTTGTTTACATCACCGAACAGAACGCCGAAGGCATTTACGTGGCCGAGATCGACACCGAAAGCGCCTTGGTGGTCGATGACAAACCGGGGCTCAAGCTCAAGGTTGGCGATCATTTCAGCGCCTCGGTCCTGCCCAGCCGTGAAGGCGGCAAGATGGATATCCGCTTTCGCGAGATCAAACTGACGGTGTACGGCCTGGGCGATTACGCTTTTGTCGAAACGGCCGATGGTCACGCGATTCTGTTCAAGGAAGGCCACAGCGTGGTGACGGTATTTGCCGCGCATCAGCAATTGCAGGAAGGCCTGACCAAGACCCTGAAAGCCGTCACCGGCAAAGCGGCGAAATGGCGCAAGGGCGAACTGGTCACGTTCAAGGCCAGCGAATGACCGGTGGCTTGAGCCGCGCTGACTTCCATTCGCAGAACCTCGAGCGCGCGCGTGAGGAGGCCTTGCGCCTGTTCAACGCCAAAGCCGGGTTGCAGGGCGCCTGGCTGAATTGGGTCGGCGCGCAGATCTACAGTTTGCGGCCTGCGGCATACGCCAGCATGGTCAGACGCGAGCTGCAAAGCTTGCAGGAAAAGTCTGAAACGTAACCTCGTCGGCAGCATGCTCCCGGAAAAAGCAGGAACCTCGGCTACAGTCAGTTGACTGAGTATTCAGAGGCTTGCGGTCTTCTGCCGGGCCATCCTGCTATTGCTGTGAACAGCACGAGGTGCAAAGCATGAAAGGAATTCGACGGCTATTGGCCGCCAGCGTGGTCTCGTTCAGTGTGCTGACGGCCGCGCAGCCGGCAGCGGCGGCACAGGCGCCCATCCATTTCGCCGACCTGAACTGGGAAAGCGGCAGCCTGATCACCGATGTTCTGAGGATCATCGTCGAGAAGGGTTACGGGCTGCCGACCGATACGTTGCCTGGCACTACCATCACGCTTGAGACCGCGCTGGCCAACAATGACATCCAGGTCATTGGCGAAGAGTGGGCCGGGCGCAGTCCGGTGTGGGTCAAGGCCGAGGCAGAGGGCAAGGTTGTCAGTCTCGGCGACACGGTCAAGGGCGCCACTGAAGGCTGGTGGGTGCCGGAATACGTGATCAAGGGCGATCCGGCCAAGGGCATCAAGCCGCTGGCGCCGGATTTGCGCAGCGTCACTGACCTGAAGAAATACAAGGATGTGTTCAAGGACCCGGAAAGCCCGAGCAAGGGCCGGTTCCTCAACAGCCCGATCGGCTGGACCTCGGAAGTGGTGAACAAACAGAAACTGACCGCCTACGGCCTGCAGGATGACTACACCAACTTCCGCAGTGGTTCCGGTGCGGCGCTGGATGCCGAGATCAGCTCTTCGATCCGCCGGGGCAAACCGGTGCTGTTCTATTACTGGTCGCCGACGCCGCTGCTGGGCAAATTCAAACTGGTGCAGCTGGAAGAGCCACCGTTTGATGCCGAGGCGTGGAAGACCCTGACCGATGCCGACAATCCCAATCCGAAGCCGACCCGTTCACTGGCCTCGAAACTGTCGATCGGGGTGTCTACGCCGTTCCAGAAGCAGTATCCGCAGATTACCGAGTTCTTCAGCAAAGTGGATTTCCCGATTGCGCCGCTGAACAAGGCGTTGGCCGAGATGAGCGAAAAACACACCGCGCCACGGGAGGCCGCAGAAGCGTTCATGAAGGCGCATCCAGAGGTGTGGCAGGCGTGGCTGCCGAAGGATGTCGCGGACAAGGTCGCGGCCGAACTGAAATAAGCGGCGCATCTGTGGCGAGGGAGCTTGCTCCCGCTCGGCTGCGAAGCAGTCGCCATCTCGGCTGATACGGTTTACTGGATAACCGCATCAACCGATCTTGGGGCTGCTTCGCAACCCGGCGGGAGCAAGCTCCCTCGCCACAGGTTAAATGTCGACTCAGAATCGAGTCTGCACCGCTAGTTCAAAGGTGCGCGGCGTACCCAGGTAATAAGCCGGCGACACATGCGCAAACTCGGCATACACCTCATTGGTCAGGTTGCGCACCCGGCCTGTGACGGTGGTGTGTGAGTCGACCTTGTAGCTGAGGAAACTGCCGAACAGTGTGTACGACGGGACGGTCATGGTGTTCGCCGTGTCGGCATACACCGACGCCACATACCGCGCATCGACCCCACCTTGCCATTGCGGCGAAAAATCATAAGTCAGCCACAGGTTGCCCACCCGGTCCGGGACGTTGGTTGGCGTGTTGCCCTTGCGCGACACCACCACGCCAGCGGCATTCTTTTCGGTGAAATCGTCGTATTTCGCATCGACCCAGGCGAAGTTGCCTTCGGCCAACAGATTGTCGGTGATGCGCAGGGAGCTGGCGATCTCGATGCCTTTGGAGGTCTGCTGGCCCACCGGAATGCTGCTGGTGGGGTCCAGCGGATCGGTCACGGCGAAGTCCTTGCGTTCAATGGTGTACGCCGCCACCGTCGCCGAGCCGCGGCCGTTGAGGTAATCGAACTTGCTACCGATTTCCCATTGCTTGCCGGTCGACACGTCGAAGTCCTGAGTGCCGTTCGGTTGTTCGGCGGCGGTGCTGTATTGCACGTAGACGTTGGCCGACGGGATGAACTGGTAGGTCAAGCCGACACGTCCGGTGACCGGCTCCCAACTGCGCTTGAGGTGTTTGGGATTGGTCGCCGTCACGGTGCGGTGGTTAGTCACGTCGAGGTCGATGTCGTCGTAACGCAGGCCGGTCAGCAGCGCCAGTTTGTCGGTCAGGGCCAGGCGGTTTTCCACGAACAGTGCCTTGGTCGTGACCTCGTTGGTCTTGTCGCTGATCAGCGCCGGGTTGGTGCCGGGAATGTCGTAGAAATGCCCCGGCCGGTAGTGGTTCGGATCGACCGTGCTTGCGCCTTTGATGTTCAGCGGCGAGTTGGTGGTCTGGTTGACCTTGTATTCGAAGCCACCGGACCAGGTCGTGTCGAGCCCGAAAAACGTGTTGTCGTGACGCAGTTCGAACTGGTTGCCGTTCTGCTCGCCCTGATGCCGTACCTGATACGCGGTTGAGCGGTTCACCGCGCTGTTGTCGGCGTTGTACTGATAGGTCTCGAGGTTGCGGTAGTCGCGCTGGCTGTCGAGGTGATACAGCGTGTTGCGCAGGGTGGTGTTGTCGTTGATTCGGTAGTCGATGATCGAGCGTACCCAGATCGTGCGCTGCTCATAGCGCCCGTCTTCGACGTTGTAGTTGTTGAAGCGATTGTGTTTGTCGATCTTCAACTCGCCGGCCTTGGGATTGAGCACCGGCGTGCCCCAGTACGGGCTGTCTTCGTGTTCGTCCTGATACTCCAGGGCCAGGGTGTGCGACAGGTCCGGCGTGAGGTCGCTGAGCAGCGAGAACGCCACGCTCCAGGCATCGCGTTCCTGGCGGTCGATGTAGCCGTTGCTGGTGTTGTTACTGACGTCGAGGCGCGCGTAGTGCTGCACGTCGGCGCTTGGGTCGGTCAGCGCATGGTTGAGGCCGAACGCGGTTTCGGTGGTGTCGTAGGTGCCGTAGCTGACACGCCCCTCGACGGCTTGCTCGTCGCGGGTCGCCAGTTTGGTCACGTAGTTCAGCGAGCCGCCCACCGAACCTGCGCCGTTGACCAGTGACGACGGACCGCCGAGCAGTTCCACCCGATCATAGATCCACGCATCCACCGGGCGCGCGAGGCCGCCGGAGACGTTGATGCCGTTGAACATCTGGGTGATCTGGCTGCTGGTGAAGCCGCGATAGGAGACGAATCCGCCAAAGCCCGGCGGTGCGCTGGCATTGACCCCGGGCAGGGTGTTGGCGGCGTCCTGGAAGTTCTGCGCGCCGTGGCGTTCGATGTCGTTGCGGTTGGCGATGGCCACCGAGGCGGGCGTATCGCGCACGCTAAGGCCAAGGCGCGAGGCCATGCCGCTGGACTGGTCGAGGCTCAATCCCGGCTCGCTGCCGGATTCGCCGTCGATGGTGATCGGCGCCAGGTCCACGGTGGATTGCGCCCAGGCGTTAAGGGACAGGCAGCCGCACAGGCTTGCCAGCAGAGGAATATGTTTCATCGTTGAATCCTGAATGCTTGTCTAGGAGTCAGCGCACAGGCGAACGCCGCGCGTTGGCGCAGTGGGCTGAACAATCAAAAAAGGCAAAGACACTCAGGCAAGCGGCGGGGCGCGAGGATTGGCCGAAGGCCAGATGAAGCGGGCAGGGAGGTCGGCGCTGACGATGGGCGCCAGCGGCGGGCTGTGTTGTTCCGGCAGCACCGCCAGGGTCAAACTGGAGTTGAACGCCGGGCCCATGCCGCCGCCGACCGAACACAGCGGACAGCCGAACGCCTTGGACAGGGTCGGCAGTTTTTCTTCGGTGGGGTTGCTGGTCAGCGGCGCTTGAGTGGCCGGATCGACCGTACAGAACTGGCCGCCGATGCCGTTGAGTTGCATCCCGACCATTTGCCCGTGACCGATGCTGCAGGCGAACACGTTGAACAGGACGCAGCAATAAAGCATCCAGGCCAGCAGTGAGCGATCGGAACGGGAGAATTTCATGGGGCGGCACTTTACCGTACCGCTGATCGGTCGTGCACTTCAAAAAAAGCCGACTAGGATGATTTGTTCAAATCCCTTGAAAGGATTTCAACCATGACCTTTGTGATGGCTCAATGGCTGGTGACGATTTTTGCAGTGATCGCCCTGGTGCATGTGTATTGGGCGTTGGGTGGACAATGGGCAGCGGTGGCGGCAGTGCCGCAGATTCCGGTGCGCGGTTTGGTCGCGACAGTGCGGCCAGCGTTCAAGCCGTCAGGCTGGATCACGTTGCTGGTGGCGGCCGGGTTGCTGGTGATTGCCGGGTTGGTGTGCATGCGCGTCGGCTGGGGAATGCCGGCGGTGCATGACGGCTGGCTGCAATGGGTGATCAGCGCGATTGCGCTGGTGATGTTTGCCCGGGCGATTGGCGATTCGCATCTGGTGGGGTTTTTCAAGGAAGTGAAGGATTCACGGTTTGCGCGGCTGGATACCTGGGTGTATTCGCCGTTGTGTCTGGTGTTGGGGGCGGGGTTGTTGGCGGTGGCCTGGGTCTGAGGTTTGATTGATCTGGAGATTGCTATCGCGAGCAGGCTCACTCCTACATTTGGAATGCGTTCTTCTGTAGGAGTGAGCCTGCTCGCGATAGCGCCTGTCCAGGCAACCTAAGTCTTCAGCTACCGCTCTCGGTGCGGCGGCTACTGACCTCAGCCGGCACATCATCCCCGGCCATGCGCTTGCGGAACAACGCCGCCCGCGCCAGCAGCAGGGTGGTCACCGGCACGGTAATCGCCAGCAGAATCGGGATCAGCCAGGCGTGCAGCACCGGCCCCGATTTCAAGGCCGAGAAACAAATGATCGACGCCAGCGCCACGCACCATGCGCCCAGCGTCGACGCCAGTGCCGGCGGGTGCATGCGCTGGAAGTAGTCCTTCATGCGCAGCAATCCGATCGCGCCAATCAGCGCAAACACGCCGCTGAGCACCAGCAGGATCGCCACCGGAATCTCGACCCACAGCGACAATTCAGCATTCATTCGATCACCTCGCCACGCAGCAGGAATTTCGCCAAGGCAAACGAGCCGACGAAGCCGAACAGCGCGATCAGCAGCGCCGCCTCGAAATAGGTATCACTGGAATATCGGATGCCCAAGGTCAGCATCATCAACATGGCGATGATGTACAGGTAGTCCAGGGCGAGTACCCGGTCCTGCGCTGACGGTCCCTTGAACAGGCGGATCAGGGTCAGGACCATCGCCAGCGAAAACAGGAACAGCGTCAGCAGAATCGCGTTCGACAGCAACGGGCTCATTCGAAGATCTCCATCAACGGCTGCTCGTAGGCCGTCTTGAAGTGGTGGATGAAGTGCGCCTCGTCATCCAGATCCCAGACGTGCAGCAGCAGGATGCTGCGATCCAGCGCCAGCTCAGACCACACGGTGCCGGGCACCACGGTGCAGATCATCGCCAGTGCGGCCAGGCCGTGGGCATCGCGCAGGTCCAGCGGCACTTTGACGAAGCGCGAGCGCGGTGGGCGACGCCCGGCGTTGAGCACGCCCCAGGCGACGATCAGGTTGGACATCACCACGTCACGCCCCACCAGCAGGAACAGGCGCAGGATCGTCAGCGGGCGACGGATGCGCACCTGTTTCGGGCGCAGCTTGCGCATCATCAACGGTGCGGCGAACCCCAGAATCGCGCCGAGCAGCAAGTTGCCCGGGCTGACGGAGAGGTTCAGCGTCAGCCACAAAACCCACAGCGCCAGTGACAGCAGCGGAGCCGGAAACACGCGCTTCATGGCTGCACCTCCAGCATCGCGGCCTTGGCTTCCGGGCTTGGCACGGCACGGGTGCCGAGCACGGCCATCACGTATTGCTGCGGATTATTCAGCGCGTCGGCCGTGGCCTGGGTGTAACGCAGCAGCGGCTCGGCCTTGAAGGTCAGGGCGATGCTCAGCCCCAGCAGCAGGAAGATCGGCGCGCATTCGAGTTTGCGCAGCAACGGCGAAGGCCGCTCCTCCGGCGTCCAGAAGCGCTGGACGCCCATGCGCGCAAACGCCATCAGCGAGGCCAGCCCCGACAGGATCAACAGCGCCAGCAACGCCCAGGCGGCGTTCGAGATCGGGGCCTCTGTGCCCAGCCCCAATGGATTGAGCAGGGCGCCGATCAGGCTTAGCTTGCCGATGAAGCCGGACAGTGGCGGCATGCCGATGATCAGCAGCGCGCAGGCAATAAAGCTCAGGCCAAGAAATGCCATGGTCCACGGGATGACCTGACCGACCACGGCTTTCTGCTCGTCGTCGAGGTTGATGCCCTTGGGGGGTTGCAGTGATTCCTGCGGGCGCGGCAACAGTTCGCTTTCGTCTTCCAGCGGAATTTCGTTGGCCGAACGCGAGCGCTCGATCAACTCGGCCAGCAGGAACAGCGCGCTCAGTGCCAATGTCGAGCTGACCAGGTAGAACAGCGCCGCGCCAATCAGGTTCGGCTGGGCGAAACCGACGGCGGACAGCAGAATCCCCGCCGACACCAGGATGCTCAGGCTGGCCATGCGCTCCAGACGTTGCGCGGCGAGAATCGCCAGCGCCGCGCACGCCATGGTCGCCATGCCGCCGTAGATCAGCCAGTCGCCACCGAAGAACGCCGAAGCCCCGGCCTGCCCGGAGAACAGCAGCGTCCACAAACGCAGCAGGGTGTAGACGCCGACCTTGGTCATGATCGCGAACATTGCCGCCACCGGCGCACTGGCCGAGGAGTAGGCCGGCACCAGCCAGAAGTTCAGCGGCCACATGCCGGCCTTGGCCAGGAACGCCACCGCGAGAATCCCCGCGCCGGCGTGCAGCAAGCCACGATCAGCTTCCGGCACCAGCGGAATCTTCAGCGCCAGATCGGCCATGTTCAGGGTGCCGGTGACGCCGTAGATCAGCGCCGCGCCAATCAGGAACAACGACGAGGCCAGCAGGTTGATCGAAATGTAATGCAGCCCCGACGACACCCGTGCCCGCCCCGAGCCGTGCAGCAACAGGCCATAGGAGGCGGCGAGCAGCACTTCGAAGAACACGAACAGGTTGAACAGGTCGGCGGTGAGGAACGCGCCGTAAAGGCCCATCAGCTGAATCTGGAACAGCGCGTGGAAGCTTGAACCCGCGCCGTCCCAACGGGCCATGGCGAAGAGCAGGGCGCTGACACCGATGACGCCGGTCAGCACCAGCATCAATGCCGACAGGCGATCGACCACCAGCACGATGCCGAACGGCGCCTGCCAGTTGCCCGGCAGGTACACGCCGATGGAGCCGGGCACGCCGGTGGTTTGCGTCCACTGCAGCAGCATCACCGAAATGAACAGGCCGACGAGGCTGGAGAACAGGTTGATTTTCGCCTTCAGCGGCCGGTGCTTCTCGCCGAGCATCAACATGATGGCGGCGGTCAGCAGCGGCAGCAGGATCGGTGCGGCGATCAAGTGGGTCATCGCCATCATTCCTTAGGCTCCCGGCCGTCGACGTGGTCGGTACCGGTCAGGCCCCGCGACGCCAGCAGCACCACCAGGAACAGCGCGGTCATGGCAAAACTGATGACGATGGCCGTCAGCACAAGGGCCTGCGGCAGTGGATCGGTGTAGTGCAGCAGGTCTTGGGTCACGCCGTCCTTGATCACCGGTTCTTTACCGATGAACAGGCTGCCCATGCTGAAGATGAACAGGTTGACCGCGTAGGACAGCAGGCACAGGCCCATGACCACCTGGAACGTCCGTGGCCGCAACACCAGCCAGACGCCGGACGCGGCGAGCACGCCGATGGCGATTGCGATGACTTCTTCCATCAGACGGCTCCTTTGCTGGCGACGGACTTGGGCAGCGACGCGGTCTTGTGACCACGCACCGATTGGTGAGCGAGGGCGGTCAGGATCAGCAGCGTCGAGCCGACCACCACGGCGTACACGCCGATATCGAAGAACAGCGCGCTGGCGATGTGGATATCGCCCAGCAACGGCAACTCGAAATGCCAGGTGTGGGTGGTCAGGAACGGATAACCGACCGCCATCGCGCCGAGGCCGGTCGCCGTGGCGAACAGCAGACCGGTGCCCATCCAGCGCAATGGTCGCAGGCTCATTTGCGCCTCGACCCACTGCGTCCCGGCGACCATGTATTGCAGGATGAACGCCACCGACATCACCAGCCCGGCGACAAAACCACCGCCCGGCTGGTTGTGGCCGCGCATGAACAGGTAGAACGAGACCACCAGCGCGACCGGCAGCAGCAGGCGCACCAGCACCGCCGGCACCATCATGAAACCGAGTGCGGTATCGCTGGCGGTCCGTGGGTTGACCAGATCGGTGACCACGTCCGGCGCGAGCAGACGTTGCTGGGCCGGCAGTTGCAGGCTTTCTTTCGGCGGGCGGAAGCGTCGCAGCAGCGCGAACACGGTCAGCGCCACAGCCACCAGCACGGTGATTTCACCGAGGGTGTCGAAGCCGCGGAAGTCCACCAGCATCACGTTGACCACGTTGCTGCCACCGCCCTCGGGCATGGCACGACTGAGGTAGAACGAGGAGATGTCGTTGGGTGTCTGTCGCGTCAGCATCGCGTAGGACAGCAGCGCCATGCCGGCGCCGACGGCAATCGACAGCAGCAGGTCGCGCAGACGGCGGATGCGTGCCTTGCGCAGGCTGCTTGGCAGTGGCGAGACTTCTTCGATGCGTCGCGGCAGCCAGCGCAGACCGAGCAGGATCAGCACGGTGGTGACCACTTCCACGGCCAGTTGCGTCAGCGCCAGGTCCGGTGCCGAGAACCAGACAAAGGTCACGCAGGTCATCAGGCCGCAGACGCTGACCATGGTCAGGGCGGCGAGACGGTGGTACTTGGCCTGCCACGCGGCGCCGAGGGCGCAGGCAATCGCCAGCAGCCACAGGGTGACGAACACGATGGAGCCCGGAATCTTCGGCCGGTCGCCCCAGCTAAGGCTGCTGTGCAGCATCGGGATCAGCCCGGCGAGCACCGCCGCCAGCACCATCAGGAACAATTGCATCTGCAGGCGCCGGGTGCCGAGTCGGCGTTCTACCCGGCGGGCCAGACGCATCATTACCACCAGACTGCGCTCGAACAGGCGCTTGCCGTTGAAGCGGCCCACCAGCGGCGGGTATTTGAAGCGTCCACGTTTGAGCTGGTTGCGCAGCAGCAGATAGACCACGATGCCGCCGGACATGGCGATCAGGCTCATGATCATCGGTGCGTTGAGACCGTGCCAGATCGCCAGGCTGTACTCCGGCAGCGTGCCACCCACCACCGGCAGCGCGGCGGCTGCGAGCAGCGGGCCGACCACTTGCGCCGGGAAGATCCCGACGACCAGACAGGTGAACACCAGCAGCTCCACCGGCGCACGCATCCAGCGCGGTGGCTCGTGCGGGGTGTGCGGCAGGTCGGTGGCTGTCGGGCCGAAAAACACATCAACCGTGAAGCGCAGCGAGTAGGCCACGCTGAACGTACCGGCGATGGTCGCGACAATCGGCAGCGCCGCTTCGACCCACGCGGTGGCGTTGATGAACACGGTTTCGGCAAAGAACATTTCTTTCGACAGGAAACCGTTGAGCAGCGGCACGCCGGCCATCGAGGCACTTGCCACCATCGCCAGCGTCGCGGTGAACGGTATCAGTTTGATCAGGCCACTGAGCTTGCGGATATCGCGGGTGCCGCTTTCGTGGTCGATGATGCCTGCGGCCATGAACAGCGAGGCTTTGAAGGTCGCGTGGTTGAGGATGTGGAACACTGCTGCGACCGCCGCCAGCGGGCTGTTCAGGCCTAGCAGCAGGGTGATCAGGCCCAGATGGCTGATGGTCGAGTAGGCCAGCAAACCCTTGAGGTCGTTCTGGAACATCGCGCAATACGCGCCGAGCAACAGCGTGCACGCGCCGGCGCCGCTGACGATGTAGAACCATTCTTCACTGCCGGCCAGCGACGGCCACAGACGTGCCAAGAGAAAGACCCCGGCCTTGACCATGGTCGCCGAGTGCAGATAAGCCGAAACCGGAGTCGGCGCCGCCATGGCGTGCGGGAGCCAGAAGTGGAAAGGGAACTGGGCGCTTTTACTGAGGGCGCCGATGAGAATGAGGGGAAGCAGGATGGGGTAGAGGGCATGTGCACGAATCAGATCGCCGGCGGCCAGGACCTTGTCCAGGTCATAGCTGCCGACGACATGGCCGAGGATCATGACCCCCGCCAGCAGGCACAATCCGCCGGCCCCGGTGACCATCAACGCCATGTACGCGCCACGCCGGGCATCGGCGCGATGGTGCCAGTAGCCGATCAACAGGAACGAGAAGAGGCTGGTCAGCTCCCAGAAGAACACGATCTGGATCAGATTGCCGGAGATCACCAGGCCGAGCATCGCGCCCATGAACGCCAGGAAGAAGGCGAAGAAACGCGGCACCGGGTCGTCCGGCGACATGTAGTAACGGGCATATAAAGAAACCAGGGTGCCGATGCCGAGGACCAGCAGCGAGAACAGCCAGGCGAAGCCGTCCATGCGCAGGACGAAGTTCAACCCCAGGCTGGGCAGCCACATGAATTCTTCGCGGATCACGCCGCCGTGGGCGATTTGCGGATACAACAGCGCGACCTGCACGGTGCCGATCAGAGCGACCAGACCTGCCAACAGGGATTCGGTATTACGCGCGTTGTGTGGCAGCACCGCTGCCAGACAGCTGCCAATGAATGGCAGAAGCAGTAGAACTATCAGGGACATAGGCTTCTAATCTGCGGAAGTTTGTGAAGCATCATACGTGCCAGCTCCCTGATTACCAAACCCGAGGATGTCTCAGAATCCTACAAAGTAGTCTGGAATTTTCTGTTTGGCTCTGTTTCCAAAGCGAAAAGATCGCAGCCTTCGGCAGCTCCTACATTGGAATGCATGTCCCTGTAGGAGCTGCCGAAGGCTGCGATCTTTTGATCTTCGCTTTCAATTGCCGCTGTCGTTTTCCAAGGCACCTTCAACTTCGACGTCAACCTTACCCTTGGTCTTCAGCTCGCTGACAATCACCGCCGCCACGATCAACCCGGCACCCAGCAGCGCAATCGCCGGCAAGCGCTCCCCGGCGATCCGCCCGACGATGCCGGCCCACACCGGCTCACCGGCGTAGATCAAGGTCGCACGGGTCGGCGAAACGCTTTTTTGCGCCCAGTTCATCGCCACCTGAATCGCCGCACTCGCCGCGCCCAGGCCCAGCGTCGTCACCAGCAGCGTCCAGGAAAAATCCGGAATCGCCTCGCCGGTCGGCACCACCAGCAGGAACGACAGCACTGACGTCGCCGCCAGTTGCACCACGGTCACCCGGCGTACATCGACCTGGCCGGCGTAGGTGCTGATCAGAATGATTTCGGCGGCAATCGCGATGGCGCTGATCAGCGTGGCAATCTCGCCGGGGCTGAAATTCAGCGACGCGCCGGACGGCCCGGACAGCAGCATCAAACCGGTAAACGCGAGCATGATGCCGATGCTCGGCATCAGCCCCGGTCGACGCCCCAGTACCAGCCATTGCAGCAACGGCACAAAGGGCACGTACAACGCGGTGATGAAGGCCGACTGGCTGCTCGGGATCGTCTGCAGGCCCACCGTCTGCAAGCCGTAACCCAGCATGATCGCTACACCGATGAACGCGCCGGCCTTGAGTTCGAACAGGGTCAGTGCGCGCAAGTGCCGCCAGGAGAACAGCGCGACGATGGCGGCCGCTGCGGAGAAGCGCAAACCGACGAAGAACATCGGGCCGCTGACGGTCATGGCGTGTTGCACCAGCAGGAACGTACCGCCCCAGACCATGGTGATCAGCACCAGCACGCACTCGGCCTTGCTGAAGCGGGAGAAGCGAATAGGGGAGGAGGAGTCGTTTGCTGACGTCATGACCTTGCGCACTATAAAAGGCAGGACGCACAATGCGTCCAACGTTGCGCAGTATACTGCCCAACCCCACCGAGTGAGCAATATAGTGCACAAAGATTCCAGCCAACGGGCGTCCGTCCTGCAACACGTCAGCCTGAACGTCCGGCGCCTGCGCCATGCGGCCGACATGAGCCAGACCGCGCTGGCCGAAAAGTCCGGTGTCAGTCGGCGCATGCTGGTGGCGATCGAGGCCGGGGAAAAGAATGTCAGCCTGACCACCCTCGACCGCGTTGCCGAGGCACTCGATGTGGCCTTCAGCGACCTGATCCAGGCTCCCGACGCCCGCGACCCGAGCCGCATCAACGAAGTCGCGTGGGCCGGCACCATTCCCGGCAGCAAAGCGGTGCTGCTGTCCAAGGCCACCGCCACCCGTGAGGTCGAGCAGTGGGAGTGGTGTCTGCAACCGGGCGAGGTTTACCCCTCGCAACCGGACGCCGATGGCTGGAGCGAGCAGATCTACGTATTCGAGGGCTGCCTGACCCTGATGCTCGGTGAGCAACGGCAGCAGATCGCCACCGGCGAGTTTTTCATGTTTGCCAGCAACCAGCCGCACAGCTATCGCAACGACGGCGACGTGGCGACGCGGTTTGTGCGTAACGTGGTGATTTGAATGAGTGAGTGTGCAGACATCCTGATCATCGGCGGTGGCCTCAGCGGCACCATGCTGGCCGTGCAATTGTTGCGGCGCCCCGGCCAGCGCCGGATCCTGATCATCGAGCCGCGCGCCGAACTCGGCCGCGGTGAAGCCTACAGCGCGGTCGAACTGGGCCATACGCTGAACGGCAATGCGGCGCGGATGAGTGTCGACCCGGATAACCCCGATGACCTGACCCAATGGCTGACCACGCACATTGCCGGCGGTGGCTGGCCCGAGTCTGCCGAGCAGAAGGTGCCGGTCAGTGAGCTGTTTCCGCCGCGCGGCCTGTTTGGCGTGTACGTGCAACAGCGTCTGGCGCAGGCGCGGCTCGCGGGTGCGCAGCACGGTTCGACGCTCGAGCATGTGTGTGCCGAGGTGGTCGATCTGCAAACCGCTGTCGATTCGGTACAGCTGACCTTGAACGATGGTCGGCGCTTGAGCGCTGCGTACGCGGTGCTTGCCACTGGCATGTTCCCGGCCGCGCGCACGCCGCAGAAAAACTCCAGTGGCCTGAATGCCGCCGCGCTCGATCCGTGGGATGTCGCGGCCATGCGCCAGCTCGATGCGCAATCGACGGTGCTGATCATCGGCTCGGGGCTGACCATGGTCGATGCGGTGGTTTCGCTGGAACAGGCCGGGCATCGCGGGCCGATCGAAGTGTTTTCCCGTCACGGTCTGTTGCCCCATGTGCGCCGGCAACCGCCGACGTGGGTGGATTTTCTCGCCGAAGACCCGAGCATCCGCACGCCCCGGCAATTGCTGCGTGAATTGCGCAGGCAATGCCGGGATGCCATCGCCCAGGGCATCGACTGGCAGGCACCGCTGGACACCGTGCGCGCACATATCGGACGGCTGTGGAGTCAGGCCACTGACGTGCAGCGGCGACAATTCGTACGGCATGTGCGGCCGTGGTGGGAGAGTCATCATCACCGGTCGCCGCCGCTGAGTGCCGCGTTGGTCGAGCGTCTGCACCGTGACGGGCGATTGCGGATTCAGGCAGCGTCGTTCAAGGGGCTTGAGCCTGCGTCGGGCGCTGGCGTGAGTATTCGCCTTCGACGCCGTGGTGAAGCCGACACCTGTGTGGTGCACGGGGCGGCGCTGATCAATTCCAGCGGTATCGAGTACGACTGGCGCCGCGTTGCGCGGCCACTGCCGCAGCAGTTGCTGGCGCGCGGACTGGTGCGGCCGGGGCCGCTGGCGTTGGGGATTGCGGCGGCGGTGGACGGTGCCGTGCTGGATGCCGAAGGGCAGGCCGGCAGCCGATTGTTCGCCATGGGGCCACCGCTGCGCGGGATGTGGTGGGAGAGTACGGCGGTGACGGATGTGGCGTTGCAGGCGAAGGCGTTGGCGGCGCGGCTGGTGGATTGAAAGCAGACCGACTTGCACAGATCCCTGTAGGAGTGAGCCTGCTCGCGATAGCGGTGGGTCAGTCACCTCATTGCTGAAGGGGCTGACGCTATCGCGAGCAGGCTCACTCCTACAGTTGAACGGGGCAGCTCAGTCATCTCGGCAGCGCATTCATCAACCAGCGCTGGCGGATCTGCTCCAGGCTGCCATCGGCGCGCAAGGTTTCCAGTGCCTTTTGCCAGCGCGCGACCTGCTGCGGATCGGTCTGCAGCGAGAAGGCAATGTAAGTGTCCTGATGCCGCAGCGGGATCTGATACTGCAAGCGCCCCGGTTCCATGCCCTGGGTTCGGGCCAGTGCGGCGGTGGACAGGGTGTCGGAGACCACGAAGTCGGTCCGGCCGAGGCTGAACAGGCGCATCATCTGCTCAGGCGTTTCAACGCCTTCGAGGTTCTTCAGGTTTTGCTGTTGCAGGTAGCTGTAGATCAGCCATTTGCGCGGCACGCTGATGCGACCCGCCTGATCAGCCTCCTGCAGGGAGCGTACGCGTGGTTGGTTATAGGCATGACCGTAGAGGGCCGTTTCGACTTCGATCAGCGGCCCGACCCATTGGAAGCGTTCATCGCGCTCATCGGTCCGCAGGACGGTGAACACGCCGGTATTCGGGGTTTCGCTGGCAGTGCGCAGGGCACGCAGCAACGGCACTTGTTGCAGGCTGATGCGGTCGCCGACCTGTGCGGCCAGGGCGCGCACCACATCCACGCCGTAACCCACCAGTTGATCGCCTTGCTGAAAATGCAGGGGCGGGTGGTTGTCGGTGAGCAGTTGCAGATCCGCCGCATTGGCCGCGAGGGCCAGGAGTGACAGCAGGCACGCGGCAATCCGTTTCATGAATCGTCCCTGAACAATTGATCGCGAAGCTTAGTACGGGCCGAGGGCGGCTGTCGTGAGGAATGTACGGGGCTTTTGTGTCAGAAACAAAGGCTGTTTGGCTGCGCAGGGATCCGCCATAACAATTGTGGGAGCCAGCAGGCTGGCTCCCACAGGGAGGTGCGTCAGCGGTGCGGGTTACGCCACCACGCGATAGCACGGCACGTACGCCGCGCCGCCCGGGAGTTTCATCCGGTGCTGAGCGACGAAGGCTTTGAGCAGCGCGTCGAGCGGTTGCATGATCGCCGCGTCACCGCGGATTTGGTACGGCCCGTGTTCTTCAATCAGACGGATGCCCTTGTCCTTGACGTTGCCGGCCACGATCCCGGAGAACGCGCGACGCAGGTTGGCCGCCAGTTCGTGGGGCGGCTGGTCGCGGTGCAGCTTGAGATTGGCCATGTTTTCGTGGGTCGGATCGAACGGACGCTGGAAGCTTTCGTCGATCTTCAGCAGCCAGTTGAAGTGGAACGCGTCGTTGCGCTCGCGGCGGAACTGCTTCACCGCTTTGAGGCCGGCGGTCATCTGCCGGGCGACTTCGGCCGGGTCGTCGATGATGATCTGATAGTGCTGCTTGGCCGCGTCGCCGAGGGTGGCGATGACGAATGCGTCGAGTTGCTCCAGGTACGGCGCGGCATGTTTCGGCCCGGTCAGGATCACCGGGAACGGCAGGCCTTCGTTGTCCGGGTGCATCAGGATGCCCAGCAGGTACAGGAACTCTTCGGCGGTGCCGGCGCCGCCGGGGAAGATGATGATGCCGTGGCCGACACGGACGAACGCTTCCAGACGCTTCTCGATGTCCGGCAGGATCACCAGCTCATTGACGATCGGGTTCGGCGCTTCGGCCGCGATGATGCCCGGCTCGGTCAGGCCGAGGTAGCGGCCACCGTGGATGCGTTGTTTGGCGTGGGCGATGGTCGCGCCCTTCATCGGGCCTTTCATCACGCCGGGGCCGCAACCGGTGCAGATGTCGAGGCTGCGCAGGCCCAGTTCGTGGCCGACTTTCTTGGTGTATTTGTATTCTTCGGTGTTGATCGAATGACCGCCCCAGCACACGACGATTTTCGGCTCGACGCCCGGGCGCAGGGTGCGCGCGTTGCGCAGCAGGTGGAAGACGTAGTCGCTGATGCCTTGCGACGTGCTGAGGTCGATGCGTTGGCTGTCGAGTTCGTTTTCGGTGTAGACGATGTCGCGCAGGGCGCTGAACAGCATCTCGCGGGTGCTGGCGATCATTTCACCGTCGACGAAGGCATCGGCCGGAGCGTTCAGCAGTTCCAGGCGCACGCCGCGATCCTGCTGGTGAATGCGGATTTCGAAGTCCTTGTAGGCTTCCAGAATGGTTTTCGCGTTGTCGACATGGGCGCCGGTATTGAGGATGGCCAGGGCGCACTGGCGGAAGAGGGTGTAGGTGCTGCCGGATCCGGCTTCGCTCAGTTGCTGAACTTCACGTTGAGAAAGGGTTTCCAGGCTGCCTTTCGGGCTGACCGAGGCATTGATTACGTGTCGTTGGGTCATGCAATGATCCTTAAAACGATGTCATCCCCAAACCGGCGGATGGCATCCGAATAGTGTGTATCCATGAATGAAGATGGCACGATCTGCGCTGTACCGCCATGTCCCCGTTGGACGCTGAAAAGATGAAAAGGGCCCCCAGCATAGCTAAATCGTGCACAGAGGCGATAATGCCCAGCGAGTTTTTTCCGTTGCCCTTTTTATCGCTCAAGGAAGTCATGCCCGATGTTCGAGATCCAGCCGATGGACGCAGCAACGTTTCGCCAGCAGACCCGCCGCAGCACGCTGATCATTGCCGTGCTGTTCCTGGTGCTGGCGATGGGTTTTTCCACGGCGGCGGTGGCGCTGTTCGGCGAACCCGGCGGGGATAATCTGCGCTTCAACGTCGGCGGGGTGTTCGTCGCGTTGCTGCTGACGGCGGCGCTGATGCGCGGGCAGTTCTGGCATCAGGCGTGGATGGCGCCGGCGGTCTATAGCTGGCGGCTCAAGCGCAGTCTGATGAGCGTGACCAATGTGATGCATCAGGTGACGGCGGCGGTCGAGCAAAACGATCCGACCGCGATGAAGGTGCTGCGTTTCTACCATCTGGGGCTGACCCAGATGCACGAACTTGACGGCAACTCCAGCGATCATGCGCAGTTGCATCGGGAAGTCGAGGCGCATAAAGAGCGGATGCAGGCGCTGGGTCTGGAGATCGACCAGAAACGCCTGGATCCGGCCTGGCTGACGGCGTTGAAACCGGCTGCGGGTTAAAACGGGATCCGGCTGGCGCGGCGCAGTTTCCACGCGCGGATCAGGCGACCATAGACCAGCAGGTTGATCACCAGCACAACGCTGCCCAATGCCAGCTGGATCTGCGGCGTCAGGCCGGCGGGGTAGATGATCGGCCAGATGTAGTGCTCGATGAAGCCGCCGGCGTATTCGGTCTGCCCGGCGGCGTGGCGCATCAGGTTTTCCCAGTAGGTCAGCGGACAGGTCAGGTGCAACACCTCGACCGCCACGCCCCATGCCGCCGCCGGCAAATGCAGCCACATCACACGCGGCCACTTGAGCACCAGCAGCCCGCCGAACAGCACGAACAAAATGAAGCAAAGGTGAAACAGCACCAGCCCGTCGGCTGCGATTCGGTACAGCATGTCGTCTCCCTGACGCGATTGTGAAGGGCTCCATGGTACGCCGGCAGCGGCCGCGGGGCGCTGCGATTTAATGCTGTACCGGGAATGTTGACAGCAATCTGTGGGCGCATCGTGTTCAATTTGCAGTGGGACAAACTATATTTGCTTAGTTCGCGGGGGGCGATCGGACGTGTGTTGTTCACCCGTAATACGTTGCTCAGCCTGCTATTGAGCAGGGCGATGAGCTTTTTACTGCGCGGGTGGTTGTAAGTTGCAACGGTAAAATTGTTCTACGCTTAAAGGATTCAGGTGGCTTTTATCCAGAGCGAGGTGGACATGACGACTGAGCAAGAGCGTGTGGATGAAGACGAAAATGTCGATGAACCGACCGAAGAAGAGATCGAGCGTGAAAAGCGCAAGGAGCAGACCTGGAAGCACGATGATGACAAGGAACTCACAGGGCCCGATGTGAAGTTCTAACGCCAATTTGCAAAAAAAGCCCCGCGATTGCGGGGCTTTTTCGTTGTTCAGAGGTCTTCCAGCTTCGAGAAGTCCGGGTGTGACGCCCGGTAGCCGAGGGTCCTGTCGATCCACGCATTGAGTTCGTTGACCATCACCGGTGGGTGGCCGGGATAGTTTTCGAGTGTGGTACGCAGGACGCGTTCGATGTCCGGCACTGAACGCAGGTTTCGGGTCTTGATGTAGTGGCCGATAAAACAGTCGAGTTGAAAGCGTTCTGTCATGGACAGATAGATACACTCCAGGCCGTTGGCCTGTTTGATTGCAAAATCGTCGCGCAACTTAGTTCTCTGCAAGGCTTGTTAAAGTTGTAGGGGATTCCTGGTTTCTTGACTCTTTGGTCAACTGGTATGCCAATTGGAAATGCGGCGCGCATGCTAGCTGTAGCGAATGTAAAAGTATGTATGACGGTTGAAATGTCAGACAGGCGGTTATTTCGCTCAAACGACTGTTTTCTTCCGGTTGTCTCAGCATTGAAACAGCACCTGTAAAGATCTTGCGTCATCTGAAGAAACGCGTAAGGGCAGGGGATTGTCAGGTGATTGCTTCAATCAGGTGGGCGCCTTGATTACGTGAATTGCCAACCGCCTTGTCGACCTTGTGCCAGGCGAAGGCTTCGCTGCTTTCGCCCTCGAACAGCAGCATTTGTTCAGCACGCTCAACGGGTGTTGCCGGGTCGAGCCATTCGCGCGCCAGATCGGTGCACAGCACGATCGGTCGTCGATCATGGATATCGAGCAAGCCACCGGCGCTGTCGGCGGTGATGATCACGAAACCATCGTCTTCCCGGGCCTGCGTGCCGGGTGTCGGAAACTGGCCGATGGCCGCGCAGAAAACCGGCCCGTGGTCGGCCCGTCGGATCAGCCACGGCTGTCGCCCGCCGTCCGGGGTATCGACCCATTCAAACCAGTTGTCGATCGGCACGATCAGCCGATGGCGCCAGATCGCCCGGAAAAATGGCCCGTGGGCGACTTTCTCTACGCGGGCGTTGATCGGCGCGGCGCGGTCTTTGGCCCAGTGCGGGCGCCAGCCCCAGCGCAGGTTGTCGGCACAGACCTGTTGCTCGTGCTGATGCAGGACCGCCAGTGCAGTGGTCGGCGCCGCGTTGTAGCGATCCAGCGGCGCGTCGCCGACGTGATTGATCAGCGCATCGGGAATGCTCAGCACCGCGACGAAGTCGTGAATGCCGCGGTACTGCGAGAGTCTTCCGCACATGAGCCGAATCTCCGGTTGGACGCTTTCAGCTTAGTTGGCGCTGGCCAATCAATCCTTCGCCTCCTGACCGGTGAACGTGTCGCGCCAGACCAGCCAGCGGCGTTCAACTACTGCGAGCAAACCGTCGCTGAGTTTACCCAGCAAGGCGAGCACGATGATCGCAGCCAGCACGATATCCGGCCGTGACGTTTCACGGCCGTCGCTGAGCAGATAGCCCAGCCCTTTGGTCGCGGCGATCAGCTCGGCGGCCACCAGAAACATCCACGCCAGGCTCATGCCGCTGCGCAGCCCGGTGAACAGGCCGGGCAGGGCGGCGGGCAGCAGAATCCGCCGCACCAGTTGCCAGCGGCTGAAGCCATAAATGCGTCCGACCTCCACCAGTTTGCGATCGATGTTGCGAATTGCCGCGACCACATTGACGTAGACCGGAAAGAACGCGCCGATGGCGATCAGGACGATTTTCGACGTTTCGTCGATGCCCAGCCACAGCAGCAACAACGGCACCCAGGCCAGGCTCGGAATCGAACGCAGCGCAGCGAACGTCGGCTCCAGATATGCCTCGGCCTCGCGGCTCAGACCGACCCAGGCAGCAAACACCAGGGCCAGGCTGGCGCCAATCGCAAACCCGAGCAACACGCGGATCAGGCTGGCACCCATGTGTTTCCACAGTGCGCCTTGCGCAAGGTCGGTAAGGGTCAGGGCGATTTCACTGGGTGCGGGCATTTGGTAAGACGGCAGCCAGCCGATGCGCACGATGAATTCCAGGGCGACCACGATCAGCAGCGGCAGCGCCAGACCTTTCAGGCGCCGTCGCCACGTGGGGTTGAGGGGGGAAGGGCGCGGCCTCGGCAACGTTCGAGGCGCGGGCAGTTCATTACTGCGTGTGGTCATACGCGGGCTCCGCTCACCGTGAAACCGCGTCAGGCGCGGGTTCGCGGTGAGTCTGCTGGGTTACTGGCGGGCGACGGCTTGCTGCACACCGCTGTCGAGCAACTGATCGATGACTTGATCGACATTTACCCCGCGCCGCACCAGCTCCTCGGAAACCAGAATCGGCGCCGCCGCCTTGGATGCCTGCACGTCGTTGGCGGTGAGTTGCGGGCTGCTCAGGTCGGTGCGCGACAGTTGCAGTTTGGCCACGTCCAGCGGCAGACCGGATTCCTTGGCGAGCAGGGCTGCGAACTCGTCCGGGTTCTTCAGCGCCCACTGCCGCGCTTGCTCGTAGGCTTTGATCACGGTGTCGATGGTTTGCGGATGTTCTTTGGCGTACTGCTCGGTGACGCTGACCACGCCATAGCTGTTGAACGCCGGGTTGCGATACAGCAGACGCGAACCGGCCTGCACCTGACTGGCGGCCATGTGCGGATCGAGCCCGGCCCAGGCATCGACGTCACCCTTTTCCAGCGCAGTACGACCATCCGGGTGTTGCAGGTGCACCAGCTCCACATCGTCTTTCTTCAGCCCGGCCTGTTGCAGGCTGCGCAGGGTGAACAGGTAAGGATCGGTGCCTTTGGTGGCGGCGATTTTCTTGCCCTTGAGATCGGCGATGCTCTGGTGTGGCGAGTCTTTGCGCACCACCAGGGCCGTCCATTCGGCGCGGCTGTAGACGTAGACCGATTTGATCGGGCTGCCGTTGGCGCGGCTCAGCACGGCAGCGAGGCTGGCGCTGGAGGCGAAATCGACGCCGCCGCTATTCAGATATTCCAGCGAACGGTTACTGCCCTGGCTGAGTACCCAGCTGACTTTGGTTTGCGGCAGGGCTTTTTCGAGGAAGCCGAAATGCTTGAGCACCAGACTCACCGGGGAGTAATAGGCGTAATCCAGATGCACCTCGGCGGGCGCCGCTTCGATTGCGTGGGCCAGCGGCTGCAGGCTCAGCGCCATGGCGCTGGCGACCAGCAGCGTTTTGAGACGGGAAAACGGTAAGAACGATGTCATGGGGCGCTCCGGCAAAGGCACTGTTTTTATGTCCAAAAAGATATTTTTATCAGCTGCGTCCTGCATGAATGGAATATTGCAGGCTCTGTGCCATGTGTTCGGAGGCCCGTATTTATGGGAGTTCGTCCCGTTTTGGCGCCGTTCAACTGTTGCCGGAACAACAGTGTGCCAAGGGGCTGTTGCCCCGCGAACAGTCAGCATTCAGGGTGCTGAGCTTATGCATTAATCGAATTTAAAAATGGTCCATCAAGAGCGTTATGGTCTATGCAACATCTATCGCAGGACCCGCCATGAAGCTCTCTAGATTCCTCCGCATGACACTGATTGCTGGACTGTTCACCACACCGCTTTCCTACGCTGCTGAGCCGTTGGTCCTGCACGTCGGTGATCAGAACTACTACAACATCCGCGCCTCGATCGAGGCTTCCGGGGTATTGAAAGATGCGCCGTACAGCGTCGACTGGAAACATTTCCAGGCCGCTGCGCCATTGGCCGAGGCGTTGCAGACCGGCTCGCTGGATCTGGGCTTTCTCGGGGACTCCGGTTTTCTGTTTCTCGCCGCCAAACAGGCGCCGGTGAAACTGATCGGGGTGTCGCGGCAGAACCCTGACACCATCGCGTTGCTGGTGCCGAAAGATTCACCGGTGAAAACCATCGCCGACCTGAAGGGCAAAAAGGTCGCCTATTGGCCCGGCGCCTGGAGTCAGCAACTGACCTTGCGCGCGCTGGAGCAGGGCGGTTTGCCGGAAAACTACGTCGACTTCGTCAAGTTGATGCCGATCGATGCCGCGGCGGCGCTACCCCAGGGCAGCATCGATGCCTTCCCGGTATGGGAGCCGTACATCTCGCAGCAAATCGTGTTTTCCGGGGCGCGGCCAATTCTTACGGCGAAGAACCTCATGCCCGGCCTCAGTGCCATTGCCGCGTCGGCGCCATCAATCGACAGCAAACGCGAGGCGATTGCCGATTTTCTCGGACGTTTGAAACGGGCGCGTGCCTGGGTCGACAGCCATACCGACGAATACGCTGACCTGTGGGCGAAGAAGGCCAACCTCGATCAGCAGGTGTCGCGGCACTGGTTGCGCCAGGCGCACATGAGCGTCGGACCGGTGGATCAACAGGCGGCGGCCGACCTGCAAAGCACCGCGGACTTCCTGTTCAAGGTCAAGGCATTGCCGGCGCCGCTGGCCACCGCCGGGATCATCGACACCTCGTTCCAGCACGCCCTGGCTGACTGAGCGAGCGCCGGAACCAAACCCTGTGTAACCTATCCCACCCGGGCTCGCACAGCCGGGCACAGGGATGGATCAGGGCGACGGAGTTTTGCCAGACGACAACAGGACCGCAAGGGTCAGGTGCCAGGCAAAACATGAGATACGCGTTCAACCTTCTTTGTGCAGCGGCCATCGCGCTTGGGCTGGCCGGCTGCATTGCCGCGCCCGTCGAGTTGACCGCGCAGACCGAAACCCGCCTCAAGGCCCAGGCGCCGGTGCGCTTCCTGCTGACGTTCGATGACGGTCCCAGTGCTTCGAGCTTCTGGAACCCGTCGGCGACGGTGCTCGACAGCCTCAAGGTCAACCCGGTGCAAGCGGACATCAAAGCGGTGTTCTTCGTACAGACCCGCGCCCCCCGGGCCGGCAACAGTGAGATTGGTCGCGGCATCATGCGTCGCGAACACGCCGAAGGGCACATCCTGGGTTTCCACACCGCCACCCATTGGCACACCAATCATCGTTCGCTCGACCCGCAGGAACTGGAACAGTCGTTGACCAACGGCACGGCCGATATCGCGGCGATCACCGGGGCCGCGCCGGTCTTGCTGCGTCCACCGTTCTGGAACTACGACAAGCGCACCTTCGCGGCCTATCAGCAACACGGCTTGCATGTGTTGTTGACCGATTTGAGCGCCAACGACGGCAAGATCTGGGGCTTCAACGCCAGCCCGAGGCGTCGGGCGAACATGCTGCGTCAGCTATCGGAAGTCCGCGAGCGGATTGCTCTCGGCGAATTTCCCACCGTGGACGGGGTGATTCCGGTGGTGGTGACCTTTCACGACCTCAACCGCTACACCGCGCGGCACACCCGCGAATACCTGCAAATCCTCCTCGACAGTGCCGCCGCCACGGGCGTGCGACTGGCGGACAAGCCGTTTTACGACGACCACGCGGCGCTGCAGAAAGCGGCGTTGGCGCGCACGGTTCAGCAGAGTTCGGAGGCAGTGCAATTGCCGGGAATCTGGAACTGGATTTGGGACCATGACGCCCACTGAGGCAGCGTCAAATATGTGATCGGGTTGGCAGTTGCCAGGGCGGCAGGTTGTCGAGCGCTCATCTATGCTCAACCGGTCGACCGACTCATCGCCTGCGAGGCGTGCGCCCCATGCTAGCCATTGACGACATTTGCCGGATAGTCGAATCCGGCTTTCCGTTGCTTAAATGCGAATGCACAAAGTCGGAGCAGGGACTGTTGCGGATCAAGGTGTACGAGCCTGACTCCGGGCGAGTCGAGTTGTTGCTCAATGGCGTGTCGCCGGAACACCTGAAGACGATCCGCGACGTTTCCAATTTCGTTGGCGAGTTGCGCACGGAAATGCGCGCCGGGCGCCGGGCATTCGCCGGTTGAAACCCTACAAGCGTCGCTGAAACGCCTGCACGATGCGCAGCGTCGCGTCGCTGGTGGGCAGATTCTGCACCGCGTCCAGCGGATGCCAGATGCATTCGGTGATTTCGTTTTGCGGGCGCAATTGCTCAAAGTCCAGCACCGAGGCCTCGTAGACATGATGCTGGGTGCTGCCGCTGTGTAACTCCATCAGGTACAGCATTTGCTCGGCATCGAGCGCGGTTTCTTCCTGCAACTCGCGGGTTGCCGCCCCGGCTTTGCTTTCACCGGGCTCGACTTTGCCGCCGGGCAATGTCCAGCGGCATCGGGGTTTGCGCACCAGGAGAATGTGTCGATCCTGTTCGCAAATGACGGTGGCGCGTATTTTCATCTGTTACCTGTTTGCCACTTGTCACAAAAGTGAAATAAATCTGCAATATCCGAGCCGCTTCGCGGATTGAAGGTTCCGTCGAAGTTTGGAGCATCGGGTCGAACGAAAAGTGCCAGCGCTTGGGCGCCTGGCGGTCGCGACACCCGGTCGGCACATTGCTGGCAGCAGGGTGTAAGGTAAAACGGTAGGGCTGAATCAATCGTTGGCAAAAAAGGAGGTGCCCATGAGCATTCCTGTATTGAACAAGATGCACATCAACGGCTACGACGTACTCAGCGTAAACAATGGGCCCATGGCGGGTTTGTACCCAGGGCGACCGGCTTGCTTCATTTGGTAGCAGAGAAGAGGCGCTGGCGTACGCCGCCGCGTTGCCGGGTTACAAACAACGCTCGGCGCGGGCGCAAAGTCACACCGAGCGTTGAAACCCATCTAACGAAAGAGCCCCGGTCGATGCCGGGGCTTTTTGTGAGCGGAGGGGAAGTCAGTGAATTTTAATTCGGCTGATGGAGCGCGTCTTCACTTCCCTGGCGTACAACTGCAACCGTTCTTCATCACTTTGCAGGACCTCGCAAGACCTCAGCACCGCCTGGGCATCTGCTTCGTTGCCGCTCTTGCGCAGTTGTTCGGCAATGCGCTTGAGGTCGACCGCCGACCAGCGCAGATCCGATGCAACGGCCTGCAGGTCGCGCTGAAGTTCGTGTTCGTATGGATTGAGCCGCATGATCACCTCCGGAACCTTCTCGGTAGAACAGAGTAGTCGCATTTTTCGCCGGCGACGTACAGCTCGTCTGCCACTGGGCTGATCGGATGTAAATGTTTGTCCAAATACCCTTGCGGACGTCGTGCCACGATGGAAGTGCGCCCGGTAACACGGTACATTCGCGTTTTTTCAGATCAGGGAAACACCATGCGGATATGGATCGGGATTTTGGCGTTGGCATTGCTGGCAGGTTGCTCATTACCCGCATCGCTGGTACCGGGCGAGCCAAACCTCAGCAAGACCACCACCAAGGCGCCTAAAGACTATGCCGCGTGCTTGTTGCCGTTGTGGCAGCAGGACATTCCGAAGACCACGCAGACGTCGATTTCCAACGGCTACCGTATCAAGGCGCCGAGCCTTGTCACCGCTGACGAGATTCTCGACATCATCAAATACAAGGACGGCAGCCGCGTTTCCCTGTATCAGGGACCGCCATGGGCCAAGTCCGGGTCGTTGCGCAAATCGGTGCGTGACTGCCTGTAACGCACGTCTTCAGTTACGACAGCCAGCGACAAAAAAGCAGAAACCGGAGCAACGGTTTCTGCTTTTTTTTTTGCGTTTTGCGCAAGCCACGTTGTTCATTTGCAAGGCTATGAAAAAAACTCATGGCCCCATGATTTTTAATGGTTACAGCCCTCGCAAACCCCGGTGTTAAAAAATCGCAAACACAGCTCATCAATAACAACCAAAGAGCGTTTGCAGCCATGCCCCATGTTCCCCGCCGCATCTCCCCACGCCCGTTATTGAGCGCACTGGCCACTCGGCCCGCGTGAGCTATCGACCCTCCCTCACATCGCAAAAGAGTAATGACTGATGAAAGAACTCGACCTGTACATCGGTGAAGGTTTCGAAGGCCCGGGCGTGAACGCCGCACACATCAACATCCTGATCGGCCCGCGCAACGGCCCGGCCGGGCAGGCGTTCGCCAACAGCCTGGCGTCGCCGAGCCAGGGCCATTGCCCGTTCATGGTGATCGCGCAGCCGAACATTCCGGTCAAGCCGATGACCCTGTACGTGAACAAGGCCGCGATCAGCAGCGACCTGCACGGCAACGCCACCTGGGGCGCATCGCAGGCCGGGATTGCCAAAGCCGTGCTTGAAGCGCTGCTCGACGGCACGTTGCCGGCGGAAGCCGAAGATGAATGGGCGATCGTCACCGCCAACTGGGTCAACCCGGCCTGCGATGACCTCGATGCGGTCTACCGGAACAACTACAACGCCTGCCGCACCGCGATCCGCGCCGCCCTCACCGGCAAACCGGAAACTGCGCAACTGGCCGATGTGGTCAACCACATCAGCAACCCTTTCTACACGCCAAAAGCCTGAGGTCCGCGCCATGCAATACATTCGTTTGGGCAACTCCGGCCTGCAAGTCTCCCGCCTGTGCCTGGGCACCATGAACATGGGCACGCCAGACTGGAAACCGTGGATCTTCAATGAAAAACAGAGCGAACCGATCGTCGCCCATGCGCTGGACAACGGCGTCAACTTCATCGACCTGGCGGACTTCTATTCCGCCGGTGTCGGCGAAGAAGTGGTCGGGCGCATCGTCAAGCGCCTGGCCCGCCGCGACGATCTGGTGATCACCACCAAGGTCGGCTACGGCACCCGCAGCGGGATCAACGCCAGCGGCCATTCGCGCAAACACATCATGGACAGCATCGATGCCTCGCTGAAGCGCCTGGACATGGATTACGTCGACGTGTTCATGCTGCATTACTTCGATGTCAACACCCCGGTCGAAGAGACCATGGGCGCGCTGAACGACATCGTGCGTTCCGGCAAGGCGCGTTACATCGGCGTGTCGACCATGCTCACCGGACAACTGGCGAAGATCCTCATGGCTTGCGAACGCAACGGCTGGGTCAAGCCGATCAACATGCAATTGCAGCTGAACTGCGCCTACCGCGAAGAAGAGCGCGAGATGATTCCGTTCTGCCGCGACCAGGGCATCGGCGTCTCGGTGTTCAGTCCGCTGGCCCGTGGTCTGCTGACCGGCGACGTGCAGTCGACCCGCAACCAGACCGACTTCTTCACCCAGCAGATGTACAGCGACGAAGCCTCGTTCGAAATCGCTCATTCGGTGCAGCGCGTGGCCCGCGCCCGTGGCGTGTCGAACGCGCAGATCGCCCAGGCGTGGGTGGCCAATCATCCGGGGGTCGATTGCATGCTGGTCGGCGCCGACACCACCGCGCAGTTCGACAGCGCACTGGCGGCGTTGGAAACAAAACTGGATGCCGATGAGTTGCACGAACTGGAGCGCAATTACACCCCGTGCGACGTGATCAACGATTACACCGCCGGCAAACGTATCCTGCGCACGGCGCGTCCGGGGCTTGAGCGTTTCACTTTGCAGGGAGCGGTGGCATGAGCGAGCTGATCCGTCACGGCAACTTCATTGATGGCCAATGGGGGCAGGGTGGCGCGACCTACGCGGTGCGCAACCCGGCCAACGGCGAGCTGATTGCCGACGTGCAAAAGGCTGGCGCCGAAGCAACCAATCTGGCCATCGACGCCGCCAACCGCGCACTGCCGGCGTGGCGCAAACTCACCGCCAAGGAACGCAGCCAGCGCCTGAAACGCTGGAGCGATCTGATGCTGGCCAACCAAAAGGACTTGGCAACGCTGCTCAGCCGCGAACAGGGCAAACCGCTGGCCGAGGCCATGGGCGAAGTGGCCTACGCCGCGAGTTTTCTCGAGTGGTTCGGCGAGGAAGCCAAGCGTGCCTACGGCGATGTGATCCCAAGCCACAAGGCCGATGCGCGGATCATCGTGGTCAAGGAAGCCATTGGCGTGGTCGCGGCGATCACCCCATGGAATTTCCCGCTGGCGATGGTCACCCGCAAGGTCGGCCCGGCGCTGGCGGCGGGTTGCACGATGATTCTCAAACCATCGGAAGAGACACCGCTGTCGGCATTTGCTCTGGCGGTGTTGGCCGAGCGGGCCGGGATTCCGGCGGGCGTGTTCAACATCGTGTCTGGCGACGCGGTGGCGATTGGCGGCGCGCTGCAAGCCTCGAGCATCGTGCGCAAACTGTCGTTCACCGGCTCCACACGCACCGGCAAATTGCTGATGCGTCAGGCCGCCGACACCCTGAAAAAAGTCTCGCTGGAACTGGGTGGCAACGCGCCGTTCATTGTCTTCGACGACGCCGATCTGGACGCCGCCGTCAGAGGCGCGATGGCCTCGAAATTCCGCAACACCGGGCAGACCTGCGTCTGCGTCAATCGCTTCTTCATTCAGGACAGCGTCTACGAAGCTTTCACCGGCAAACTCGCCGAAGCGGTGGCTGCGATGCGCGTCGGCAGTGCGCTGGAGGGTGAAACCGAGCAAGGCCCGCTGATCAACAGCGCCGCGCTGGCCAAGGTCGAAAGCCATGTCAGCGATGCGCTGGAGAAGGGCGCCACGCTGCTGTGTGGCGGTCGTCGCCATGCACTCGGCGGCACCTTCTATGAGCCGACCATCCTCACTGAGGTCAACGGCGACATGCTGATCGCTCAGGACGAAACCTTCGGCCCGGTGGCCGCGTGCTTCCGCTTCAAGGATGAGGCCGAGGTGCTGGCGCTGGCTAACGACACGCCATTCGGTCTGTCGGCGTACTTCTACAGCCGCGACATCGGCCGGGTCTGGCGCATGGCTGAAGGGCTGGAAGCAGGGATGGTCGGGATCAACGAAGGGATCATTTCCACGGAAGTGGCGCCGTTCGGTGGCATCAAGGAATCGGGCCTCGGGCGCGAGGGTTCGAAGTACGGTCTGGATGACTATCTGGAGATCAAATACCTGTTGATGGGTGGCCTCTGACCCCCACCACCACCCCTTGTAGGAGTGAGCCTGCTCGCGATGACGGTGCATCAGGCAATACGGCTTTGACTGACATACTGCTATCGCGAGCAGGCTCACTCCTACAGAAGAAGCAAGAGCAATCGGTTTCTCCGTCAATAACAACAATTGGAGACGAACATGTCCGCTCAACCGGTAAAAATCGACGACCTGCCCATCGGCCGGTTTCATATCAAGATCGCCGGCCTGACCTTCGGCGCGCACTTCACCGACGGCTACATCCTTGGCCTGATCGGCATCGCATTCACCTTGCTCAGCCCGCAGATGCAGCTGGATGCGTTCTGGCAGGGCTTGATCGGCGCGTCGGCGCTGATCGGGCTGTTTCTCGGCAGTCTGTTTTTCGGCTGGATCTCGGACAAGGTTGGCCGGCAGAAAATCTTCCTGGTCAGCTTCGTGCTGATCACCATCGCCTCGGTAATGCAGTTCTACGTCGAAAGCGCGATGAGCCTGTTCCTTTGCCGGGTGTTGATCGGCATCGGCCTGGGTGGCGATTTCAGTGTCGGTCACGCGATGCTCGCCGAGTTCTCGCCGAAGAAACATCGCGGCGTGCTGCTCGGTTCGTTCAGCGTGATCTGGACCTTTGGTTACGTTGCCGCGACCTTCGTCGGCACGGCGATGCTCAGCCTGGGCGATGACGCCTGGCGCTGGATGCTCGCGTCGTCGGCGATCCCGGCGGCACTGATTCTGCTTGCACGCATCGGCACGCCGGAATCACCGCGCTGGCTGGTCAATCAGGGGCGCATTGCCGAGGCGCGGGCGATCGTCAAAAAGCATCTGGGCGACAACGTCGAGCTGGACGAAACCCGCAGCACGGAAACCCGCTCTGGCTACGCGGTGCTGTTCAGCCGCGAGTACCGCAAACGCACGGCGTTCAACTGCCTGTTCTTCGTCTGCATCGTGATGCCGTACTTCGCGATCTACACGTTCCTGCCGTCGATCCTGCAGAAGATGGGCCTGGCCGAAGGCTTCGGCACCGAACTGATGCTCAACCTGCTGCTGATCCTCGGCGCGTTGATCGGCATCTGGTGCACGATCAAGTTCAGCCGTCGTGGCTTCCTGATCAACTCGTTCATCATCCTCGCGGTGGCGCTGTTCCTGCTGGCGGTGCTGCCGGGTAGCGCGGCGTGGTTGATGGTGCTGGTGTTCGGCGTGTTCACGTTGGTGCTGTCGGCGGTGAGCAATCTGGTCGGGGTATTCCCGGCGGAAAGCTTCCCGACTGAAGTGCGTGCCAGCGGCATTGGCCTGGCCACCGCGGTCAGCCGTTTGGGCTCGGCGGTCAGCACCTTTCTGCTGCCGGTGAGTGTGGCGGGGATTGGTTTGAGTCCGACCATGGGCATTCTTGCGGCGATCCTGGCGATTGGCGCATGGCTGTCGTGGGCGTGGGCGCCGGAGACCAAGTCGCTGACGCTGAGTCAGGCGTGCAAGGCGCAGAGTCCGGTGGAGGGGAGCGTCACCACAGTGACCAAAGTGGCGACACAAATCTGACTATAGGCGTGAGCCTGCTCGCGATGAGGGACTGACATCCAAAATGGATGCTGGCTGAAAGACTGCTATCGCGAGCAGGCTCACTCCTACAATGGGAGCGCGGTGTTTCAAGGGTTACTGACCAGACTCAACCAATCGGTAAACAGCTTCACTTTCGACAAGCCCTGCTTGTCATTCGCCACGTCCAGCCAATAACCATACGGGCCGATCACCTCGATCGGGGTGATCGGCAGCAGGCTGCCGTTGGCCAGTTCCTTTTCGATCATCTGCCGGTCGATCACCGCCAGCCCGCCACCGGCCAGTGCGGTGTGGATCACCTGATCCAGGGTGCTGAATTCCAGACCTTGGGCGGCATCGATGTCGTCACGGCCCATGGCCGCCAGCCAGTTCTCCCAGACCTTCAAGCGCTTGCCGTCGTGCAGGATGTGCAGCAATGGAAATTGCCGCAGGTCCGGCGCCTGGTCGCCGTCGAACAGCTCCGGGCTGGCGACGGCGATGTGGCGTTCCATCACCAGCAGTTGGCTGGCGCAATGGCTGGACGCTGCGAGGCCGAAGCGGATGTGGCAGTCGATCTCGGCGAGGCTGTCGTGGCCGGCCTGATTGGTCACGCTGAGGCTGATGTCCGGGTAGCGCTGGCAGAAGGCGCGCAGGTGCGGCGACAGCCAGCGCGTGGCCCAGGTCGGCGGCGCCAGCACGCGCAGGCGTTGGCGCAGATTGGGTACGCGAATGGCTTGCAGGGCGCGCTCCATGTGGTCGAAAGCCTCGGCCAGATGCGGCTTTAAATTGCTGCCGGCCTCGGTCAGCGACAGGCCTTGCGGCGTGCGCACGAACAGCGCGACGCCGAGGTAGTCTTCAAGTTGTTTGATCTGGCGGCTGACGGCGCCCTGGGTGACGTTCAGACCGAGTGCGGCCTGACTGAAACTGCGATGCCGCACGACTTCTTCAAACACGCGCAGGGTGTTGAGCGAGGGCAGTTGACGCATGAAGGCGGGACCCCGGGTCGAGCGTTTGGCTCGGTGTTATTTTTGTAGGTTTTGTCGGTAGGGGCTATCTGACTATTGGTGGGGATTTGATGCAAGTGTTGTTTGGGCGGACGCCATCGCGAGCAGGCTCACTCCTACATTTGGATCTGTGCACGGACCACTCTAGGAGTGAGCCTGCTCGCGATAGCTATGTCATGAACGCCAAAGCATCAGGATCAGAAGTAATACCCGACATTCACATACAACTGATTCTCCCACTGATCCAGCCCGCCCGCGCCCAGGCTCTGGGTGTAACTGCTGCCACCGATGTACGGATCGTTCCGGCCGAACAACCACTCGGTCGCCACCCATAATTTGCTCACCGAAAACGAGCTGCCGAGGATCATTCGTTCAGAGGTCTTGAAGCCGCTGGCGGATTTGTCGAAGGCGCTGTAATTGGCGTAGAGCTTGATCCCGCTGACTTGATCGAACAGGTATTTGCCGGCCACGTCGTAGCTCAGGTCCGCCACGTACAGATTGCCGCGACTGGCGACGTTGTAAGTGCCGTCGTAACCGCCGAGGGTCACCAACTCATCGTTACCGGCATTGCGCGGCGACATCTGCTGGCGTGCCGCCTGCAACTGCACACCCCACGGGCCGTTTTTGCCCAGGTAGTGCACGGCCACGGCGTTGCGCCGACCGTCGTTGTCGGTGTCCTTGTTTTCCAGAGTCGAGGTCAGGCCGGAGATCCCCACTTCGGACTTCCACGGGCCCAGGTCCAGTGCTTTGGCCACGCGCAACACCACGGTGTTGCGCTCCTGGTTATCGCTGCCGTCCGCCACGTAGCTGTCGGCCCCGGACACCACGCTGGAGTAGGTCACCCCCTTGCTCGTGCCTTTGCCTTGCCACGCCGGGCGCAGGTAGTAGCCGCCCTGAATATTCCAGTCGCCGCTTTGCTGGATGTATTTGACGCCGACCTGCTGCACGTCTTCCAGGCCGATGACGTTGCCCAGGGTTTCGTAGAAGGTGCTGCCGAAGTACGGTTGCAAGCCGAATGGCACGGTGTTCAGGCCGACTTGCAGTTGCTGGTCCGGGTTGAACTTGTAGCCCACCCAGGCGAACTTGGCGAACTGAATGTCGCCATAGTTTTTCGTGTACTGGTAAGGGTAGGAGCGACCGTAGAAGCGGTATTGCGCCTCGCCGATCCAGCTGTCGGAGTTGTATTTGGCGCTGAGGAACACCGTGTCGAGACCGAACTTCTGAATGTCGCGATCCGGGTCCACATCCCAGCGCGCACGAATGGCGCCGCCGAGGTCGAGGTTGTCGGTGACTTGTACCGCCATCGCCGGCGCAGCAACGCTGCAGAATAGAACGATAGAGGTGGTGCGCAGGCGCAAAGAGACAGGGAAGGGCATGGAGCGGCTCTCGATTGTTTTTATTAGAGATGCCGCGCAGTTTTGCCATCCGCCGGAGGTTGAACAAACGATAAAAACGATGCGCAAACCTGCATCGAATGCATGTTACTCGGAAAATCCTGTAGGACAGTCCGGCACAGTCGTGGGATGCTTGGCGCCTTGTCAGTGGTTTTCGAGTGCCTTGATATGAAACGCAAAATGCCCGGCCTGAACGCGCTCAAGGCGTTCGAAGTGGCCGGCAGCACCGGCAGTTTTACCCGCGCCGCCGAGTTGCTTAACGTCACCCAGAGTGCGGTCAGCCGTCAGGTGCGGCAGCTGGAAGAACAGCTCGGCGAAAGCCTGCTGGAGCGCCGCCATCATCATCTTGAGCTGACAGCCGCCGGCAAGGTGCTGCTGCGGGCGTTGCACCAGTCGTTCGACAAGATCGAACTGACGGTGCGCAGCATTCAGCAGAAAACCCATTCCAACCGACTGCACATCAACGCGCCGCCGACCTTCACCAGTCGCTGGCTGATGCCGCGTCTGGGGCGCTTGCGCGAGCAGCATCCGGAACTCGAACTGAGCATCACCACGCGTTTGCAGGACAGCCTGGCAGAAACCAGCACCCTCGATTGCGCGATCCGTTTTGGCGATGGCGAATGGGACGGCCTCGACAGTTCGCTGCTGATTCAGGAACGGCACATCGCGGTGTGCGCGCCGTCGTTATATGCCCGCGAGGGCGGCGAGCAGGGCATCGACCTCAACCGCCTGACGCTGCTGCATGTGCTCGCCAGGGAAGATCAGCGTTACCTGACCTGGAAGCACTGGCTGGACGCGGCACGCATCAGCGGCGTCGATACCCAGGGCGGCTACGAGTTCGACCTGCTGGACCTGGCGATCCAAGCCGCGACCGACGGCCTGGGCATCACCATTGCCGACTGGCACATGGTCGCGGCGGAACTGGCCAGCGGGCAGTTGACCCAAGTGCTGAATGTGCACGTGGAAGGGCATCAATCCTACTGGCTGGTGACCCGGCCGGAGCAGACCGAGATGCCGCAATTGCAGGCGTTTGCGCAGTGGCTGCAAGAGGAGATCTGGCTGGCGCAGCGCCAACTGGAGCCTTCCACTGCGGTGACCTGAGGAAAAAGATCGCAGCCTGCTGCAGCTCCTACAGGGGAAGGCGATCAATGTAGGAGCTGCCGAAGGCTGCGATCTTTTGGGTAACCTGCATTTTTCGAATGTTCAACCGCCCTTTAAATCGTTTGTTCAACCTGCCGTCGATGACAAGACTGGTGGCATTGATAAAAACAAACGATGGGCGATACACATGCGAATCGAGCGAAATTTTGTTAACGGCCAGTTTGTCGAGCCGGCCAGCGCGGCGTTGATCGCGGTCTACAACCCGGCCACCGAAGCCTTGCTCGGCCATGTGTCGGCCGCAAGCGCCGAAGAGGCTACCGCAGCTGTCGATGCCGCCGCCGCTGCGCAAAAGCGCTGGGGCAAGCTCACCAGCATCGAGCGTGCCGAGCACCTGCGAGCGTTAGCCATTGCCCTTGAAGAACGTGCCGAAGCCATCGGCGCCGCGCTGGCTGCCGAATCCGGCAAGAGCCTCAACGACGCCAGCAACGAAGCGCGCTACGCCGCGCAGATCACCCGCTACCACGCCGAATGGGCCCGGCGCATCGAAGGCGAGATCATTCCCAGCGACAGCCCTGACGAAAACCTGTTTCTGCACCGCGAACCGATCGGCGTCGTCGCGTGCCTGATCCCGTTCAACTATCCGGTCTACACCTTGCTGCGCAAGATTGCCCCGGCGCTGATTGCCGGCAACACCGTGGTGGTACGGCCGAGCAACAACACGCCGACCTCGGCGTTCGAAATCGCCAAGGCGGTGCAGCAGTCGGGCATGCCGGCGGGCGTCATCAATATTCTGACCATGGATCACGCCACAGCGGCGGTCGTCTGCACCCATAAAGCCGTGGGCCTGATTACCCTGACCGGCAGCGTCAACGCCGGGCGCATCGTCCTCGACTACTGCAAGGCCAACATCGCCAAGCCGTCGCTGGAACTGGGCGGCAAGACCCCGGCGATCATCGAGGCCGATGCCGATCTGGAAGCGGCGGCCACTGCGATCATTGCCTCGAAAACCACCCATTGCGGCCAGTTGTGCACGGCAGTGGAGCGGGTCTACGTGCAGGAAAGCGTTCACGATCGATTCCTCGCGTTGCTCAAGGCCAAAATCGCCGCTGTGAAATTCGGTGATCGCGCCACCGATGCGAGCCTGATGGGCCCGCTGGTCAACGCCAGTTCGCAGCGCAACATCCACGCCATGGTCGAGCGCGCCATCGCCGACGGCGCGGTGCTCGAAAGTGGCGGCGTGCTGCCGCAAGGCAAGGGGCATTTCTATCCGCCGACCCTGCTCAGCGGCTGCCGCCAGGACATGGAAATCGTCCAGGAAGAAATCTTCGGCCCGGTGCTGCCAGTCCTCAAATACCGCGACATCGACGAAGCGCTGGCCCTGGCCAACGACCATCAGTTTGGCCTCGCGTCGGTGCTCTACACCGAGAATTACCGCACCGCGCAGAAAGTCGCCAACGCCATCGAGGCCGGCGAGTTGTACGTCAATCGCACCCCGGCCGATCCGTATCAGGGCTACCACGCCGGCTGGAAACGCTCCGGCCTGGGCGGCGATGACGGCAAGCACGGCATGCTCGAATTCACCCAGACCCGACTCGTGGTCATGAAGTACTGATCCACCGCTACACGCCTCATGCTGCACCTATAAAAACAATTATCAGGGGCGCCCGGAGCACGGGTTGCCCGAGGTCACTTCAATGTCCAAGCATGCATCCTCTGCTGCCGCTGTTCAGGGATCCCATTCGGCTGTGAAAAGCCCGAGCGACAAGGGAAGTCGCTATTTCCAACTGATGTTGCTGGTGCTCGCCGCCGGTGCGATCTATCCGATTCTGTACCTGCGTCAGGTCTACCAGACCACGATGCTCGAGGTGTTCCAGATCAGCCACAGTGAACTGGGCTATCTGTACTCGATGCTCGGCACGATTTTCCTCCTCAGTTACTTGCCCAGCGGCTGGCTGGCCGACCGGATTGCGCCGCGCTTTCTGATCTTCTTCTCGCTGGTGGCAACCGGGGCGCTGGGTCTGTGGTATTCGACCGCGCCGTCGCTGACCGGGCTGATGATCATCTTCGGTTGCTGGGGGTTGACCACCGGTTTGACCTTCTGGGCCTCGGTGCTCAAACGCGTGAAGATGATCGCGCATCACACCGAGCAGGGACGCTTCTTCGGCATCCTCGATGGCGGTCGCGGCCTGGTCGAGGCGCTGCTGGCGACGGTGGCACTGGCGCTGTTCGCCTTCGCCACTGAAACCCGCGGCGAATCCACCGCCGAAGGCTTTCGCCATGTGGTCTATCTCTACGCCTTCACCTGTATCGCCATCGGCTGTGTGCTGGTATTGATCAAGGACCCGAAGTCGATGGAGGACACGCCGCCGGTGGAGAAGGGCAAGTTCAACCTGCTCACGGATCTGGCGACGCTGGTGAAGATTCCCGAGCTGTGGCTGGTCACTGCCATCGTGTTCTGCGGCTATCACATCTTCTGGGCCACCTACAGCTTCTCGGACTACCTGCAAGGCAGCGGCCTGACCGCCGTCATGGCCGGCACCATCACCACCATCAAGTTGTGGATGCGCCCCATCGGCGGCATCGGCGGTGGCTGGCTGGGGGACAAGTTCTCGAACATCTCGGTGTTGATCGTCGCGCTGTTGCTGGCGAGTCTGGCGATCATCGGCCTGATCGTCTTCCCGGCGCTCAACAGCATGGGCCTGCTGATCGCCACGGTGATTTTCATTGGCCTGATGACCTACGCGATTCGCGGTCTGTACTGGGCGATCCTCGACAGCTGCAACATTCCGCTGCGCATCACCGGCCTGGCCATCGGCATCGTCTCGGTGGTCGGCTACATGCCGGATGCCTTTATCCCGTTGATCAACGGCTACCTCACCGAACACTTCCCCGGCGCCTTCGGCTACCAGCTGTACTTCGGCTACATCGCCGCCATCGGTCTGATCGGCACCCTGGCTGCCGTGGTCCTGCGCGCCCGAATCAATCGCAAATCTCTCAATAAAGCAGGTGCCTGAGATGAAAGTCATCGCCCTTGAAACCCATATCGTCGCCGTACCGCCACCGCACGTGGGCGGCATGTACTGGCTGTTCGTCAAGCTCAAGACCGACTGCGGCATCGAAGGCGTGGGCGAGATCTACGCCGCGACCTTCGGACCGAAAGCCATGCTGCCGATCATCGAAGACGTGTTCGAACGCTACCTGCTCAACCAGGATCCGCACCACATCGAACGCTTCTTCCGCCAGGCCTATTCCAGCGGGTTCACCCAGCGTCCCGACCTGACCATGATGGGCGTGGTCAGCGGTCTGGAGATGGCCTGCTGGGACATCATCGGCAAAGCGGCGAACAAGCCGGTTTATGAGTTGCTCGGCGGTAAGGTCAACGAGCGTCTGCGTTCCTACACTTACCTGTACCCGGTCAACAGCCGTGGCGAGTACGACTACGACGACCCGGACCTGGCGGCTGAATGCGCCGTCGAGAACATGAACAAAGGCTTCACCGCGCTGAAGTTCGACCCGGCCGGCCCGTACACCGCGTACTCCGGGCACCAGATTTCGCTGGAGGTGCTGGAGCGCTGCGAAACCTTCTGCCGCAAGATCCGCGAAGCGGTGGGCAACAAATGCGATCTGCTGTTCGGCACCCACGGGCAGATGGTGCCGTCGTCGGCGATCCGTCTGGCCAAGCGTCTGGAAAAGTACGACCCGCTGTGGTTCGAAGAGCCGGTGCCACCGGGTCAGGAAGAGGCCATGGCGCAAGTCGCGGCCAAGACCAGCATCCCGATTGCCACCGGTGAGCGCCTGACCACCAAGTACGAGTTCTTCAAGCTGTTGCAGGCCGGCGGCGCGTCGATTCTGCAGATGAACGTGGCGCGCTGCGGCGGCCTGCTCGAAGCCAAGAAAATCGCCAGCATGGCCGAGGCCTACTACGCGCAGATCGCCCCGCACCTGTACAACGGGCCGATTGGCGCGGCGGCGAGTTTCCAGCTGGCGACCTGCACGCCGAACTTCCTGATCCAGGAGAGCATCGAGACCTGGGGCGGCTTCCATGCCGAGATCCTGAAAAAACCGCTGCAGTGGCAGGACGGTTACATCATTCCGTCCACCGAGCCGGGTCTGGGCGTGGAGCTGAACATGGACGTGGTGCGCAAGCATTCGCCATACACCGGCGCGCGCCTGCACCTGCAAATGGCGCCGACTCCAGTGGACGTCAAAGACACATCGCCAGCGCGTGGGTGACACGGTTCCTGTAGGAGTGAGCCTGCTCGCGATAGCGGTGGGTCATTCTCTGAAGGTGGCGGCTGATACGACGCCTTCGCGAGCGGGCTCGCTCCCACAGTGGAATTCCGGCGCTCATTCAAATTTTGTACAACGACTTACGCGGTAACCGTGCATGACATACGACTACATCATCGCTGGCGCTGGCGCAGCAGGCTGCGTGCTGGCAAACCGGCTCTCAGCCTCCGGGCAATACACGGTGCTGCTGCTGGAAGCGGGCGGCAAGGACAGCTCGCTGTGGTTCAAGATCCCGGTCGGCTTCGCCAAAATGTATTACAACCCGACCTTCAACTGGATGTACTACAGCCAGCCGCAGAAGCAACTGGGCAATCGCGAAATCTACGCCCCGCGCGGCAAGGTGCAGGGCGGATCGGGGTCAATCAACGCGATGATCTACGTGCGTGGCCAGGCCCATGACTTCGACGACTGGGCGGCCAACGGCAACGCCGGCTGGGGCTTCAAGGACGTGCTGCCGTACTTCCGCAAACTGGAAAATCATCCGCTGGGCGACAGCGAATACCACGGTGGCAGCGGCCCGATCAGCATCACCCCGATGAAGGGCCAGACCCACCCGATCTGCGATGTGTTTCTTGAAGGTTGCTCGCAGCTCGGCTATCCGCGCAGCGACGATTTCAACGGCGCTAAATTCGAAGGTGCGGGCCTGTACGACGTCAATACCAAGAACGGTCAGCGCTGTTCCAGCAGCTTTGCGCATTTGCACCCGGCACTCAGCCGGCCGAATCTGACCATCGAGCATTACGCACTGGTGGATCGCGTGCTGTTTGACGATGCGCAACAGCGCGCCACCGGTATCTCGATCACCCAGCACGGTGTCGTGCGTACGTTTACTGCGCGCAAGGAAGTGATCCTCTGTGCGGGTGCGGTCGACACGCCGAAGATCCTGCAATTGTCCGGCGTGGGCGATCGCGAGCTGCTCGCCAGGCACCAGATTCCGCTGGTCAGGCACCTGCCAGCGGTGGGGCGCAACCTGCAGGATCACCTGTGCGTCAGCTACTACTACAAGGCCAACATTCCGACCTTGAACGATGAACTGAGCTCGCTGTTCGGCCAGCTCAAACTCGGCCTCAAATACCTGCTGACCCGCAAGGGCGCGCTGGCGATGAGCGTCAATCAGGCGGGCGGATTCTTCCGTGGCAATGCCCAGCAGGCGCATCCCAACCTGCAGCTGTACTTCAATCCGCTGTCGTACCAGATCCCGAAAAACAACAAGGCCAGCCTCAAGCCAGAGCCGTATTCGGGCTTCCTGCTGTGCTTCAATCCGTGCCGGCCGACCAGTCGCGGGCACGTTGAAATCGCTTCGAAAAATCCACGGGATGCGGCGTTGATCGACCCGAACTACCTCAGCACGCAAAAGGACATCGATGAAGTGATTCAGGGCAGCCGCCTGATGCGCACGATCATGAGTGCGCCGGCGCTCAAGAGCATCACCGTCGATGAAGTCTTGCCGGGGCCGGCGGTGGAAACCGATGAGCAGATGTTGCAGTACTTTCGCGACAACTGTGGCTCGATCTACCACCTGTGCGGGTCCTGTGCGATGGGCGCGGACGAGCAGACGTCGGTGGTCGACAAGCGCCTGAAGGTGCATGGTTTCGCAGGGTTGCGGGTCGTCGATGCGTCGATCTTCCCGAACGTGACGTCAGGCAATACCCATGCGGCGGTGCTGATGGTGGCGGAGAAAGGGGCTGATCTGATTCTGCAGGATGCATAGGTTTTAGCGGCGTGCGTAATGCGCTGTGACAGTTGGGCGGCGGCATTTTTTCAGTCTGCACTAGGCTTTGATTGCCGGTCACTTATCGGGCCGGCAAGTCTTTCAAGGAGCCCTGGATCATGGATGATCTGGTCAAAGAAGTGATTCCGCTGTTGCAATACCTCATCCCCGGGTTTGTCTCGACCTGGATTTTTTATACGCTCACCGCATTCAAGCGACCTAACACGTTTGGGCAGATTGTGCAGGCGTTGATTTTTACGTTTGTGATTCATGGGGTGGTGTTGGGGATCGGGGCTGTTGCCTTATGGATAGGCTCGGAGGGCTTTTCTGTAGGGAAATGGGATGGCAAAGCCCAGGCTATGTGGGCGTTTATGGTTTCAACGGGACTCGGCTTGTTGTCGTGTGCGCTGGCCTCGAATGACAAGTTGCACAAATGGTTACGAAGTAAAAATGTAACCAATAAAAACTCTTATCCCAGCGAGTGGTACAGCACGTTTGTCCGCCACAATCGGCTGGTAACGCTGCATTTGACCGATGAAAGGCGATTGTTCGGCTGGCCCATCGAGTGGCCTTCCGGCCCCCTGGAGGGACAGTTCATCATGCTTAATCCAGGCTGGTTGGGGGAGGATGGCGTGGCGTTGCCTTTTGGCGCCGAATTATTAGTGATAGATTCCTCGAAAGTTCAGTGGGTCGAATTCAGTTCTGTCGAAGAGGTTTCACCATGAGCGCAAAAGAGCCTACTCCCATGCCACCTAGCGTCAGGCGCCTCTTTTATGGCCCGGACGGCAAGTTGCTGGCCAAGCCGCTTGTCAAAGGGCCGAGTGCGCCGCCACCGCTAAAACGCCATCATAAAGATTGACTGAACGCCGCTCATCGAGCGGCGTTTTGTTATGTCATGCATTCATGGGATCTGCGGTCAAAGCGTATCCACCAACCAATCCCGAAACGCCTTCAACGACGGCAACGCCTCATTACGTGGCGGGTACACCAGGTAATAGCTGCGCCGGCTGGTGATCGGTTCCCCCAGTTGCAGCAGCTCGCCGTTAAGCAATTCGTCCTCCACCAGAATCCGCGGCACCAGCCCCACGCCGATATTCGCTCGCACCGCTTGAATCAGGTGCGAGGTCATTTCAAAGCTCGGCCCGATGCGCATGCTGCGGTGCGGCAAGTCGTGATGGGTGAACCATTCCGCCCAGGCCTGGGCGTTGCTGCTGACATTGAGCAACAGCTGTCCGGCAATCTGTTGTTCAGCGTCCAGCCGTTCGGCTGCCGACAACTGCGCACTGGCGATCACCACCAGTTCTTCAGTGTGCAGGGGCAGGGCGCTCAGCCCTGGCCAGTCACCGGCGCCGACACAGATCGCAGCGTCGATCTCACTGGTGTCGAAGTCGATCGCTTCGATTCGCGAATGCAAGTGCACGGTCATGCCGGGGTGCGCGGTGTAGAAATCCTTGAGGCGTGGCAGCAGCCATTTCGAGCCGAAGGTCGGCAGCGTCGCCAGACGCAGGCTGTGAATGCCCGAACCAAACGCCATCGCCTGCAAGGTCGCACTGCGGATCTGCCCGAGGGCTTCGGCCAGTTCGCGCTGATACATGCGTCCGACATCGGTCAGCACCACTTGCCGGCCTTCACGGCTGAACAGGCGCATGCCGAGCATCTTTTCCAGAATCTGCACCTGGCGGCTGACCGCGCTCTGCGTCAGCGACAGTTCGTGGGCGGCGCGGGTGTAGCTTTCATGGCGCGCGGCGGCCTCGAAAGCCAGCAACAACGACATGGACGGGGTGAGGGTGCGTGGATTCATTCGTTTTAGTCATGGATTACGGGTCGATTTTACGCTTGTCCCGACGGCGCCAAGCAATGAACATAAGCACCATGAGATGGCGGGAGCGTGACGCAATCATTCGTTGCGCACAACTGTTCACCGCCACACGGCCCGATTTTGACCGAGATTTACCGACCGATGATTGCCCAGCTGTCGCCCGCCAGCGCATTGAGCGCCGATTACCAGCAGTTCCTCAACGCCCTGAAAACCAGCGGCTTTCGTGGTGAAATCAGCGCCGATTACGCCAGCCGCGTGGTGCTTGCCACCGACAACTCGATCTATCAACGCCTGCCGCAAGCGGCGGTATTCCCAATGGACGCCGAGGATGTGGCGCGGGTTGCACGCCTGATCGCCGAGCCGGCTTACCGGAAAGTGGTGATCACCCCGCGTGGCGGCGGCACCGGCACCAACGGTCAGTCGCTGACCGACGGCATCGTGGTCGACCTGTCGCGGCACATGAACCGCATTCTGCAGGTCAACGTCGAAGAGCGCTGGGTGCGCGTGCAGGCCGGGGTGGTCAAGGACCAGCTCAACGCTGCGCTGAAGTCTGCCGGGCTGTTCTTCGCCCCGGAGCTGTCGACCTCCAACCGCGCCACCGTTGGCGGCATGATCAACACCGACGCCAGCGGCCAGGGCAGTTGCACCTATGGCAAGACCCGTGACCATGTGCTGGAGCTCGACATGGTCCTGCGCGGCGGCGAGCGCCTGCACGGCGAAGCACTGGCCGAAGATGATCTGGCAGCGCTGTGCGCCCGCGAAGACCGGGTCGGCGAAGTCTATCGCTGTGCGCGGCAGATCATTGATGAGCAGGGCGAACTGATCAAGCAACGCTTTCCTGATCTCAACCGCTGCCTGACCGGCTACGACCTGGCGCACCTGCGCGAGGCCGACAATCGCTTCAACCTCAACAGCGTGCTGTGCGGCGCCGAAGGTTCGCTGGGGTTTGTGGTCGAGGCCAAGCTCAACGTGCTGCCGATTCCCAAACACACCATGCTGGTGAATATCCGCTACGCCGGGTTCATGGATGCGTTGCGCGATGCCCGGGCGCTGATGGCGCTCAAGCCGCTGTCGATTGAAACCGTCGACTCCAAAGTGCTGCTGCTGGCCATGCAGGACATCGTCTGGCACGGCGTCGCCGAATACTTCCCGCAGAGCGCCGAACGGCCGACACTGGGGATCAACCTGGTGGAGTTCTGCGGTGATGATCCTGATGATCTGCAGCGCCGGGTCGAAGCCTTCCTCGAACACTTGAGCCGCGACGCCACGGTCGAACGCCTCGGGCATACGCTGGCGGTCGGGCAGGCGGCGGTGAACAAGGTCTATGGCATGCGCAAACGCGCGGTGGGCCTGCTTGGCAACGTTGCCGGGGAAGCGCGACCGCAGCCGTTTGTCGAAGACACGGCGGTGCCGCCGCAGCACCTGGCCGAGTACATCGCCGAGTTGCGCGAACTGCTCGACAGCCACGGTTTGCAGTACGGCATGTTCGGCCACGTCGATGCCGGCGTGTTGCACGTACGGCCGATTCTCGACATGAAAGATCCGCAGCAAGCGGCACTGGTGCGTCCGGTGTCCGATGGCGTGGCGGCGCTGACTCAGCGCTACGGCGGACTGTTGTGGGGCGAACACGGCAAAGGCCTGCGCTCGGAATACGCGCCGGCGTTTTTCGGCGAGCTGTACCCGGCGCTGCAGGCGCTGAAAGCCGCGTTCGACCCGTTCAATCAGTTCAACCCGGGCAAGATCGCCACCCCGGCCAACAGCGATGCGCAGCTGTTGAAGATCGACGAGGTGACCCTGCGCGGCGAACTGGATCGGCAGATCGACGAGAAGGTCTGGCAAAGCTACGGCGCTGCCCTGCATTGCAACGGCAACGGCGCCTGCTACAACTTCGATCCCGACGACGCCATGTGCCCGTCGTGGAAGGCCACCCGCGAGCGTGCGCAATCGCCCAAGGGCCGCGCCTCGCTGATCCGCGAATGGCTGCGTTTGCAAGGTGAGGCAGGCGTGGACGTGTTGGCCGATGCGATCCGCCGGCCGGCGTTTTTCAGCAGCTTGTGGACGCGCTGGCGCAACAGCCGCACGCAGGATGCGGACTTTTCCCATGAGGTTTACGACGCCATGGCCGGTTGCCTGGCGTGCAAGTCCTGCGCGGGCCAGTGCCCGGTCAAGGTCAATGTGCCGGAATTCCGTTCGCGCTTTCTCGAGCTGTATCACACCCGTTATCTGCGCCCGGCGCGGGATTATCTGATCGCCTCGCTGGAGTACAGCATCCCGTACATGGCGCGGATTCCGGCGCTGTACAACGGTTTGATGGGCGCCTCGTTGGTTCGCAACCTGCTGGAACGTCTTGGCGGCATGGTCGATGTGCCGTTGCTGAGCCGTTTTGATTTCCACGCGACGCTGCGTCGCTGGAATGTGCAGCCGGCGACGGTGGCCAGGCTCTCGGCGCTGACCCAGGCCCAGCGCGAGCGCAGTGTGGTGCTGGTGCAGGACGCGTTCACCCGTTATTTCGAAGCGCCGCTGCTGGCGGATCTGCTGGAGCTGATGTCGCGGCTGGGCTATCAGGTGTATCTGGCGCCGTTCAGTGCCAACGGCAAGCCGCTGCACGTGCAGGGCTTCCTCTCGGCGTTCAACCGCGCAGCGTTGCGCAACGCCCGGCAACTGCGCGAGCTGGCCGATGTTGGCGTGCCGCTGTTGGGGCTGGACCCGGCGATGACCTTGGTCTATCGCCAGGAATACCTGAAAGTGCCCGGTATGCAGGCGTGCCCGGACGTGGCGCTGGTTCAGGAGTGGCTGCTCAAGGTGATGCCGGAACGGGCCTGTGCTGACACAGCCCAGCCGTTCCGTTTGCTGGCGCACTGCACCGAGAAAACCAATGCGCCGGCGGCGACCCGGCAGTGGGAGCAGGTGTTCGAACGGGTCGGGCTGAAACTGGCGACCCAGGCCACCGGTTGCTGCGGCATGTCCGGCACTTACGGCCACGAGGCGCGCAACCGCGAAACCTCGGCGGTGATCTACGAGCAATCCTGGGCCAGTCAGGTCGAAGCGCCGGCCGAGCGCGGCGAAGCGCTGGCCACCGGTTACTCATGCCGCAGTCAGGTCAAGCGCCAGTCGGATCGGGCGTTGCGCCATCCGTTGCAGGTGTTGCTTGAGGTGCTGCGTCGCTGAGCGGCTCGTCGTCAGGGGCGTTGTCCCAGATCAGTCGCGGGTCGAAACTCATTGCCGAGAGCATGGTGAACACCACCACCATGCCGAAAAACAGGATGCCCGGGCGAGGTTCGATATCGCCCAGCGCCTGAAACTTCACCAGTGCCGCGACCAGGGCAACCACCAACACGTCGAGCATCGACCAATAGCCGATCAGCTCGACGAACCGGAACAGCTTCGAACGCTCACGGCGCGCCCAGCCGCTGTCGCGCTGCACGGTGACCAGCAGCAGCGTCAGCGCGACGAACTTGATTCCCGGCACCGCGATACTGGCGATAAAGATGATCAGGGCGATGTCCCACGCGCCACCTTCCCAGAACTCCAGCACGCCGCTCATGATCGTGCTGTCGGCGCCGTTGCCGAGCATCACGGTGTTCATCACCGGCAGCAGATTGGCCGGCACATAAAATGCCAGCGCGGCAAACAGGTAGGCCCAGGTGCGCGTCAGCGAGTTGGGCTTGCGTCGATGCAGGGGCGCCTCGCAGCGCGGGCACTCATGCGGCTCGTCGGTCATGTCGCAGGCCAGTCCACAGCTGTGGCACAGGCACAGGTTGAGTTCGCTGGCGGTCGCGGGTCGCTTCATAGAATGTCCCACAGATCCCGAACATCGCGCCCGGCGATGCGGATCATCATCAGGCTCAGCACCGCCAGGGCGAACAGGCCGATACCCGGCAGCACATCGAGCAGCCCGGCCAGTTTGAACACCGCGACCATCGCCCCCAGCAGACACACTTCAAGCATGCTCCACGGGCGCAGGGTTTCCAGCCAGCGCATGCACAGCTTGAACCCCGGCGCGCGCCGCGAGGACATGGCGAAACTCAGCACCCAGATCAGCAGCACCAGTTGAAACGCCGGGGCGATGATGATCGAGATCGCCGCGACCATCGCGATGAACGTGATCGGCCCCTGACTCAGCGCCACCACTGAATCCCACAGCGTCGCGCTGTTTTTCAGGCCCTTCATGCTGATGCTCATCACCGGATAGAAGTTGGCGAACAGCCACAGCATCGCCGCAGTGAAACTCAAGGCCAGGCGCTGCTCGACGGTCAGGCCGTTATAACGCTGCAGCACGCCGCCGCAACGCACGCAGAGGGTTTTCTGGTGTTTGGCGAGCGCGACTTTTTCGTACACGCAATCGCAATGCTCGCAGATGATCAGGTGTTCGGTTGAGGTCATGGGCAACGCTCGACAGCAGGCGCAAAGGGCAGGGGGCGCCTGATCACTATAGAAGCCTGACGTGATTGGGCAAATGTCGTTTGGGTTGGGAATCGACTTTTAATGTTATAGAGTAACGCCAATTTTTGGCGGGTCGTGCGGTTGCGATCCCCTGATTCATTTACTTGTTGGCGAAATGTCCATGACCACTGCGTTTGCTCGCTCCACCCCGGCGCCGACCGGCCGCCTGCTGTCCATTGATGCATTGAGAGGTCTGGTGATCCTGTTCATGTTGCTGGACCACGTGCGTGAGACGTTTCTCCTGCACCGTCAGGTGTCCGACCCGATGGACATCGCCAACACCGAGCCGGCATTGTTTTTCAGTCGTACGCTGGCGCATCTGTGCGCACCGGTGTTCGTGTTTCTGACTGGACTGTCTGCGTGGCTGTTTGGCGAGAAGTATGCGGGCAAGGTTGACGTGAGTGCCTTCCTGTTCAAGCGTGGGCTGTTTCTGGTGGTGCTGGAATTCACATTGGTGAATTTCGCGTGGACGTTTCAGTTGCCGCCGAGCGTGATCTATCTGCAGGTCATCTGGGCGATTGGTCTGAGCATGATCGCGTTGTCGCTGCTGGTCTGGCTGCCGCGCGGGCTGTTGCTGACGCTGAGCCTGGCGATCATTGCCGGGCATAACCTGCTCGATGGGCTGCATTTCGCAGCGGACTCGGCATTGCATGTGCCATGGGCGATTCTGCATGACCGCGGCTGGATCGACGTTGGCGACAGCTTGCGCTTGCGCACCTCGTATCCACTGTTGCCGTGGATCGGTGTGATCGGCCTGGGTTATGCGCTGGGCCCGTGGTTCGCCCGGGCGGCCGATGCCGGGACCCGTCAGCACTGCCTGTTGCTGGCGGGTGCCGCCGGTCTGCTGGGCTTCGTCGGGCTGCGGCTGCTCAACGGTTACGGCGAAAAACCTTGGGCACTGCACGACACGACCGTGCAAACGTTGATGGCGTTTTTCAACATCACCAAGTACCCGCCATCGCTGCTGTTCATCACCCTGACGTTGGGTGTGGGACTGCTGTTGTTGCGGCTGTTTGAAAGGTTCCAGACGCGGCGCTGGATCCGCTGGCTGTGCGTGTTCGGTTCGGCACCAATGTTTTTCTACCTGCTGCACCTGTACGTGCTGAAGGTGCTTTATCTGATCGCCGTGGCGCTGTTTGGCCTTAACCACGGTAGCTATTTCGGCTTCGATTCGGTGCCGGCGATATGGCTGATGTCGGTGTTGTTGGCGCTGGCGCTGTACCCGGCGGTGCGCTGGTTTTCGTCGCTGAAGGCGCGGCGTCGCGACATTGCCTGGCTGAAATATCTGTAAGCCCTAATGGCCACTGCGCTCGCGCGCAAAGTCGATAAAAGCCTTGAGCGGCGCCGGTACATGGCGCCGGCTCGGGTAATACAAATGCAGGCCCGGATAATAAGGGCACCAGTCGGCCAACACCTGAATCAGACGTCCCGAGGCCAGGTGTTCGCTGACCATTTCATCGAACACATAGGCCAATCCCAGGCCTTGCAGCGCAGGGCCGATCATCAAGCTGACGTCGCCCAGGGTCAGTGGGCCGTTGACCTCGATTTCCTGGGCAATGCCCTCCCGTTCGAATTCCCAGCGATACATCGTGCCACTGGGGTAGCGGTGGCGAAGGCAGGGCAAATCCTGCAGATCTTCGGGTTTTTGCGGCGCAGGATAGCGTGCAAAGAATGCCGGCGAACCGACCACCACCGAACGCATCGCCGGGCCGATCGGCAGCGATACCATGTCCGCCTCCAGTCGATCGCCAAAGCGCACCCCAGCATCAAATCCGCCGGCGACGATATCCAGCAATGCTTCGCTTTCGACTACCTCCATGCGAATGTCCGGATACCTCTGCAGGAACTCGCTGGCAATCGGCAGCAATACCAGTTCGCACGCCTGGCGTCCGCAGGTGATGCGCAGGTTGCCTGCGGGTTTGTCGCGAAAATGGTTGAGGTCTTCCAGTGCATCGTCGATGTCGCGGAACGCCGGTTTCAAGCGCGCGTAGAGGCGTTCACCGGCTTCGGTCAACGCCACGCTGCGGGTGGTGCGATTGAACAGACGCACACCGAGGCGATTTTCCAGAGCCTTCACCGAATGGCTCAGGGCTGAGGGGGTAAGGCCAAGTTCGACGGCGGCCTTGCTGAAATTCAAGTGCTGCGCCGTACAGAGAAATACTGCAAGGTCTGCTGCTGAGGGTGATTTCATCTGTGAATGCCTTTCACAAACCCATGAAAAATTGCTGGGATTATCACATCAGTAGCACGGCTTTAGAGTTGCAGCCTGGCAATTTTTTAAAGGATGAATTCATGACAACTGTCACTCAACAGCAAGGAGCACGTAACAAGCTGCTGATCCTCGCGGCCGTCTGCCTGTCGGCACTGGTACTGCCCTTGAGTTTTACCGGTGGCGCAGTGGCGACGCCCGCCATTGGCCGTGATTTGGGGGGCAGCCCCGTTGCCCTGACCTGGATTACCAATGCGTTCATGTTGTCGTTCGGCAGTTTGCTGATGGCGGCGGGGGCGTTGGCCGATGTCTATGGGCGTAAACGCCTGTTCACCTTTGGCATGTTGCTGTTCACCGCAGCATCGATCGCCCAGAGCCTGGCACCGTCGGTGTGCTGGCTGGATGGGCTGCGCGCGGTGCAGGGCGTGGCCGGTGCTGCGGCGTTGGCCAGCGGTTCAGCGTCGTTGGCGCAAGAGTTCGAAGGCCATGCGCGGACCCGAGCGTACAGCGTGCTCGGCACCACATTCGGCATCGGTCTGGCTTTCGGGCCGTTGCTGGCCGGCGCGTTGATCGAGGCGTTCAACTGGCGGGCGATTTTCGTCTTTACCGCGCTGATCGGCGTGATCGCCATGGTCTTCGGTCTGCCACGCATGCGCGAAAGCCGCAACCCGGATGCCACGGGGCTGGATTGGCCAGGCACGCTCACGTTCAGCACGATGCTGGCGCTGTTCACCTTCGGCGTGATTCAGGCCCCGGAAAGCGGTTGGGGCAGCCCGCTGGTGGTCGGTCTGCTGAGTGCTTCGGCCGTGTTGCTGGCGTTGTTCGTGATCATCGAAAGGCGCGTTAAACACCCGATGCTCGATCTGAGTCTGTTCGGTTTTCCGCGCTTCATCGGCGTCCAGATGCTGCCGATCGGTACCTGTTTTTGCTACATCGTGCTGGTGGTGATGTTGCCATTGCGCTTTATCGGCGTCGAAGGCTTGAGCGAAATCGACGCCGGCCTGCTGTTGCTGGCGCTGTCGGCACCCATGTTGGTGGTACCGATGCTGGCGGCATGGATGACCCGCTTTGTCTCGGCGGGGATCTTGTCGGGGATTGGTTTTCTGATCGCTGCAGTGGGGTTGCACGGGTTGAGCCTGTACAACGTCAGTGAGCCGAAATGGGCCTTGGTCATTGCGATGGTGTTGATCGGGATCGGCACCGGTTTGCCGTGGGGCTTGATGGATGGTCTGTCGGTCAGCGTTGTACCGAAGGAGCGCGCGGGGATGGCGGCGGGGATCTTCAATACCGTGCGAGTGGCGGGTGAGGGGATTGCGCTGGCGGTGGTGGCCGCAGTGCTGACTTCGCTGTTGCACAGCGATCTGACCCGTGCCATGGCAGGCAGTGGCGATGTGGCGCTGATTGCCGAGATCGCGCACCGGGTTACCACGGGGGACATGGCGCATGCGATCAACAGGGTGCCGGGGCTGGCCAATGAGCGTCTGGTGGCCGGTTATGCGTCGGCGTTTCAGTACTTGCTGCACGTCCTTACGCTGATCACCCTCGTTTCGGCGGCGGTAGTGCTGGGGCTGTTGAGCAAGGATCGGACGGCGGGCGAGGCGCAACAGCAAACGGCGTGACTACTCCCTGTAGGAGCTGTCGAGTGAAACGAGGCTGCGATCTTTTGATCCTGATCTGCAAAATCAAAATCAAGAGATCGCAGCGTGCCGCAGCTCCTACAGGTGACGGTGATGTCTCAGGTTATTTGCGATCCAGCCACACCGTCTGCGCGTTGCAGAACTCGCGCACGCCGAAGTGCGACAGCTCGCGGCCGAAACCGCTTTTCTTCACGCCGCCGAAGGTCACGCGCGGGTCGCTGGCGGAGTAGCCGTTGATGAACACGCCGCCGGTTTCCAGTTCGCTGGTCAGTTGCTGGGCCAGTTGCACGTTGGCGGTGTAGATCGTCGCGGTCAGGCCGAAATCGCTGTCGTTGGCCAGGGCCACGGCGTGGGCGCAATCGCGGGCGGTGATGATCGACGCCACCGGGCCGAACAATTCCTGTTTGAACGAGGTCATGCGGTCAGTGACGTCGGCCAGCACAGTCGGCTCATAGTAGTTGCCCGCACCTTCGGCCTTGCCGCCGCCGAGCAGCAGGGTGGCGCCTTCTTCGAGGGTGGCGCGCACTTGCTGGTCGAGTTCGTCGCGCAGGTCGAAACGTGCCATCGGGCCGATGTAGGTGTCGGCGGACAACGGATCGCCGACCTTCAGCTTGCGCGTGGCTTCGACGAATTTACGGGTGAATTCCTCGACCACGCCTTCTTCGATGATCAGGCGCTTGGCCGCGGCGCACACCTGGCCGGAGTTCTGGTAACGGCCAATCACGGCAGCCTGCACGGCTTCGTCGAGATCAGCGTCGTTGAGCACGATGAACGGATCAGAACCGCCCAGTTCCAGCACGCATTTCTTCAGTGCGGCACCGGCCTGGGCACCGATGGCCATGCCGGCGCGTACGCTGCCGGTCAGGGTGACGGCGGCGATGCGCGGGTCTGCAATTGCAGTGGATACGCCTTCCGGGGTGACGTTGATCACTTCAAACACGCCGTCGGCGAAACCGGCATTTTTGAACGCGTCGCGCAGCAGGTAGGCGCTGCCCATCACGTTCGGCGCATGCTTGAGCACGTAGGTGTTGCCGGCGATCAGCGCCGGTACCGCGCCGCGCAGCACTTGCCAGATCGGGAAGTTCCACGGCATCACCGCGAGGATCGGGCCGAGCGGACGGTACTCGATCCGCGCTTTGCCGCCTTCAACCTGGGTCGGCTCGGCGTCGAGCATGGCCGGTCCGTTTTCGGCGTACCACTCGCAGAGCTTGGCGCATTTTTCGATTTCGCCACGGGCCTGGGCGATCGGCTTGCCCATTTCCAGGGTGATCATGGTCGCCATGGCTTCAGCGCTGTCACGCAGGGCACCGGCCAGTGCGGTCAGGGCGCGGGAGCGGTCTTGCAGCGGCTTGCGTTTCCACTTCGAGAAACCGAATGCGGCGCGGGTCAGCGCAGCGTCGAGGGCGTCGGCGGATTCAAACGCGTAGTGGCCGATCTGCTCGCCGGTGGCGGGGTTGATCGAGATGGCGTGGGTCTGGCTGGAAATCGGGCTCATGGCGGGCTCCTGCGAGTTCAGTGGATGGGCCTAGAGTAGGGTGGCGTTTGTTTTCTGGAAACTGAATAATAAAGATCGTTTCTTTCACGATTGGAGAATGACTGTGGATCTGGTGCAGCTGGAAATCTTCAAGGCCGTTGCCGAGCACGGCAGCATCAGTGCCGCCGCGGCGCAGATCCATCGCGTGCCGTCGAACCTGACCACGCGGATCAAACAACTGGAGCAGGATCTGGGCGTCGACCTGTTCATCCGCGAGAAAAGCCGACTGCGTCTGTCGCCGGCCGGCTGGAGTTTTCTCGAGTACACGCGGCGCATTCTCGATCTGGTGCAGGAGGCCCGCGCCACCGTCGCGGGTGAAGAACCGCAGGGCGCGTTCCCTCTGGGGTCGCTGGAAAGCACGGCGGCGGTGCGTATTCCCGAGTTGCTGGCGGCGTACAACCAGGCGCATCCCAAAGTCGATCTGGACCTGTCGACCGGCCCGTCCGGGACAATGATCGACGGCGTGCTGTCCGGGCGATTGGCAGCGGCGTTCGTCGACGGCCCGGTGCTGCACCCGGCCCTCGAAGGCGTGCCGGCGTTCGAGGAAGAAATGGTCGTCATTGCGCCGCTCAATCACGCCCCGGTGCAGCGCGCGGCGGACGTCAACGGCGAGAATATTTATGCGTTCCGCTCCAATTGCTCCTACCGGCACCATTTCGAAAAATGGTTCAGCACCGACGCCGCCGTGCCCGGCAAGATCTTCGAGATGGAGTCGTATCACGGCATGCTCGCCTGCGTCAGCGCCGGGGCCGGGCTGGCGCTGATGCCGCGCAAGATGCTGCAGAGCATGCCCGGCAGCGCGACGGTCAGCGTCTGGCCACTGGCGGCGGATTTTCGTTATTTGACGACGTGGCTGGTGTGGCGCCGGGGCACGGTGTCGCGCAGTCTGAGCATGTTCGTGCGCTTGCTGGAAGAGCGCGGCGTGGTGCGCGCAGAAGCGTAGCCGCGTCGACGGCCTCCCTTATGCCGCAGGACACTTATGCTTCACGGCGTACCGTTTCTGCCGTGAAGACGAAAGCCTTCGCGCTGACTCAGACGCTCGTAATACGCCCTGACGGCCGGATAGTGCGGATGCGCAAGCGGCGTTTCGAACCAGCGATTGACCGACAGCCCGATGGGAATGTCTGCCAGCGAAAACGCCGCGCCGCTGACGTAGGCGCCAGTCTTCTGCAACTGCTGATCAAGGATGCCCATGGTCTTCGACCATTGCTCGACACCGTTGGCCAACGCGGCACGGTCCTGATGATCCGCTGACTGGCGGACCAGCGACATGAACGCATACGACCATGAGCGGTTCAGCTCCGACGCCTGCCAGTCGATCCACTGGTCGACTCGCGCCCTGGCTTGCGGCTCGGAAGGGTAGAGGCCTGCGCCGCCATATTTGGCCGCCAGATAACGAATGATCGTGTTTGATTCCCACAAGGTGAAATCGCCGTCCTGAATCACCGGCACCATCGCGCACGGGTTGAGGGCGAGGAACTGCGGTGTGTCGGTGGGGGTGAAGCCCGAGCCCCAATCCTCGCGTTCGAACGGGATCTGTAGTTCGGCGCAGGTCCACAGCACTTTGCGCACATTGATCGATGACGCCTTGCCCAGAATTCGCAGCATGGGATTCCCTGTCTCGTGGATGCCTGTCGGGCCTCAAGAAATACCACACTGCGACGCAGAAGGCCCGCGCATGGCGGGCCTTCGTTTGTCATCCGGACATCGTTACAGACTGCCCACCAGTTTCCCGCCCATCATCCGCCGTCGATAGGCGCTGTCTCGACTGGCCAGCCAGAAGTACAGCGGCGAGGTCACCAGCAGGCCCACCAGCCACGACAGGTCCGCGCCGTTGATGTGCGCCGACACCGGGCCGACGTACAACGGGGTGTTCATGAACGGGATCTGCACGGCGATGCCGATGGCGTAAGCCAGTAGCGCCTGCGGGTTGTAGCGTCCGTAGATACCGCCGTCGACCTGGAAGATCGACTGGATGTCGTACTTGCCCTTGTGGATGGCGTAGAAGTCGATCAGGTTGATCGCCGTCCACGGCACCAGTACCACCAGCAGCACCAGCACCATGTCGACGAAGTGGCCGATGAAGTCCTTCGATGCGCCGACGGCAGCGAAGCAGCAGGCCAGCAGAACGATGATCGAGATCACTGCGCGGCTTTTGGCGGTGGGAATCCAGCGGTAGGCGAAGGTCTGCACCAGGGTGATCAGCGACAGCACCGCGCCGTACAGGTTAAGGGCGTTGTGGCTGATCACGCTGAGCAGGAACAGCACCAGCATCAGCGGGCCGATGGAGCCGGTGGCGAGTTTGACCGCGTCCATGGTGTCCATGCCCACCGGTGTCGCCAGCACGGCGACGGCACCGAAGATGAACGCCAGACTCGAGCCCAGTGCCGAGCCCAGGTATGTCGTCCAGAACGTCGACGAGACTTTGACGTCGGCCGGCAAGTAACGCGAATAGTCGGACACGTAGGGCGCAAACGCGATCTGCCACAGCGCGGCCAGCGACACGGTGGCGAGCCAGCCGGACAGGTTGAAGCTGCCGCGGGTGAGGAAGTCATCGGTTTGAATATGGGTGAAGATGTAGCCGAAACCGACGACGATGCCGATCCCCAGCACCCAGGTGCCGATGCGGTTGAGCACGTGGATGAAGCGGTAGCCGATGATGCCGATGATCCCCGAACCGAGGGCGCCGATCACGATGCCGACCGGCACCGGCACGCTGTCGACCACGCCATGCAGCGACTTGCCGGCAAGGACGATGTTGGAGGCGAAAAAGCCGATGTACATGACGCCGGCAATCAGCACCACCAGCAGGGCGCCGAGCGAGCCGAACTGCGCGCGGCTCTGGATCATCTGCGGAATGCCCATCTGCGGGCCTTGCGCCGAGTGCAGCGCCATCAGCACGCCGCCGACCAGGTGACCGACCAGAATGGCGACGATGCCCCACACCAGGTTCAGGTGGAACAACTGCACGCCCAGCGCGCCGGTCACGATCGGCAACGGCGCGATATTGCCGCCGAACCACAGCGTGAACAGATCCCTGACCTTTCCGTGGCGATCTTCGGGGGGCACATAGCCTATCGTGTGTTTTTCAATGAGCGGGGCGGATGTTGTTGCAGAGGTGGACATGACGAACTCCAAGGCAAGGATGAGTACGTGGACGTACTTCGGTAAGCGCCGACACGGACGGCGCATTTCTTGTTGAAGCGATCATGTGCAAAGCCCCGGGATAGATAAATTAGTAAGTTTGTTGCTTCAGACCTTAAAAAATATATGCCCCGGGTTTGGGAGCGGTCCGGTATGTTCAACCGTGATCAACCACAAAAACGTTCAGCGGCGAAAACTTTCCTGTGGCGAGGGAGCTTGCTCCCGCCGGGCTGCGAAGCGGCCCCCAAAACTGCGCCACGCCCGCTGATGTTGTGAGTGCTGCGCACTCAAGCGGGAGCAAGCTCCCTCGCCACAAAAGCGTTGTCTTACTTGCAGAGGTTTTATATGGCCGCCTACAACCTGCGCCAGCTCAAATACTTCGTCACCACCGCCGATTGCGGCAGCGTCGCCGAAGCCTCGCGCAAGCTCTATATCGCCCAGCCGTCGGTGTCGACCGCGATCAAGCATCTGGAGGAAAGCTTCGGCGTGCAGCTGTTTATCCGCCATCACGCCCAGGGCGTTTCACTCACGCCCAGCGGTTCGCGGTTCTATCGCAAGGCGCTGGAGTTGCTGCGGGTGGCGCATGAGTTCGAGCAGAACGCGCTGGCTGACAACGACGTGGTCTCAGGGCAGATCGATATCGGCTGTTTCGAAACGGTGGCACCGTTGTATCTGCCGCGCCTGATCGCCGGGTTCAAGGAACGTTGGCCGGGAGTGGAAATCCGCATTCGCGATGGCGAACAACAGGAACTGGTGCAGGCGTTGACCGCCGGCAGCATCGATGTGGCGATGCTGTTCGAACATGAGCTCGACACCACTATCGAAACCACGCCGCTGATGCCGCCGCAGCAGCCTTACGCCTTGCTGCCAGCCGATCACCGCTTTGCACAACAGGCAAAAGTCTCGCTGCACGATCTGGTGCTGGAACCGATGATCCTGCTCGATGTGGTGCCCAGCCGCACCTACTTCGTGAGCATCTTCGAGGAGCGCGGACTGACGCCGCACATCGTCTTCAGCTCGCCGTCGATCGAGATGGTGCGCGGCATGGTCGGGCGCGGTTTCGGCTTTTCGATTCTGGTGACCCGACCGTTCGGCGAATACACCTACGACGGGCAGAAGGTGGTGTGCGTGCCACTGGCCGAAGACGTCACCGGTTCAGGCTTGTCGGCTGCGTGGCTACGGCGCGTGCAACTGACCAAACCGGTGCAGTTGTTCGTCGATCACTGCCGAGAAGAGCTGGCCCGACTGCACGCCTGAATGCCGGCAGTCAGGCCGAACGGATCAAGCGCGAATCGAGGTCAGCATCCGTTGCAGCATCGCGTCGCAGGCATCGAGTTGCGCACGACTGACAAACTCATCGGGCTTGTGCCCCTGGTCCATGCTGCCGGGGCCGCAGACCACCGTGGGAATACCCGCCGCATCGAACAGTCCACCCTCGGTGCCGAACGCCACCGTGCCGAATTCCCGTGAACCGCAGAACGCAGCAATCAGCTGCGCCGCCTCACTCCGGGCATCGGTGGCCAGGCCAGGATAGGCCGACAATTCACTGAATCGAATCGCGCTGTGCGCACTCACCGCCCGCATGCGCGGCAGCATTTGTTGCTCGGCGTAGGCCTGCAACTGCTGCGCGACCTGCGCCGGATCCTGCGAGGGCAGGGTGCGGATCTCGAAGTCGAAGCGGCAATCGGCAGGAACGATGTTCAGTGCCTTGCCGCCGCTGATCACCCCGGTCTGCACCGTGCTGTAGGGCGGGTCGAAACGACTGTCGTGATGCTCGGGCGCTTGCAGTTGCCGGCCGATGCGCCCCAGCTCGCCGATCAGTTCGGCGGCGTACTCGATGGCGTTGACCCCCAGCGGCGCGTACGCCGAATGACACGGATGACCGTGCACGTCGCAGCGCATCGCCAGTTTGCCTTTATGGCCGAGCACCGGTTTCAGTTCGGTGGGTTCACCGATGATGCACAGCAGCGGTTTGACCGGGCGCTGTTGCAGCTCGGCGAGCAAGGAGCGTACGCCGAGACAGCCGACTTCTTCGTCGTAGGACAGCGCGATGTGTACGGGCCTGCGCAGTTCAGTCGCCACCAGTGCCGGCACCAGCGCCAGCACGCAGGCGATGTAGCCCTTCATGTCCGCCGTGCCGCGCCCGAACAGCTTGCCGTCGTGCTCGCTGAGTTCGAACGGCGCAACGGTCCATGGTTGCCCGTCGACCGGCACCACATCGGTGTGGCCCGAGAGCACGATGCCCGGTTGATCGGCCGGACCAATGGTGGCGAACAGGTTGGCCTTGCTGCGCTCGGCGTTGTAGATCAACTCGCACGGCACGTCGAAACCGGCGAGGTAGTCGCGTACGAACTCGATCAACTGCAAGTTGGATTCGCGGCTGGTGGTGTCGATCCCCACCAGCGTCTTGAGCAACGCGACGCTGTTCATCGATCATCACCGGCAACGCCATAGCCCGGCGCCTTGGCCGGGTCGAGCGCGCGGTCGATGTAGTCCTGCAACTGCGGTTGATAGGCGTCCCAGAGCTTTTGCAACTGACCGATCGGGTCTTCGTCGGCCCAGTCGACGCGCAAATTGACGATAGGCCAGGTCTGTTCGCCAACCACCACCACGGCCGCTGAATGCACCGGTCCGGCTTCGCCACCGAGGGCTTGCGCGGCGTGCAGAGCCTTGAGCAAGCGGTCGGCCAGTTGGCCTTCGCCGTCTTCAAAAGCACGGACCATCGCCTCGATCACCGCACGCCCGGCGAGCATGTTGCCGGCGGCCACGCATTGTTCGCCGGAGACTGCGTTGTGCACGCCGAGGGTCTGGGCGCCGCTGAAATGCGCGGTCTGGCCGAGGTGGTTGATTGCAGTGATCTGCCGATACTGGCTGTAGCCGTTGCGGGTCAGGACGTTGTCCAGCGCCGTGTCGGGCGCCAGGCCTTGCTCCATCAGCGCGAGGACTTCGGGGCCGAGGGACGGCAGGGTGATGTTCTGGCTCGACACCGCGCCGACGCCCGGCAGCAGCCACGGACAGCGCGCGCCGACGGCGATGCTGGAGGAACTGATGGCGACCCCGAACTGGCCGGTTTCGGGGCAGCGGGCTGCGATTGAAAAGGTCATCTGTTTACTCCTTGTGTGTCTTGACTGGCCTCATCGCGAGCAGGCTCACTCCTACCTTGGAATGCATTCCCCTGTAGGAGTGAGCCTGCTCGCGATGGCCGCGACTCGGTGCGTCTGATTACTCGGGAATCACCGCCACCACATCAATCTCCATCAACCACTGCGGTTGCCCCAGTGCCGACACCACCAGCCCGGTAGAAATCGGGAACACGCCTTTGAGCCATTTGCCGACTTCCTGATACACCGGCTCGCGGTAGCGCGGGTCGATCAGGTAGGTGGTGGTCTTGACGATGTGGCTCATGTCGCTGCCGGCTTCTTCAAGCAGTTGCTTGACGTTGCGCATCGCCTGTTCGGCCTGGGCGCGCGGATCGCCGAGGCCCACCAGATTGCCGTCGAAATCGGTGCCGACCTGACCCCGCACATACACGGTGTTGCCGGCGCGCACGGCCTGGCACAGGTCGTTGTCCAGGGTCTGGTTAGGGTAGGTGTCCTTGGTGTTGAACATACGGATGCGGGTGTGGGTTGGCTTGCTCATGTACAGCTCCTGACAGTGGCGGCGACGGTGCGCTGAACACCGCCGCGAAAGAGGGAAATCAGGCGTCGACGGTGTCGGCGGCTTTCGTGTTGGCGGTGCAATGCAGGGCCGCTTCACGCTGCTCGGCATCCTGGTAGTCGAGGTATTTGCGCTGGGTGGCGATGTGGTCGGCCACGTGTTTGGCGTCGTGCCACACGCCCCAGATGAACGACGAGCCGCGCCGTGACTGCCATGGCAGCCCGAGGAAATACACCCCCGGCTCACTGGACACGCCGCGCTGGTGCTGCGGTTTGCCCTTGTCATCAAAGGCCGCGACTTGCAGCCAGGAATAATCCACGGCAAACCCGGTGGCCCAGATGATCGAGGTGATACCGGCCTCGGCCAGATCCAGGTCGACCAGCGGATGTTTCACGCAGTCCGGATCGGGATACGTCTCGCGCGCTTCAGGTTCTAGCGGCAGGTCGAGGCCGTTGCGCTCGATGTAGGCGTCGGCGGCATCCAGCAGGGCGAGGTAGTTGTCATCGCCACGTTTGAGGTTGTCGACCAGGTCCTGCTTGAAGGTCACCACGCCGTGATTGAACGACTCGGTGACGCCGACCAGGGTCATGCCGCGATGGGCCAGGCCACGGAAGTCGATGGTGCGCCCACCATGGGCACCGCTGACCGCGATGGTCACGTGCTCGCGGCCGGGTTTCATTGCCGCCTGATCCCACTCGCCGAGCACCCCCAGCCACCAGCAGAAATCGCGGTTGCGATAGGCACGTGGCGGACGGTCGTGGGCGCCCACCGAGAGGTAGACCTGCTTGCCGGAACGCTGCAGTTCATCGGCGATCTGCACGCCGGACGAACCGGCACCCACCACCAGCACCGCGCCTGCAGGCAATTGCTGCGGGTTGCGATAGTCAGCGGAGTGGATCTGCAGCAGGCGCGGGTCTTGCGGGGCGATCGGCGGGATCACCGGGCGCTGGAACGGGCCGGTCGCCGCGACCACGCGGCTGGCCTCAATGACTCCTTCGGAGGTCTCGACGGTGAAGCCCGGACGACCGACATTGCGCACCACGCTTTTGACTTCGACGCCGGTGCGGATCGGCGCGTTGAATTTCTTCGCATAGGCTTCGAAGTAGTCCGCTACGCGCTCTTTAGGGGCGAACCCGTCGGGATCGACATCGTCGAATTCCAGCCCCGGAAAGCGGTCGTGCCACGCCGGACCGTTGGCGACCAACGAGTCCCAGCGTCCGGTGCGCCAGCGTTCGGCAATGCGGCTGCGTTCCAGCACCAGATGCGGCACACCGAGTTTGCTCAGGTGCTCGCTCATCGCCACACCCGCCTGTCCGGCCCCCACGACAAGCGTGTCTGTTTTTATTATTTCAGTGGTCATTTCTACATCCTTCCTGGCAAGGCAAGTGGATTCGGATCGCTTCAGGCTTGTCCGTTTTGCTTGCGGTCAGACTAGGCAGGAGGGGGGTATCGGTAAAATATTATTAAGCTGGGATGTGAATACAAATTGCTGAAGCAGAAGGGCGAAACCCAGTAAAACCGGGGTTTTCAGAGCAGGAGGAGAGTTGTCCCGGGCAGGAAAGCCCGGGACAGGAAGGTGAAAATTCACTTTAAGGACGCAGGAGCGTCGCGTCAGTTACCGTCAGCGACCTTGCGTTCGATCGCATCGGTCTTGCGCTTGAGCTCCTCGGCCTCCTGTTCCTTGGTGCGGATCGAGGTCGGCGTAATCACCTCGTCCACGACTTTAGTGTCATCGTCGGTGTCTTGCAGATCCCGGCGAACCACATCGACCGGGTTGCCCGCAGCGTCGAGCGGTGGCGCGTTATGAGGGGTTGCAGGCTTGCTGTCGTCGGTGCTTTTCATTTTTCATACCTCCATTGGCTTACAACGTTGGATACGACGACATGACGCGAGTTCGAGAAATTTCATCGCTTGCGTTTTGACCCGTTGCTTGCTTGGGTGGGCGACGGTCAGCGCATGCCGTCAAAGCAGACTCCACGACACCCCGACATAAACCCCCAGCCCTTCACCCGGCGTAGACCGTGCCGCGTCCAGGCCCTTGTCGTCATACCCCGGCGTGACCGTTGCGGCGTAGTGCTGGTTGGTCAGGTTGCGCAGGTCCAACCAGGTTTGCCAGTCGTTTTTCGGCGCGTTGTAGCCCACGGTGGCGCCGAACAATGCGTAGGGATCGGCGTAGTAGCTGTTGGCGTAATCCACCGCGACCTTGGACACCAGTTGCGTGTTGACGGCGGCGAAGAAGCCTTGCGGCCAGTCGTGGCGCAGTTCGCCCTGGTAATAGTGCATCGGCAGGCCGGGCAGGCGGTTGTCGCCGAAACGCTGGTCGTCGCGGTAGTGGAAATCGCTGAAGGTGTAGGCCTGGCGCAGGCTCAATTTACGTCCATCGGCGGCTGACCACAGGGTACTTTGCAGGCTGGCTTCCACGCCCTGATGCACGGTAGGGCTGGCGTTGAGTTCGTACGGCGTGACGGCGTTGGCGTCCGGCAGCACCGAGAGCAATTCGTGGCGCACCTGCGCGTAGTACCACGCCAGGCTCCACTGGCCGATTGCGCTGTCGCCACGGCCGCCGAGTTCGAGGGTGGTGGCGGTCTGGTTTTGCAGTTTGATCGGGTCGCTCTGGGTGCCGCTCGCCGCACCGTTGCCGGCCGGGAAGCGGATGTTCGAGCTGTAGATCAGCGACCACGGATGCGGCGCCTCGACCGAACGGCTGAGGTTGCCGAACAGTTGCAGGTCCGGCGTGAGCTGATAGCGCAGGCCCAGGCGCTGGGCGTAATCCCAGTCGTTCAGGCTGGTTTTGCCGCCGCTTTGCGGGTAAGTGACGGCACTTTCGCGGCGGGTGTAGATGGCGGCGAGGCCGGTGGTCAACCACAGATCGTCGGCGATCTCCAGATCGTTGCCGACGTGCAGAACCGTATCCGAACCCTGATAAGTGAAGTTGCGCATGCGGGTGCCGGGCGCATAACCGGCGGTGTTGCCGCCGGGGATGCGCACGAATTCGCTGGCGCCGTCGTTGGGCAGGTGTTTGGTGGTGCGCAGGCCCACGGTGCTGCGGCTTTCCATGCCGAGAAAGGTGTCGCGGCGCTTGTAGTCGAAGGTGCCGCTGACGTCGGTGTAGGCCACTTTCAGCCGGTTCGGGCCTTCGCGCAGGTCCATCGGGTAGTCGTGATAGACCAGCCCGGTCTGAATGCTCGAATCATCATCAATGTAGTAGGTGGTCTTGTTGCCGATGAAGGTGCTGCCCGGTTGTTTGCGGCTGTCATCGCGCGTCACGTAGGCCGGGTTGGCTGCCCGTGGAGTGTGCTCGATCGAGTGCTTGGTGACGCGCCCGGCCAGGTCGTTGTCGGTCTGCCGGTAGCGGAAATAGAAGCGGGTTTCCAGGTTCGGATTGAAGCGATAGCCGAAGTTGGCGATCACGCCCCGGCTTTCGCTGGCGGTGTGATCCTGATAGCCGTCGGTGTTCGAATCGGTCAGCGACACGTAGTAATCGAAGTCGTCCAGCACCTGTCCGGAACTGACCTGACGCTGCTGATAACCATGGCTGCCGGTGGCATAGCGCACCTGCAGTTTCGGCGCGTCGTAACCGGTGTGGCTGACGTAATCGACGGCGCCGCCCAGCGCCAGTGCGCCGCGATCGAAGCCGTTGGCGCCGCGCAGCACCTCCACATGGTCGAGCCACAGCGGTTCGAGCAATTCGTAAGGCGTGCCGCCCGGGCCGGTCAGCGGCAGGCCGTCGAGCATCGTGTACAGCCCCGAAGCGTGGGCACCCGGTGCACGGTTGATCCCCGAACCACGGATCGAAATCTTCACCCCTTCGTTGCCCGCCGACTGCGCGTAGACCCCCGGCTGGTACGCCAACACATCCTGATTGCTCGCCACCTTGCCCTGCAACGGCTGGCGCATGTCGACCACGTTGCTGCCGCCGGGCACTTGCGCCAGGCGCGCTTCGGCCTCGGCCACGGAGGCATCGGCGCCGCTTTGTTCGTCAGCCGAAATCAGTACCTGGCCCAACTCCATGCCTTTGGGTTCCTCGGCCATGGCCGGGCAGGCGAGGGCCAGGCCCAACAGGGCAGTGGGCAGGGATTTGGGCGCGGGCATCGAGAAAACTCCAGACAGACGGGAACGGGCAATGAACAGTTGCGACGCAACAAGGAACGATGGAAACACATGGCAATTTTGCTTTTTTGCCGGGGAGCGGGGGGCTGGACGTGGCGGGGACGGCACTCAGGGCTGTAAAACCCGGACGACTGGCCGCATGGGAGGGCGGCCAGTCGTCCGGTTGGCCTGCGCGTCAGTCGGCGCGCAAGTGAGCGTCAGGCAATGTTCAATGCCTGCAGAATAACCAGCGATGTCTCGGCAAATGCCTGGGCTTGTTCGGTCAGTTCGGCAAGGTTCTCTTGAGCCGTAAGCAAAGGCTGGTCACCCTTGAGCAGCACTTCGCCCTGATCGCCGATGACGCTCCACGCCAGTTGCGCCCAGTCTTGCGGGTCAGTGATGCCTTGCTTGAGCGCAATCAGGAACAACTGCTGAAAACGGCTGACCGGCACACCGCCGCCGGTGACCGGACTGGCGAGCACCTGAATGTTGCTGTTGAACAACGCGCGTTTGCACAGTTGCAGGTTGAGTGTTTCGCAACGCTCTTGCACTTGCCGTTCGGCGGCTTCGCTCTGGCACGGGGCGGCGACGCCCATGCCGATCAGCACGGTGACCGCCTGCACCAGATCGTCATAAGACACAGCGCCGACAGCCGTCGACAACTGCTGCAAGGTTTTCGGTGCATAGGCATTCGCGGCAAGCGCTTCAAGCACCGGGCCGTAGATCTCTGCCTGTAGCGAAGCTTCGCCGGCGGGGCCCGTGACCATGCCCGGAATGCTTTCGATGGTTTGCAACAAGGCGAAACGGCTTCGCAGCAGGCCGTCGCGCTGCTCGGCGGCAGACAGCCGATTGGTGCCGCGCACGTACAGATCGCGGCGGAAGTTTTGATTGACGAAATAGTCACGCGCCTGCTCGCGCATGATCGGGTGTTCGATCCCCTCGAGGAAATCCATGCCTTCGGCACTCAAGTTGAGCGGGGTGACCGTGTCCAGTGGCACCGCTGTGGTGGCGTAATCCAGTTTGGCTGCGGTCATGGCATCGACCACGTCAGTGAAATACATGCAGTTCCAGTCGCGGTTGAAGTATTCATGGGCCACGTACTGACGATTCTGGCCCTTGATGCTGTTCAATTGGGCGCCCAGACTTGGCGCCGCGTGGGCATATTTCGGATTGGCCGCCAGCAGTGCTTCGGAAAATTGCAGCGCGGCATCGATGCGTTTGGCCGGGGTGGTGGCGGCTTGGCTGGCAAAGCGGTTGTGCAGGCTGAACAGATTGCGCAAGGGCGCCGAAGGCGACCAACCGGGGAAGCAGTTGTAGCTGACGTACAACATCCCGCCGGGTTTGAGGTGACGGCGGGCGAATTCGACGATCAGTTTCTGATTGTCCCGGCTGACCCAGGTCCAGATGCCATGCAGGCTGATGCTGTCGAAGGCCGGCAGATCATCACGGGCCAGCAGTTGCTCGAAACTGTCGTCATACAGCCGCGCCTGGCTGTTCCAGTCGTTCGCCAGCGCAATGGCATGCGCAGCCTGGGACGGTGTGAAGTCGGTGCCGACGAAGTTTCCCGGGTTGGCGGCGGCGTGGATGTTGATCGACACACCCTGGCCGAAGCCCAGTTCGCAGTGATAGCCGCCGGCATTCTCCAGCGTGGCAAAACCACGCAACAACAGACAAAAGCGCTGGAACACCGGGTTGATTTCCCGGCTGTACGAGTAGGTGTAGCCCTCGTCGGTAAAATACCCTTCGTTCCAGGCATTGCTCATGTGTGCACCCATTATGTCGAGAGAGAAAGCCGCTCTTATAAGGGGTTGGGCTGGCGCACCACAAGCGGAAAAACCTGTAAGTGGATCTTACGATTGCCAAGGCACGTAGACATCGGTCTGCCATGGCTGCTGCGGGCTGCGAATCGTGCATGCAGTCTTTCGGGACAGCGCCCGGATTTACTCGAGCGCCATCCTCTGTAGGAACTGCCGCAGGGGAACATGGGGATTCAGCGCCCGTGCGCCGCGTCCGCCAGTTGCCCGGTATCGACCCGCACAAACACCGAATCGCCAATCGCTGTCAGCACATCGCCGGCGTATACCTCGCAGATCACCCGCGTCTTGCGCCCGACCTCGCCCTCGACCTTGGCCCGCAAGGTCAGGGTGACGCCCATCGGGGTGGGTTTGATGAACTTGATGCCGAGGTTGCCGGTGACGCAGTCGATGCGCGGCAGGCTGCCCGCTGCACGCTGTTCGGCGCGGTAGTGGTAAGCCATCGCCGTCCAGTTGGAGTGGCAGTCGACCAGCATTGCCAGCAAGCCGCCGTACACCAGATCCGGCCAGCCGCTGTATTTGGCGTCCGGCAGGTGTTCGGCGATGACATGCTCGCCGTCCTCGTGCCAGAAGCTTTTGACGTGCAGCCCGTGAGGGTTGCGGCCGCCGCAGCCGTAGCAGACGCCTTCGGGGGCGGCGAGGTCTTGCAGGGGCGTATCGAAACGGGACATGGGGCTGGTCATCCTGGAGAGGTGAGTCCGGTCAGGCGCAGGCGGTTGCGCCCACCGCGCTTGGATTCGTAGAGCGCGGCGTCGCCTTGTTCGATCAGCGCCGCGAGGCTGGCCGGCGGTGTGTTGAACAGGCTGGCGCCGATGCTCAGCGTCACCGGCTCCGAGGTCGGGAAGGCCTGGATGGCGATGCGCTGAAACTGATCGCGCAGGGTATCGCCGAGGGTGACGATGCGTTCACTCGGCGCGTTGTTCAGCAAAATCACGAACTCGTCCCCGCCCAGGCGAGCGGCCAGCGCCTGATCGGGCGACTCGGCGCGGATCATCTCGCTCAAGGCCACCAGCAGGCGGTCGCCGGCGGTGTGGCCATGCTGGTCGTTGACCAGTTTGAAGTTGTCGATATCGATCAGCAGCAGGGCGCCGGGATGCGCCGGGGAAACGTCCTGCAGCAGACGCGGGGCGCGCACTTCGAGGGCGCGGCGGTTATAGAGGGCGGTCAGCGGGTCACGGGCGGCCAGCCGAGCGATCTGTTCTTCGCGCCGGTAGCGTTCGGTGCCGGTCATCGACAGTGCGATCAACATGATCGCCATCGCACCCTCGACCAGCGAGATCTGAATGATTACGCCACGGAACGCCGCCAGATCGATCAGTGTGCCGGGGATCAGCACGGTCAGGGCCTTGGCCACATAGAAAATTCCATGGCCCAGCAGCACATAGCGCAGTTGCACCGCGCCGACGCTCAGCGATTTGCCATGCGGGCGCAACAGCAGGCTGGCCTTGAGCGTCGAGGCGGCCACCAGCAGCGAGTTGGCGGCCAGCATCACCTTCGACCACAGCGGCCCGTCCGGCAGCAACAGCATCACCAGCCACGTGACGAAGATCAGGTACCAGGCGCGGGACAGGCGGCTCTGGGTGAAGCGTGCCACCCCCAGCAGAAACAGGAAATGCGCGGTCACCAGCAAGCCGTTGGCGAACCAGATACCAATCAGCAATAAGCCGTTGCTGCGCAGCAGGGCCAGGGTGGAACCGACGGTGATGGTGGCGAAACCGGCGCTCCAGAACAGCAGCGAAGGCTCACGGATGCTGCGCCATTCAATCGCCAGGTACAGCGCGGCAGCGGCTGCGAGCGCGATCGAGATGGTCAGCATCGTTGGCGGGTCGAGCGGCATTTCTTCAAGCGCCTGTCTGAAGTCGGTTAGACGGGCGATTGTAAGCGTTCAGACCGGTTTTGGCAGGCGCCGCACGCTATATCAGTGCTGGATGTTCCACCGTCACGATTGTGGCGCGAGCCAGGTGTCGACGACCCGTCGATCCAGTTCCTCCCAATAGGCCATGCCCAGCACCCGCGTGGTGTTCAGCCCGCGCAGGTAACCACGCAACTGGTTGGCGGTATCGCGTTTGAGCGCCGCATCAGTGATGTCCTTGTCCAGCAACACGCTTTCGTATTGCACCAGGTATTCCGCCACCCGCTCGCGAAAATCGGGCAAGACCGCGTCGCGGATCAGGTCAAAGGTTCTCAAATCGGCTTCCTCACTGTTGTTTTAGTCGTTGTGGATGAGTGTGTACCCGTCTTTATCGTGCGCAACTATCGCTAGAAGTAATAGTGACCATCACGAAACGCAAGTTCAGCTTTACGGGCAATAGGCGGAAAATTGCCCTCATTGAACACGCAGCTCAAGGAAATGCGCGATGAAGACACTGACCCGACTGGCGCTGATCGCCCTGCTGATGGGCGGGGTGATAGCCACGGCACCGTCTTACGCAGACGACGCCTGTGCGTGTCATCTTCAACCGATCGCCGGCAGCGTCGCGACCTTGCAGCATTCGCAGAGCGTGGGTGTGTGGTACAGCGAAGACACCCTGGAAAACCTGCAGTACCTGACGCGTTACCACGACATGGCGCTGCACGGTGCCAAGGATGCGCTGGACTCGCGGATACGTGCAGCGTTTGTCAGCAGCTCCGATCCGGAACTGGCCATCGACTGGTTGCTCAGCTCGCTGCAGCGTCAGTTCATGTCGGTGACCGTATACGACAACCTCGATGCATTGATACAGGCACACCCGGACATCGTGGTGCAACTCGACACCTTCAACCGCTTGCTGACCCAGCAGAACAGCCTGTTCGAAGCGCACTTCATCGCGCGTTTCTACGACGCCGACCTGCAGTACATCGGCAAGGCCGAAGGCGCCGTCGAGAAACAGATCCCGTCGGTCTGGGTTCACGACAAAGCGGCGCACGAGATTGCCGCACAGATCGCGAAACAACGGGACCTGCAACTCAATGCCTTGAAACAGTTCGATGCCTCGCTCAAGGCGCTAGTGGCGTCTAACTGAACATTCAAAACCAAAAGGGTAGCGGCGGCGCCGTGACGCCGAACCGCTGCCAGTTGAACCGAATCTTTATTTTCAGGATGACACCGATGCGCACTTTATTTGCCCCGTCCATGGCCGTTGCCTCGTTGCTGCTCGCCGGGTGCGCCTCCGCGCCGAACGACCCGACGCTGACCCTGCAGACCCGCAAGACCCCGGCGCAGTTCGCCGATTGCGTGGTGCCGAAGCTGCAGCTCAGTGCGCTGAACCCGACCGTCTCGCAGACCCAGCGCAGCTACCGGATCGTGGTGCCGAGCAAGGTCTCGGCCGACAACGTGCTGGAAGCCTACAAGGCCGGCAGCGGCGGCAAGGTGTTCATCTACGAGCGCCACTTGCTGGCCTCGAACTTCCTGCCTTCCAGCTTTGAACGCGCCGCCCAGGATTGCATCTGATCCGGGTCTGCCCACTGTTTTAACCGAGCTCCTTTGGTTGGCCGCAACCAACCAATACTTTGCCCCGCACCTCATTCGGTTGCGGGGCTTTTTTTTTCCTGGATTTTTGCGCTTCAGGCGACGTCGATCACCACCTTGCCAATAGCCGTGCCCTGTTGCACCGCGTCGTGTGCTTGTCGCGCCTGGCTGAGGCTGAAGCGTTCGGCATGCAGCAACGGCTTGACCTTGCCTTCTTCAATCAATCGCGTGGCGTAGCCGAGGATTTGCGCGTGGTGCTTGCGCCCGACACCGGTGAGCATCGGCAACAGCACGAAAATCCCCGAGAGCGTGGCACTGCGCAGCGAACCGGTGGCCAGGTTGTGGGTGCCGAACGCCGCGCAACTGGTGACGTGGCCGTAGAGCCGGATCGCCGCGAACGAGTCGTCCAGACTTTTGCCGCCGACGGTGTCGTAGACCACGTCGAACCCCTTGCCGTCGGTGAACTGGCTCACGTACTGCTCGACAGGAACGTTCTTGTAGTCAATCGCCGTGGCGCCGTAGCCTTCGACAATCGCGCGCTTGCCCGGCGACACCGTGGCGAACACATCAGCACCCAGGGCCGCGGCAATCTGCACCGCCATGTGTCCGACACCGCCCGCGCCGCCATGCACCAGCACCTTCTGGCCGGCCTGGACGTGCGCACGGTCTACCAGACCCTCCCACGCCGTCAGGAACACCAGCGGCACCGCTGCCGCCTCGCGGAAGCTGAGATTTTTTGGCTTGAGCGCCACCAGGTCAGCATCCACCGCCAGGTATTCGGCCAACGAGCCCGGCAGGCCACGTACGCCGCCGACCATGCCGAACACTTCGTCGCCCACCGCCAGATGGCTGACGTCGGCACCGACCGCTTCAATCACCCCGGCCATGTCAGTTCCGAGAATCGCCGGCAACTCCGGCATCGCGTACGGTGCATTGCCGGTGCGGATTTTATAGTCGATGGGGTTCACGCCACTGGCGACGATGCGCACCAGCACTTCATTGGCCTTGGGCACCGGGCGCTCGATCTGTGCCTCGCGAAAGGTGTTGGCGGCGTAGTCATCAAGGATCAACGCGCGGATGGTGGATGGGCTCATTACAACGCCTCGCTGTCATTTCAAGGAAAGGGGCATGGTGAAACCTGCTGGCGGTTTTGTCGACCGGATACGCGTCGCCGTTAACCAGCGTAGCCGGCGCATTGCTCAGCGGTATAGGAATATGGTTGTATCGTGCAACCATATTCCAGAGGTGCCTGGCCATGACGATTGCCCCTGCCTTGATCGAAGATATCCGCACGGCGTCGCGCACCATGGTGCGTGAGCTGGGCTTCATGCGCGCCACGCTGGCGGCGACCGACTATTCCGCCTCCGGCGTGCATGCGCTGCTGGAAATCGAGGCCGGGGACGGTGTGAGTTCAGCACAATTGGGGCAAAGCCTGGGGCTGGAAAAGTCCAGTGTCAGCCGCATGGTCGGCAAACTGATCAAGGCCGGGGAGATCGCGGAACGTCCCGCCGAGGACGCCCGGGTCAAGCGCCTGCACCTGACGCCGCAGGGCCGGCAGACCGTTGCCGCCATCCACGCCTTTGGGCAGGACCAAGTCAGCAAGGCGCTGCAGGCGCTCAATCCCTCGCAACAACAGAGCGTGGCGCAAGGCCTTGCCACCTACGCCCACGCCCTCAAGACAATCCGCCTGGGCACCCAACAGGCACTCACGCCGAACCTGACCATCAGCGCCGGCTACCGTCCGGGCCTGATTGGCCGGGTGACGCAAATGCATGCCGATTATTACTCGCAGCATGCCGGCTTCGGCGCGGTCTTCGAAAGCCGGGTTGCCAGTGGCGTGGCAGAGTTCGTCGGGCGCCTTGATCAGCCGTGCAACCAGATGTGGGTGGCGATGCTCAACGAGCGCATCGTCGGTTCGATCGCGATCGACGGGCAGGACCTGGGCAACCAGCAAGCGCACCTGCGCTGGTTCATCCTTGATGAAGGCTGTCGCGGGAGCGGTGTCGGCCGGCAACTGCTGAACGCGGCCGTCACGTTTTGTGATCAGCAGGGCTTTGACGCCATTCAACTCTGGACTTTCAAGGGCCTTGACGCTGCGCGCCGACTGTACGAGGCGTCCGGTTTCGCGCTGAGCAAAGAAGAGCAGGGCAGCCAGTGGGGCACGCTCGTCACCGAGCAGCAGTTCACCCGACACCGAGCGCCCGGCGGATTGACTCTGATGGCTGATGCAATTGCTCCCTGTTGATGAGTGCGGTGATGTCCGGGTTACCCCAGAGGAAACTTTCAGTCGATGACGACATAAACAACCGTGCCGTGGTTACCATGGGTGCCGTTTCGACAGGAGTCACACCATGGATCTGAAGTTCAGCCACGTCGATGTACTGGTCACTGATCTCGAAGAAGCCTGTGCTTATTACGCACACATCCTCAACGCCAGAATCTCCAAAACGCTGATCTGGGAGCGGGGCGGGCTGCATGTCCGGTATGCGATTGCGCTGATCGGCCAGGAGCGTTTCATGTTGGTGCAACCGTTGGCCGGCAACCTGAAAGAGCTTCTGGATTCTGCAGGTGAGGGCATGATTTACCGTCACTGCTATTCGACACCGGATATCGAAAAAGCCTACGACGAATTGATCGCCGCCGGTGTTCAGCCTGAGGACGAAAACGGTCAGCCATTGGCTCGCGCGAATCTGCAGTCGCCGTCCGGGGGACGCATCATCTGGTTGCCAAAGCGCTTCGGGCATTTTTCCATCGAGATACTGGAAGAGAAGACGCTGGAGGCCTTTGTCGAGGCTGCGTTTGACTGAGATTTGGCTGATTGAATAGGACGACGCTAGCGCTTTGGCGTCGGCCTTCGAGCCTTGCTCCGCTGCGGCCAGACATTGAAGTGGCGGCGCAAATATCCGCGAGAACTTCCTGTACTCCTATAGCTCGACAAATGGCAATGTTAGTGCTGTTAATACCGGGCCAGCCGATCACGCCAGTTGCCACCCTGTGTGCGCAGGCACTCTTGCTCGGAGTCGAAGCGCACCCAGCGGTCTGAAGGGATCAGGTCGATGTCGGCCTCCCGCAGCGCGGTGGCAGTCAATTCAAAGATGCGTGCTTTGGCGTGCGTCAGGGCGAGGGTTTTGTCAGCCTCGGTTTCGAACACCCAGATGACTTTCAGGGTGGCCGGCAACGCGTTCAGGTCAGCGGTGTGGGTGAGCCAGGTGAAGCCTTTGATTTCTGCTTTTGCGGTTTCACACGCCTGCGTGAGCGTGGCAATCAAGCGCCGTTCGATCCGCGCCAGTTCGCGTTTTCCAGGGGGCATTTCGGGTTCCTTTACTGACAATGGCGAGCGATCAAAGACGCTCATCATATATCGCCGGCAACGGAAGTTCCTTGTCCAGGACAGATCTGTACGCCATACCCGATCCGCATTTTTTCCTTCGAGTCTGGTGCAATCAACCTTCAGCATCCCTGCAATTAACGCGCAGGCACAGTGACGTGAAGCTGCGGTACCATGCCTCACCTCATCACCCACGAGCATTGAAAATGGATTCTCACTCGATTCTGGCCTTTACCCTCATCGCGGCGATTGCCATCGCCAGCCCCGGGCCTGCGACGCTGATGGCGATCAACAACAGTCTGGCGCACGGTCAACGCAGTGCAATCTGGTCGTCGCTGGGCAATGCCAGTGGCCTGTTCTGCCTGTCGGCGGCGGCGATGCTGGGGTTGGGCGCGTTGCTGGCGAGTTCCGAGTGGCTGTTCAATGCGGTGAAAATTCTCGGTGCCGGCTATCTGTTCTATCTCGGGATCAAGCAGTTGTTCAAGAAAGGCTCGATGCTGCCCGACGGCATCGCCGATGACGTGAGCAAGAGCAAGCCGACCCGAATGAAACTGTACAAGTCGGCATTTCTCACGGCGGTGACCAACCCCAAGGCGACGATGTTTTTCACCGCGCTGTTCCCGCAGTTCATCGATCAGGGCGCGGCATTGCTGCCGCAGTTCCTGATCCTGACGTCGATCTTCATGGCGTTGTCGGTGTCGTCGCTGAGCCTGTATGCCGCGCTGGCCTCACGGGCCAAGGGCGTGCTGACCCGGCCCGCGTTGTCGCGTTGGGTCAGCCGGGTAGTGGGCACTACATTCATCGGTTTTGGTGCGGCAATTTTGACTATGCGCCGGCAAACCGTTTAAGCCCTGGGCTTAATCCAGATCGCTGGCCTGATGCCGTTCCGCAACCTGGCTTGCCTCGTCACCCCAGGTGCGGTTGACGCGCTGGCCACGCATCACCGCAGGGCGTTGGGCGATCTCTTCTGCCCAGCGCTGCACGTGGGTGTATTCCTGAGCCGCTAGGAACTCGGCAGCCGAATACACGTTGTTGCGCACCAGTTGCCCGTACCACGGCCAGACCGCGATGTCGGCGATGGTGTAGCTGTCGCCGGCCAGATAGCGTTTTTCAGCGAGGCGTCGGTCGAGCACGTCGAGCTGACGCTTGGTTTCCATGGTGAAGCGGTTGATCGGGTATTCGAGCTTCTCCGGCGCATACGCGTAGAAGTGCCCGAACCCGCCGCCCAGATAAGGCGCCGCGCCCATCTGCCAGAACAGCCAGTTCAGGGTTTCGGTGCGGCCGGCCGGATCTTTTGGCAGGAAGGCGCCGAATTTCTCCGCGAGGTACAGCAGGATCGAACCGGACTCGAACACGCGAATCGGCGGCTGCGCACTATGGTCGAGCAGTGCCGGAATCTTCGAGTTCGGGTTGATTTCGACAAAGCCGCTGGAGAACTGGTCGCCTTCGTTGATGCGAATCAGCCACGCATCGTATTCGGCACCGCTATGCCCCAGCGCTAGCAACTCTTCCAGGAGGATGGTGACCTTCACGCCATTGGGCGTCGCCAGCGAATACAGCTGCAGCGGATGCTTGCCCACTGGCAGCGTCTTGTCATGCGTCGGCCCGGCAATCGGCCGGTTGATGCTGGCGAACTGGCCGCCGGACGGTGCTTCGTGCTTCCAGACTTTGGGCGGTACGTAGGGCGCTTTACTCATGAACTGGGCCTCATCCTTAACTTGCCAAAAAAGAACCTGACGGGTATCAGACGCAACAGCATAAACGCTATGGCGCAAGACTGCGCAACCCCTGGGATCATCAGCCACGCCAGTCAAGCAGGGCGGTGCCATTGTGCGTGCCAGTGGTTAACCCGCGTTTGTGCTGAGCGGGTGTTCCAGCGGCCAGCGCTTCTTCAGGTGTTCCGTCAAATAATCCATAAAAGCCCTGACCTTCGGCGTCAGCGCCGCTCGCTCCTGCACGCAGGCATAGATGTCCATCGGCTCGACATAAGCGTGGGTTTCACCTGGGCGATGTTCAAACAGCGGCACCAGTTGACCGCTTTCGAGGTAGGGCGCGGCGACGAATTCGGCCAGGCGCGTGATGCCCGCGCCGTTGATTGCCATTTGCGCCAGGGCGTCGATGTCATCGCTGATGGCGGTGGCGTTGATCGGCGCGTCGTAGCGCTGGCCGTCGCGGATCAAACCCCAACGCAGAAAACGTCCGTCCAGTGGATAGCGGAACGCCAGGCAGGCGTGGTGCTGCAGGTCTTGCGGTGATTGCGGCACGCCGGCGCGCTCGAGGTAGGCGGGGGCCGCGCAGAAGATGAAGGGCAGGGACACGATGCGGCGCGCGACGATGCCGTCTTCCAGTTGTGGCTTGATCCGCAGGCTCAGGTCGATGTTGTCCTGGATGTGATTGATCTTGCCATTGGTGGTCGACAGTTCCAGCAGCAGACCCGGGTGCAGCGCGGCGAAACCGGCGATCAGCGGTGCCAGCACGTGGCGGCCGAACGCCGAGGTGGAGGCGATGCTCAAGCGGCCTTGCAGTTCGCCTTGATCGCTGAGGATCGAGCTTTGTGCCGACTCCAGGTCCGCCGCGATGCGTTTGACCTTTTCGTAATACAGCGCGCCGTTTTCGGTCAGGGCCATGCGGCGGGTGGTGCGTTGCAACAAGCGCACGCCAAGGTGCGTTTCGAGGCGATTGAGGGTCTGGCTCACAGCGGCGGCACTGACGCCCAGGGTCTTGGCGGCACCGACGATGGAGCCGGCTTCAACCACTTTGATAAAACTGGCAATCGCCGCCAACAGGTTCATCCGTGCTCCGCCAAGTGCGTTCGATTCGTAAGTTCTGCTTTATAAAGTACCTGTGGCTGGCGGTCTAGTTGGGGGCAGGGGGGCTTTGCTAAGGTGCCGGCTCCCTGTCAATGGATGGAAAAGCCATATGAATCAAAGAACCACCACCGATGCCCTGTATCCCTCGCGTCGCAAGCTGTCATCGCGGGCGACGCCCTATGTGTTTGCGTTGTACATGGCGACGATCATGGCGTTCCTGATGTCGCTGGTGATCACCGCCGCCAATTCCGGCATTGATAACGACTACCTGAGTAATGCGCTGCACGCCTACAAACTGGCGATGCCCGTGGCGTTTCTGTGCATCCTCGTGGTGCGCCCGATCGTGGTCAAACTGGTATCGATGACGGTGCACCCGCCTCGTTGATTCACCCTTCGCAAAACCTTGTCCGGCATCCAGCGCCGGGGGGGGGACCGATGCCCGGCGTAACCGGCCAGCGGCTAAAACAATCGAAACTTCACGCGCGCCTCGACTGTCCAGACCCTTGTACCGCCCGGCGGATATCTCTTCGGGCAGGCTTCATGCATCGGTGACAGGCGAGGAACGAGATGACGACGACAGTGGGAGATTTTCTGGTTGAGCGGCTCAGCCAATGGGGCGTCACGCGGATTTTTGGTTATCCGGGAGACGGCATCAATGGCGTGTTCGGCGCGCTCGCCCGAGCCAATGGCAAGATCGAATTCGTTCAGGCGCGGCATGAAGAAATGGCCGCGTTCATGGCCTCGGCGCATGCCAAATTCACCGGCGAGCTGGGGGTGTGCATTGCCACCTCAGGGCCAGGGGCTTCGCACTTGATCACCGGGCTGTACGACGCCCGCATGGATCACCAACCGGTGCTGGCGATTGTCGGCCAGCAGGCGCGTACCGCGCTCGGCAGCCATTACCAGCAGGAGCTGGACCTGGTCTCGATGTTCAAGGATGTGGCCGGCGCCTTTGTGCAGCAAGCGTCGGCGCCGTCACAGGTGCGCCATCTGCTCGACCGCGCCGTGCGCACGGCGGTTGGCGAGCGGCGGGTGACGGCGATCATCCTGCCCAATGACCTGCAGGACCTTGAGTACGAGGCGCCGGCCCGGGCGCATGGCACCGCGCATTCCGGCGTCGGTTACACCAAGCCGAAAGTGCTGCCCTACGAGGCGGATCTGCAGCGCGCCGCCGACGTTTTGAACAGCGGTGAAAAAGTCGCGATTCTGGTGGGCGCCGGTGCATTGCAGGCCACGGATGAAGTGATTGCCGTCGCGGAAAAACTCTGTGCCGGTGTCGCCAAAGCCTTGCTCGGCAAGGCCGCGCTGCCGGACGACTTGCCTTGGGTCACCGGCAGCATCGGCTTGCTCGGCACCGAACCGAGCTACAAGCTGATGAACGAGTGCGACACCTTGCTGATGATCGGCTCGGGTTTCCCCTATGCCGAATTTCTGCCCCAGGAAGGCCAGGCGCGGGGTGTGCAGATCGACTTGCAGCCGGACATGCTCAGTCTGCGTTATTCGATGGAGGTCAATCTGGTCGGCGACTCCGCCGAAACCCTTGCGGCGCTGCTGCCGTTGCTCGAACAGAAGACCTCGCGCAAGTGGCGCAAAAAGATCGAAGGCTGGCGCGGCAGTTGGGAGAAAACCCTGGAAAAACGCGCCATGGCCAAAGCCGATCCGATCAATCCGCAGCGGGTGGTGTATGAGTTGTCACCGCGCTTGCCGGAGCAGGCGATCATCACCAGCGACTCGGGTTCCTGCGCCAACTGGTTCGCCCGTGACCTGAAGATTCGCCGGGGCATGCAATGTTCGCTGTCCGGTGGGCTGGCCTCGATGGGCGCTGCGGTGCCGTACGCGATTGCTGCCAAGTTTGCGCATCCTGAGCGTGCGGTGATCGCGCTGGTGGGTGACGGCGCGATGCAGATGAACAACATGGCTGAGCTGATTACCGTCGCCAAATACTGGCGCCAGTGGGAGAGTCCGAAGTGGATCTGCGCGGTGTTCAACAACGAGGATTTGAATCAGGTCACCTGGGAGCAGCGAGTGATGGAGGGCGATCCGAAGTTCGAAGCCTCGCAGAGCATTCCCGACGTGCCGTATCACCTGTTCGCCATTTCCATCGGCCTGAAAGGCATTTTCGTCGACCGCGATGAGGACGTCGCCGCCGCCTGGGAGCAGGCGCTGGCCTCGGACGTGCCGGTGCTGATCGAGTTCAAGACCGACCCCAACGTGCCGCCGTTGCCGCCACATATCACGTTCCAACAGGCGAAAAAGTTTGCCACCACCTTGCTCAAGGGCGACCCGGATGAAGCGGGCGTGATCGTGCAAGCCGCCAAACAAGTGTTGGCGAGCGTCCTCCCCGGCAAAAAATAATCCGAGCAGGCGCTGCTGCAGGCTGCGATCTTTTAAAAGGATCGCAGCCTGCCGCCATTGACTAGTTACCACGCAAAAAAAAGGAACGCCCGGCGCTCTCCATGGGCCTCAAGCAAAAGCCCCCTCAAGCCGCGAGCGATCACCCGATGAGCAAAACCGTCAGCGCCCACGACCTGCACATCAGCCTTGATCCAGTGAGCGAGGAGGGGTTGTTCAAATGGCTGCTCGCCAGTTTTCTGATGGGCAAGCGTATTCAGGCCGGCATTGCCGCCGAGGCCTATCGAGTGATTGCCGAGCGGCATCAGCGCGACACGCCGCGCAAACTCGCGAACTGCACGCATCGGCAATTGGTCGGCATGCTCGGCGAGGCGCATTACGTGCGTTACGACGAAACCACAGCCACGCGTCTGTTGGCGCTGGCGGCGCGGCTCAATGACGAATACGCCGGCAAGGTCGGCAACATCGTCAAGGCCAGCTCCGATCGTGGCGAGTTCGAACAGCGCCTGAAGGCTTTCGACGGGATTGGTCCGAAGACCGTGGAGATTTTCATGCGTGAAGCGGCGAAGGTGCTTTTTTGATGTTCATTGGTTGCGCAGGCTGGAGTCTGGGGCGTGAGTATTGGCCGCAGTTTCCGGCCGAGGGCACGCATCTGCAGCGTTATGCGGCGCGATTCAATGGTGTGGAAATCAACAGCTCGTTTTATCGCCCGCATCGTCGTCAGACTTATGCGCGCTGGGCGGAATCTGTGCCGCCAGGCTTTCGTTTTTCGGTGAAGGTGCCGAAGCGGATCACCCATGAATTGCGTCTGCAAAACTGTGATCAGGCGCTTGATGAGTTTCTGGAGCAGTGCGGCGGCCTGGGTGATCGACTGGGGTGTTTGCTGGTGCAACTTGCGCCGTCGCTGGCATTCGAGCCGGCAAGCGCTGAGGCATTTTTCGTCGCGTTGCGCCAGCGATTCGACGGTGACGTGGTGGTTGAGCCACGGCACGCATCGTGGGTTACCGCGCAGCCCCTGTTGCAGGCGTATCGGATTGCCCAGGCGGTGGTCGATCCGTCGCGGATCAGCACCGATGGCTCGGCGCAGGACTGGGCGGGGCTGGGTTATTGGCGACTGCACGGTTCGCCGCGGATCTACCACAGCGCCTACGATGAGCGTTATCTGCAAGCGCTGGCACAGCAGCTGAAAGTCGCGGCAGCACAAGGCGCCGTGACTTGGTGCATCTTCGACAACACTGCCAGTGGTGCCGCGCTGGGTAACGCGTTGGCACTGACAGCGTTGATTGCAGGTTGAATCAGACCGACAAGTGCTCGTAGAGGATGGTCGCGCCGACGATCATCAACACCACGCCACCGACAATTTCCGCGCGCTTGCCGACGACCGCGCCGAGCACCCGGCCGAGCATCACGCCGAGGGTCACCATGGTCATGGTCGCCAGGCCGATGGCCGCTGCCGCCACCCAGATATTGACGTCGACGAACGCCAGGCCGACGCCCACCGCGAGTGCGTCGATGCTGGTGGCAAACGCGGTGACCGCGAGAATCAGGAACGAATGTTGACCGGGTTTTTCCTCTTCCTCGTCTTCGTGTTTGAGGCCGTTGTAGATCATGTGCAGGCCGAGGATGACCAGCAGGGTGAAGGCGATCCAGTGGTCCCATTCGGCGACCCAACGGGTGGCGGCCTGGCCGATCAGCCAGCCGATGATCGGGGTGATGGCTTCGATTACGCCGAAAATCAGACCGGTGCGCAAGGCTTCGGTCAGACGCGGTTTGTGCAGGCTGGAGCCTTTGCCGATGGCCGCGGCGAACGCGTCCGTGGACATGGCCAGGGCGAGGAATATGAGGGAAACAGGATTCACGGGGGCACACTTCCAGTCGGGCTATGAGTCAACGACACAACCACACGCCCGACTTTAGGCATGGATGTGTCGTCGGTCTCACCAACCAAAAGGTGTTCGCACCACGGCATGTTGCCGAGAATGTTGATACGAACGCTTCCGAGGAACTCGGAAACAGGCTACTCCCCAACGAGGCTGCGGATCTTATGGGGGCCAACATGAAAATTTTGTCAAAAGCGCCGAGGCCATCGAAAAAGAGCAAATCTCTGTGGCGAGGGAGCTTGCTCCCGCCGGGTCGCGCAGCGGCCCTTTTTTTGCCGAACAGCAGAAGCCCTGCTGCGCAGTCCAGCGGGAGCAAGCTCCCTCGCCACAGCGAATCTGACCTGAGAGAGCAGCGCTAAGCCAAGGGGGCCTCATTGATCCGCAACTGCGCGCACAATCCACCCTGCGGCCGGTTGTACAGCTGCAGCGTGCTGCCGATCTTGCTGACGATCATCTGCACGATCGCCAGCCCCAGCCCGGCGCCATTGCCATGGCCGTGGCTGTAGAAACGCTCGAACAACCGCGCGTACTCCAATTCGTTGATCCCGGGCCCGGCGTCCTCGACGCTGATGTACACCGCGCCGCCGGCCTGCGGTTGCACCTGAACCCGCACCTCGCTGCCGGGCGGGGCGAAGTTCAGCGCATTGGTCACCAGGTTTTGCAGGGCGATGGCGAGGGCCACCGGATCGGTTTCGACCGGGCAGTGGTGGTCGCTGTCGAGGATCAGTTCGACGTCTTTTTCCAGGGCCAGCGGCGCCAGTTCGGCGAGTTCTTCGCGGACCAGTTCGGTCAGGTCCACGGCGCTGGTTTCGGGATGCGCCAGGCGCGGTTCGATCCGCGCCATGGTCAGCAACTGACTGGCGATGCGCGTCGCCCGATCCACTGCGCTGACCAGAAACTCCAGGGCTTCTTCGCGCTGTTGCGGGGTCGCGGCCAGTTGTGCGTTTTGCGCGTGGATCCGCAGGATCGCCAGCGGCGTGCGCAGCTCATGGGCCGCATCGGCGATGAAGCGGCGTTCCCGGGCCAGCAGGTTGTCGATCTGCTGCAACAGACGATTGAGCGCGGTTTGCATCGGCTCCAGATCATGCGGCAGGGGGCTGAGGTGCAGCGGTTTCAGGGTTTCGGTGTCACGTCCGCGAATGCTCTGCGCCATCGCGCGCAACGGCTGCAGGCCCCAGCCGATGTTCAGCCAGATCAGCGCGGCCAGCAGCGGTACGCCGATCAGGCTCGGCCACAGGGTGTGGCCGACGATGCGCTCGATCAGGTCCTGGCGGATATCGTCGCGCTCGCCGACCCAGATCAACAGCCCTTGTTGCGGGTCCTTGAGCAGGAACGCGCACCAGTCGCGGCCATTTTCCATCAGGTCATGCGAGCCGAGAGTGGTTGGCGGTGCGGCGAGCTCCGGTGCTTCGGCCGAGCGCACCAGCAACTGCCCGTCGCTGCGCCAGACCTGAAAGGTCAGACGAGTTTCGTAAGGGTGCGCGGCCTCGCCATCACCGACCCGGCTCATGGCTGCATCGAACGCCTGATAGAGCCGGGTCCAGTCGTTGTCGCCCGGCGCACGCTGGGCCAGCACGCCTTGCAGCAGACGGGCACTTTGCGCCAGTTGGGCATCGTAGACTTCTTCGATTTCGTGGTGGCTGTCGCGCAGCACCAGCCAACTGATCAGGACGTCGCCGATCAATACCAAAATCAGCACCGGCACCAGAATTCGCGCACGAATGGAAATCATGGCTTGAGCTCCAGCACATAACCGACACCGCGCACGGTGCGGATCAACTCGGTCGAAAGCTTTTTGCGCAGGTTGTGGATCAGCACTTCGAGGGTGTTGCTCTCGACCCGTTCCTGCCAGCCATACAGCGCCCGGGACAGGCGTTCGCGGGTGACGACCTTGCCGGGACGGGCCAGCAGTTGGTGCAGCAGTTGATATTCCATGGGGGTGACCACCACGTCGTTGCCGTGCCAGCTGACTTGTTGCGTGACCGGGTCGAGACACACCCCGGCATGCTCCAGCACCGGTTGCGCACGGCCCTGGCTGCGGCGCAGCAAGGCGCGGATGCGGGCTTTCAATTCATCGACGTCAAACGGTTTGATCAGGTAGTCGTCGGCCCCTGCGTCCAGCCCGGCGATGCGTTCGGCGGTGCCGTCGCGGGCGGTGAGGATCAGCACCGGCAGATCCTGTTGTTCGCCGCGCAGGCGTTGCAGCAGGGCCAGGCCATCGAGGCGCGGCAGGCCGAGGTCGAGCAGCAGCAGATCGAAGCTTTCGCTGCGCAGGGCATGCAAGGCGCTGACCCCGTCCTGCAACCAGTCGAGGGTGTAGCCTTCGCTGCCGAGGGCAACACGAATGCCTTGACCGAGGGCGCGATCATCTTCGACCAGCAATAGGCGCATAACGGAGTCTCTTGAGGAAACAGGGCGGGTGACCGGCGGCATCATGCCGCTGTGCGAGGGGCTGTGGCAGTTCACCCGACGGGAAAGATGTAACGACTCGTTGCCAACTAAGCTTTCACTAAGGTTGCTTTTGCACAGTGAGGCCTTCCTCATCGAGCGAGAGTGTTTTCCATGCGCAAACTTCTGCTGTTGTCCCTGATCGTTGCCAGCCCGTTGGCCGTCGCCGGCCCGCAATGCACCACCGCCGAACGTTCGCAATGGCAAGACCAGAAAGCCTTTCAGGAGCAGCTCAAGGCCCAGGGCTACGAGATCAGCAAGTTCAAGGTTACCGACGGCAACTGCTATGAGATCTACGGCTTCGACAAAGACAAGCGCAAGATCGAGATCTACCACGACCCGGTCAGCGGCAAAGCGGTGAAAACCGAGATCAAGGGCTGATGCCAAGCGCGTCCCTGCGCCTGTGGGACCCCGTGGTGCGGCTGTTTCATCTGTCCATCGCGGGCGTCTTCGTCGCCAACTACTTCTTCAATGAAGCCGGTGACGACTGGCATGTCTGGCTCGGCTATTACGCCATGGCCTGGCTGCTGGTGCGCGTGGTGTGGGGATTCGTCGGGCCGCGCAGTGCGCGCTGGGCGGATTTCTGGCCGACACCGACGCGGCTGATCGCCCATGGGCGATCACTGATTGCCGGACGGCCCGAGCATCGCCTCGGGCATTCGCCGATTGGCGCGCTAGTGATGCTTCTGATGTTGCTGGCGATGTTGATTGCCGGTTTGAGCGGCTGGGCCATGGAAGAGGTCGACGCCTTGTGGGGCGCCGACTGGCCGTTGCAGGTGCACGAAACGGCTACCGACGTCTTGTTGGTGCTGGTGGGTCTGCACATCGCCGCTGCGGTGTTCGAAAGTTTTCTGGTTCGCGACAACTTGCCGTTGTCGATGCTCACCGGACGCCGTCGCCGCTTGCCGGACGACCCGACGCGCTGACAGGGATGTGTTGCCGATGCCCTCCCTCCTGTTCTTGCCGTGAGTCCACTATGCGTGCGTTGTCCTATCGCTTGAAACTGACCCTTGGCGGACTGGCCGTGTGCCTGATTTTCTGGAGCGCCTGGCGCAGTCATCCGGCCCATGTGCTGGCGCCGTTTGCCGTGACGACGCCGCCGGTCGATGCGTCGTTGCAGGCACCGGAACCGGTGTACAGCAGCCGCTTCGTCTCATCAAAACTGAATGATTTCGTGCACTCGTCGTCGGTCACCGCGCTGCCGGGCGGCGACCTGATGGCGGTGTGGTTTGCCGGTTCCCGAGAGGGTGCGGCCGACGTGCAGATTCGCACCGCACGGTACGACGCCGACACCGCGGAGTGGGGTGCCGAGCAGGTGCTCGCCACCCGCGAATCGACTCGCGATGGCACCCGCCGCTACATCCGCAAACTGGGCAACCCGGTGATCGCCCTCGCGCCGGATCAGCGCCTGTGGATGTTTTATGTGTCGGTGTCCGTGGGCGGCTGGGCCACCAGCGCGATCAATGTGATGGTCTCGGATGATTTCGGGCGCAACTGGACGGCGCCACGGCAGTTGGTCACTTCGCCGTTTTTCAACATCAGCACGCTGGTGCGCGCGGCGCCGGTGTTCCATGCCGATGGCTCGATCGGCCTGCCGGTGTACCACGAGTTCATGGGCAAGTTCGCCGAGTATCTGTACCTGAGCGCGGACGGGGCGGTGATCGACAAATTCCGCATCAGCCGTGGCAAGCATTCGTTGCAGCCGACCATTGTGCCGCTGGACGGGCGACGTGCCGTGGCGATGCTGCGTTATGCGGGCGAGACCCATCATCGGGTGCTGGCCAGCCGCACCGAGGACGCCGGGCAGACCTGGAGCGAGCCGTATCCGCTGGAACCGGCCAACCCCAATTCGTCGCTGGCGGCAGTCGGCACCGACGACAACGGCTTGCTGGTGGCACTGAACGATCTGCAGGACGGGCGCTTCAAGCTCAGCCTGTATGGCACCGATGCCAACCTGAACGACTGGCGCAACGTGATCGAACTCGATCAGTCGCCCGATCCGCTCGGCCAGCCGTTCGCTCCCGAAGCCTACAAGGCGATCATCGGCGAAGGCTTTCGCGCCTCCAGCGGTGCCCGGCGCCTGCCGCTGGAGGAGCGCTTCCTGAGCAATCTGGACTACCGGGTGTGCAAGCCGCAGGGCTGTGATTTCGAGTACGAATACCCGTACTTCAGTCGCGGCAGCGACGGCCTCTATCACCTGGTGTATTCGTGGAATAACACCTTCATCAAACATGTCAGCTTCAATGAAGCGTGGCTGGCGGAGCGCCTGTGATGTTGTTTCTCTGGCAAGCCCATTTGACCTTCATCCTGCTCGGCTTTGTCCTGCTGGGTTCGCTGCACTGCACGCAACGCTGGCGCCCATGGCTGCTGCCGGTGCTGGCGGCGGTCAGTTTCATTCCGCTCAACGATCTGCCTTTGGCGGCCTACGTGCGCAGTTTCACCGACGATCTGGCGATCACCACGCTGGTGTTGCTCGGCTGGGCCAGCCTGGTCCGGCTCGGCGTGGTCAAGAAGCAAACGCTGTCGGCGCGGGTTCAAGTGTTGGTGCTGTTCATCGCACTGGCCGCGCTGTTGTACCCGGCGACGATGGGCCTGACGTATGTCGATCCCTACCGTTGGGGCTTCAACCCCCGGCCGCTGATCCTCTGTATGGGGCTGCTGACCCTGGGGTTGTTGTGGCTGCGCAACACGCTGGCGGTGTCGATGCTCGCGCTGGGTACGCTGGCCTTTGCGCTGCGGCTCAAGGCCTCGGAAAACTATTGGGATTACCTGATCGACCCGCTGCTGGTGGGTTACTGCCTGGTGGCGGGGGCGACGCTGTGCCTGCGCGAGGTCTGGCGTCTGCTGCGACCGGCCCCGGCGATCCCGACATCTTCTATCTGAACCAACGACACAGAGGTCAATGATGGGCTGGTTGCAATCGCGACGCCTGCGCTACGGCGTGGGTGCGGCAGGTTTGGCGTTCTTGTTGTTTGCCGTGCTCAGACTGGTGTTTGTGCTGGGGTTTTCCGGGATCGCGCCCAGCGAGTTCGTCGATAACCCGGCGTTGCGTGAAACCCTGAGCATCGGCTTGCGCTTCGATCTGCGCCTCGCGGTGTTGCTGATATTGCCGCTGGCGCTGCTGGCCTGGCTGCCGCGCTGGAACCTCACGCGGCTGCCCGGATTGCGCATGCTGGTGCGGGTTTACTGGCTGCTGGCGCTCGGTGCGGTGGGCCTGCTGTACATCATCGATTTTGGCCACTACGCCTACCTCGGTGTACGGATCAATGCCACGGTGCTGCGTTATCTGGAGGATGCGCAGATCTCGCAGCAGATGGTCTGGGAAACCTATCCGGTGCTGTGGATCGGCCTCGGCTGGTTGGCGACGCTGGGCCTATGGTTCTACGGATTTGTAACACTGGAACGCCGGACCCTGGCCCGTGAACCCAAGGTCATCCGGCGTACCTCGCTGGCACTGGGTACAGGTTTCGGCGTGGTCGCGGTGCTGCTGGCGTTGCTCGGCCGGGTGGAAAATCTCAACCTGGAAAACCCGGTGCCGCTGCGCTGGAGCGATGCGTTTTTTTCCGGCAACGGGCAAATCGCCGCCGTGGGCCTGAACCCGGTGCTGTTCCTCTATGACACGCTTAAGGCCGGGCAGGCGCAGTTCGATGAGGCGCAGGTGCGTGAGCATTACCCGGTGGTGGCGCGGTATCTGGGTGTGGACCAGCCGAATGCGCAAAGCCTGACGTTCGAACGCCAGCAAGGCGTGCAGCCGTATCAGGTGAAGGGCACGCCGAACGTGATGTTCGTCATGCTCGAATCACTGGGCACCAGCGCCGTCGGCGCCTACGGCAATCCGCTGAACCCGACGCCGAACCTCGACCAACTGGCGGCCCGCAGCTGGTTCTTCAAGCACTTCTATGTGCCGGTCACCGGTACCGCGAAAACCGTGTGGGCGAGCATCACCGGCGTTCCCGACGTGACGCGCCGCGAGACCGCCACCCGTCATCCGCTGATCACACGTCAGCACACGTTGATCAATGCCTTCACCGATTACCAGAAGCTCTACATGATTGGCGGCAATGCCGGCTGGGCCAATATCAATGCGCTGATCCAGCAGAGCATCGAGGGCGTGCGCCTGTATCAGGAAAGTGACTGGCGTTCGCCGCTGGTGGACGTGTGGGGGATTTCCGATCTGGATCTGTTCAAGGAGAGCGACCGCATCCTGCGCGACTTGCCGAAGGACCGACCGTTCTTTGCCTATGTGCAAACCTCGGGCAACCATCGGCCGTTCACCATCCCCAAGGACAATGACGGCTTTCAGATCAGCAACCTGTCGCTGGAACAGGTGCAGGCCGCCGGTTCGCGCAGCGTCGAGCAGTACAACGCGGTGCGCTTGCTGGATTTCAACATCGGCAAGTTGATGGAACTGGCCAAGGCCGGCGGCTATTACGACAACACGATTTTTGTGTTCTTCGGCGACCACAACACGCGCATCAGCCAGATCCCGCACATGCCGCCGGCGTTCGAACAATTGGGCCTGGAAAGCAATCACGTGCCGATGCTGATTTACGCGCCGGGGCTGCTCGCGCCCAAGGTCATCGACGAAGCGGTGGGGCTGGCGGACCTGTTGCCGACGGTGGCGGGGATGGCCGGCGTGCCGTTCCGTAACGGTGCGATGGGCCGCGATGTCCAGCAACCGGCGCCGGAAGGTGAGCGTGTGGTGCCGCTGGTGTTGCGCGAAGGGACGTTCCCGTTGATTGGCGGGGTGACGCAGGATTTCCTGCTGCAGATGCAGCATGACGGCAGTTCACCGACGCTGCATGACCTGGCATCGAAGACGCCGCTGGATAACGTCGCCGAGCAAAATCCGCAGGAGTTCCAGCGTCTGGTTGAGTTGACGCGGGGGCTGCACGAGAGTGCGCGGCTGATGCTGTATCGCAACGTGCGCTGACCGGGATTGCGCCCGGTCAGCGCAGCGTTTTCAGCGGTTGAGGAAGGCCAGCAGGTCTTCGTTCAGCGCCTCGGTGTGCGTCACCGCAAAACCGTGCGGTGCGCCGGCGTAGACTTTCAGCTCGGCGCCCTTGATCAGCGCGGCGGCCTGCTTGCCGGTGGTTTCGAACGGCACGATCTGATCGCCGTCGCCGTGGATCACCAGGGTCGGCACATCAATCTTGGCCATGTCCGGGCGGAAGTCGGTTTCGGAGAACGCGGTGACGCAGTCCACGGTGCCTTTCAGCGAAGCCAGCAGGGCGACGTTGAGGGTTTGCGTGAGCACGCCGTCGGAGACTTTCTGGCCCTGATTGGTGCCATAGAACGGCGCGGCGAAATCAGCGATGAACTGCGCACGATCCTTGAGCAGGCCGGCCTTGATCCCGTCGAACACCGAGGTGTCGACGCCTTGCGGGTAGTCGGCCTTCTTGCCGAATAGCGGTGTCACTGCGCCCAGCAGCACCAGACCGGCAACGCGTTCGGTGCCGTGACGCGCGATGTAGCGGCTGACGTCGCCGCCGCCCATGGAGAAGCCCACCAGCGTCACGTCGCGCAGGTCGAGGTGCTGGATCAGTTGCGCGATGTCATCGGCGAAGGTGTCGTAGTCGTAACCGTTCCACGGTTGATCGGAGCGCCCGAAACCACGGCGGTCAAAGGCAATCGTGCGGTAGCCGCGACTGCTCAGATACTCCATCTGGTATTCCCACATGTCGGCATCCAGCGGCCAGCCATGGCTGAACAGCACGGGCTTGCCGCTACCCCAGTCCTTGAAATAGATCGCGGTGCCGTCATCGGTAGTGAATGTGCTCATGGAAACTCCTTGCTTGAGTGGGCGTTCGGGAGGGACTTTGAAAGCAGGATTCACTATCCGCGCAATCGAACGCGGCCACTTGTATGCAGGTGCTGCGCTGTCGGAAATGGTCTTTTGATACCGGGAAAACGGCGGGAGCGCCGATTGTTCAAACGCTGATACAAACCCGACAAACGGTCGAAACGATAGTTTGACGTCAAAATGATGGCCATCTAATATCGCGCCACTATTTTGATGTCATTTTCCGTATCGAGGGATCGAACATGTCCTCACCCGCCCTCGCGGCGAGGTTGTGCGTAGCGTTGCTGTGCCTGTCTCCGCTTCAAATTGCCTTCGCTGCACCCACCCCCGGTGAAACCGACCTGATTCGCGAACGCCAGAATCGCCTGCTCGAAGAGCAGCAGCGGCGTCTCGAAGAACTCAAGGATCTCCCGGGCAAGGAGGCCAAGCCCGCACAACCGGCAGCGCCTGCCGATACCCGTTGCTTCCCGATCAAGGACATCGAGCTCAAGGGCGCCGACAGTCTGTCCGACAGCGACAAAACCCGTCTGCTCAAGCCCTACATCGACCAGTGCCTCGGTGTACCGCAGCTCAACGAGCTGCTGAAAGTCATCACCGACCATTACATCGAGAAAGGCTTGGTCACCAGCCGTGCTTACCTGCCGCAGCAGGATTTGTCGGGTGGTCATCTGAAAGTGCTGGTGGTCGAAGGCAAGCTCGAAGGCATGAAAGGCGCCGAGAACAGCAAGCTGTCGGAGCGTGAACTGGCCATGGCATTTCCCGGCAAGGCCGGCGAGCTGGTCAACCTGCGCGAGATCGAGCAGATGGTCGATCAGCTCAATCGCCTGCCGTCCAATCAGGCAAAGATGGAGCTGGCGCCGGGCAAGAACGTCGGCGGCAGCGAAGTGCTGGTCACCAACACCCCACAGAAACCCTGGCGTGCCGGGCTGTCGCGCAGCAACGACGGCCAGCGCAGCACCGGTGAACAGCAGTGGGGCACGACCTTCGATTGGGACAGCCCGCTGGGCCTGGCCGACCAGTTGAGCCTGCGCGGTGGTCACGATGCAATGACCGACCACCAGCACACCTCCAGCAACGCCATGCTTAATTACAACCTGCCGTGGGGCTGGTGGAATTTCAGTTACACCTACAGCCAGAGTGACTACCGCTCGCAGATCGCCGCCAATGGCTACAACTTCAAGCAGACCGGCGACAGCGAAAACCATCAGCTGCGCGCCGAACGGGTAATCCATCGCGACTCGGTGAGCAAGACCTCGCTCAGCGCCGGCCTGTCCTACCTGCGCACCAACAACTACATCGAAGACAGCAAGCTCAAGCTCAGTAGCAACCGCATCAGCGAAGCGCAGTTCGGTTTCAACCACGGTCGCCGCATCGGCAGCGCCTTCGTCAACTTCGACGCCGGCATGCAAGAAGGCATCGGCGCGTTCGATGCGCAGGGCAGCCACGATCCAGGCCCGGGTGAACCGGATGCGCGCTACCGCAAATACACCGCGACCCTGAGCTACCTGCAACCGTTCAAGGTGTGGGGGGAATCCTTCAGCTTCAGCAGCCTGATGACCGGCCAGCGCAGCGAGGACGTGCTGTTCAGTTCACAACGCACCAGCCTCGGCGGGCTGTCGTCGATCCGTGGTTACAAGGATCAATCGCTGTCTGGCGACAGCGGCGGTTACTGGCGCAACGACCTGCGCTGGAGCCGTCCGGTCAGCGCCGAGTGGCTGCGCCCGGTGTTCGCCGAATACGGCACCAGCCTCGGCTACGACCAGGGCGTGATTCGCGGCGATCGTTACAACGGCGATCAGCACGGGCGCATGTCGAGCAACTCGCTGGAACTGTTCGCCCGTGGTGAACACGTGGCCGCCAGCGTGACCTTTGCCCATTCCCTGGAACGCCCGGACGTGCTGACCGAGCGTGAAGCGCCGATCTATTTCCGCCTCGACTTTTTCATCTGATAACCACTTTTCGAGATCATCGACATGGATGTTCGCCAGTTCGCCTTCCTTGCAGGCCAGCCTTCTGCGGCCGTGAAAAACCGTGAGTCGTTCCTGGGCATGCCCAAACGCGGACTGGCGTTCCTGCTGGCGAACGTCATGTTCTGGCAGCCGATGTGGGCACAGGCCGACGGCATTGTGGTGGCCAACCCGAACACCTCGCTGGATCGGGCCGGCAATGGCGTGCCGATCATCAACATCGCTACGCCCAACGGCAGCGGGCTGTCGCATAACCAGTTTCACGATTACAACGTCGGCGCGCAGGGGCTGATCCTCAACAACGGCTCGACGCAGAATACTGTCACGCAACTGGGCGGGCATATCGTTGACAACCCGAACCTGAAATACAGCGGAGCGGCACAGACGATTCTCAACGAAGTCATCAGTGCCAACCCGAGCCAGTTGCGCGGTTACACCGAAGTGGCGGGGCAGTCGGCGCGAGTGATCGTCGCCAACCCGTATGGCATCACCTGTAATGGCTGCGGCTTCATCAACGCACCGCGCGTGACGTTGAGCACCGGCAAACCGGTGCTGGATAACGGCCGTCTGGATCGCTTCCAGGTCGATCAGGGCAGTGTCGCCATCGAAGGCGCAGGGCTCAACGCGAGCAACGTTGACCGCTTCGAAATCATCACCCGCAGCGCGAAAATCAACGCGCAACTGCAGGCACAGAACCTGACCATCGTTGCCGGGCGCAACGACGTCAATGCACAAACCCTGAACGCCACGGCCCGCGCCGACGATGGCAGCGCCAAACCGCAACTGGCAATCGACTCCTCGGCACTCGGCGGCATGTATGCCGGGGCAATCAAACTGGTCGGTACCGAGGCCGGGGTCGGGGTGAAGCTTGACGGCAAACTGATCGCCAGCGGTGGCGATATCCAGCTCGATGCCAACGGTCAATTGAGCCTCGCCGAGACCTCGGCGACCGGCGCGGTCAACGTCAAGGCGGCCAGTCTCGATGCGCAAGGTGCGGTTTACGCCGGCACGGCGCTGAACGTGCAAACCCAGGGTAACCTGAGCAACCGGCAAACCCTCGCTGCACGCGACAGCGTATCCCTGAGTGCCGGCGGGCAATTGACCAACGGCGGCGTCATCGAAGCCGGGGTCAACGCCGATGGCAGTCGCAACGCCAGCGGTGATTTGAGCCTGAATGCCCAGAACCTCGACAACACTGGCAAGAGTCTGGTGGCGAGCCGCAGTCTCACCGTCAGCACCGCACAAACCCTGAACAACCAGGGCGGTACGCTGAGCGGCCAGAGCGCGACGGTCAACGCCGGCACACTGGACAACCGCAATGCGGGGCGCGTGCTCGGCAACGCGACGCTGAACGTCACCGCCAATCAGCTATTCAACACTCAAGGGGTGATCCATAGCTCGGGCAACCTGACCGGTAGTTTCGGTCAGCTGGACAACCGCAACGGCGAGATTTCCAGCAGCGGCGTCACCCGGCTCAACGCGGCAACGGTGAATAACCGCAGCGGTCAGATCCTCGGCGATCTGGGGCTGAATATCGACCTCAGCGGCGCGCTGGACAACCGTGACGGGGTGCTCGGCTCCGGCCAGTTGTTGAGTCTGCAGGCGGCCAGCCTGGATAACCGCGATGGCGGTGTGCTGGTCAGTGACGGCGGCATGACCGTGCGTCTGCGCGGCTCACTCGACAACCGCAACAAAGGCGAGATCACCGCCAAGGGCGCCATCGATGCGCAAACCGGCAGCCTCGACAACCGCGACGGCAAAGTCATCGGCAAAACGACGCTGGCACTGCGCAGCGATAGCGCGGATAACCGTGCTGGCGTGATCCAGGCCGATCAGCAACTGACGCTCAACGTCGACCGCCTGGACAACCGCGACAAGGGCCAGATCACCGGCAAGGCCGGTATCGCTTACGCCGGTACACGTCTGGACAACAGCGGCGGATTGATCAGTGCGGTCGGCCCGGTCGGCCTCAAGGCCGGCGAAGTGCAAAACGCAGCAGGTCGGATCTCCAGCCAGAGCGATCTGACGGCGACTATCGGCTTGCTGCAACAGCAGGGTGGTGCGCTGGTCGCTCAGGGCAACCTGAGCCTGACCGGCAAGACCCTCGACAACCGCAATGGCGGTCTGGTCGGCAGCACAAAAGCGCTGACCCTGGCGGTCGACGAGATCGACAACCGCAACGGCGAACTCTCCAGCAGCCTGCTGCTGAACATCAAGGGCCAGCGCCTGGACAACAGCGACGGCGGCAAGCTATTGGCCGGCAGCGACCTGGGCCTGACCGTGGCGAAACTGATCAACCTGAATAAAGGCCTGATCAGCGCCAAGGGCACAACCACCCTGACCGGCAGCAGCCTGGATAACAGCGGCGGTCGCTTCAACAGCCTCAATGGCCTGGTGATTACCCTCGACGATGCCCTCATCAACGCGCAAGGCACTCTCAGCAGCGAGGGCGCGCTGACGGCCACTGTCGGCCGGCTCGACAACAGCGCCGGTAGCCTGAGCACAGCCGGAGTCTTGTCGATAACCAGCCGTGGCCTGGTACTCAATCGGGCGGGTTCGATCGGCACCGACAACACGTTGACCCTGACTAGCGCCAACCTCGATAACAGCCAGAAAGGTTTGATCAGCGCCAAAGGCGCAAGTCATGTCGATACCGGCGACTTCGATAACAGCTTGGACGGCAAACTCACCAGCGAGGCGTCTCTGACGCTCAAGGCCGCTCAGGTCAACAACGCCACTGGCCGGATTGCCAGCCAGCAAGCGCTGGACGTATCGGTCACCGGGCTGGATCAGCAGGGTGGCGAGCTGTTCAGCAAGGCAAACCTGACCCTTGATCTGAACAACGGTCAGTTGAACAACCAGAACGGTTTGATCAACGCCCCCGGCGCACTGCTGCTGAAAAATCTCAATGGGGTGAACAACCAGAACGGCGAGATCTCCAGCCAGCAAGCATTCACCCTCGCCGCCAATGACCTGGACAACAGCAGCGGCAAGCTGATCAGCCAGCAAGGGCTGACACTGCGCATTGCTCAAGCGCTGAATAATCTCAAAGGCGTTATTTCTGCGGCGGCACTCGACAGCCATTCCGTGAGCCTCGACAACCAGGATGGCTTGATCAGTAGTCGTGGCCCACTGGTGCTGACCACCGACAAGACGTTGAATAACCAGTCCGGCACACTCGTCGCTGATGGGGAACTGACGCTGACCGCCGATACGCTTGTCAATCAGCAGGGCAGCATTGCCGGCAAATCCGATGCATCCGTTCAGGTAAAAAGCCTGAACAACCAGGACGGTCAATTGATCGCCACCGGTGTGCTCAAACTGAGCGCCGCCAGCCTCGACAACCGTCAGGGCGGCCTACTCGGTTCGACCAAGGCGATGACCCTGACGGTCGATGAACTGGACAACCGTGGCGGTGAAATCACCACCAACAGCGATCTGCTGCTTACCGGCAAAAAACTCGATAACAGCGATGGCGGCAAGGTCTTCACCAGCAAGGCACTGACGCTCACGGTCGATCAGTTGCTCAATCGCAACAAAGGCCTGATCGATGCGGGCACGTTGTTGAAGCTGCAAGGACGTACGCTGGACAACAGCGGCGGTGAATTGCTCAGCCAGCAGGACATGCTGCTGAACCTCAGCGGCGACTTCACCAACCAGCTCGGCAAAGTCAGCAGCGAAGGCGCGCTGACCGTCAATACTGCGCAACTGAGCAACACCGGTGGCAGCCTGTCCAGCGCGGCGGATCTGACCCTCGACAGCAGCGGCAACGTCGATAACCAGAGCGGCCGGATCGTCACCGATGGCGCCCTCGTGCTGAAAAGTACCGGCCTCGATAACCGGCAGAAGGGCACCGTCAGCGGCAAAGGCGCGGTCACGGTCACGACCGGTGACTTCGATAACAGCAGCGGTTCGCTGAGCAGCGCCGACACGCTCGATCTCGTCGCCGGCCAGGTCACCAACAGCGATGCCGGCAGCATCGGCAGCCAGGGCGCACTGACCGCGTCGGTGACGGGCTTCGATCAACAGGGCGGCAAGCTGCTCAGCAGCACGCGCCTGAGCCTGGACCTGAACCACGGCCAGTTGAACAACATCAACGGCGTGATCAGTGCGCCCGGCACGCTATTGCTCAAGCAGCTCAACGGCGTCAACAACCAGGGCGGCACGATCTCCAGCACTGAAGCGTTCATCCTGAGCGCTGACAGCCTGGACAACAGCAACGGCAAGCTTCTGAGCAATCAAGGCCTGACTGTGCGCATCGCCAACGCGCTGGACAACGTCAAAGGCCTGATCGGCGCGGCGTCGATCGATGTGCGGGCTGGCAGCCTGAACAACAGCGGCGGCAGCCTGGTCAGCCGTGGCGATCTTGAACTCACGGTCGATGGCCTGCTGCGCAACGATGCGAGCGGTTTGATCAGTGCCGCACAGGCGCTGAACATCAGCAGCGCCGACCTGAACAACCAGAGCGGCACACTGCTGGGTGTCAGCGCGGTCACGCTCAATGCGATGGCGCTGAACAACCGCGACAAGGGTTTGATCAACAGCAAGGGCAACCTGACACTGACCGCGACCGGTCTGGATTCCAGTAATGGCGGTGAAGTCTCCGCGGCCGGTGACATCGGTCTCACCCTGACTTCGTTGACCCAGAACGGTGGACGCCTGTTGGGCGACCAAGCCGTTACGCTGGACCTGGCTAACGGTGATCTCGACAACCAGAACGGTCTGCTCACCGCCAAAGGCCCGCTGACCCTCAAGCGTCTGCGCGACCTGAATAACCAGCGCGGCGAGATCTCCAGCAATCTGAGTTTTGACGTCATCGCCCGGGCCGTGAACAACAGCGCCGGCAAGTTGATCAGCGGCGAAAAACTGTTGCTGCGTGGCACCTCGCTTACCAACCAGAAGGGCTTGCTGTCCGGCTGGCAGGGATTGAGTGTCAGCGGCGACAGCCTCGACAACCGCGACAGCGGCACACTTTCCAGCAAGCTCGGCGATGTCGCGGTCGATCTCAAAGACGCGTTGCTCAACAGCGGTGCCGGCGCACTGGTTGCCGATGGCAGCCTGACGGTTAAGGCCGGCAGCCTCGATAACAGCAACAAAGGCATTCTGAGCAGCGGAGCAGGGCAGAGCCTGACGCTGAGTGGTGCGCTCAATAACAATCAGGGCGGTTTGATCGCCAGTGATGCGGCGCTGGATCTGGTCAGCATGGCGCTGACCAACGTCGGCGGCGCGATCAATGCGCAGCAAGCAATCACCGCCACGGTTTCGCGACTGGACAACAGTGGCGGCCAGATCGCCAGCAACGACGCGATCACCCTCAACCTCAGCGGCGACCTCAACAACAACGCTGGCCGACTGGCTGGCGCGGGACCCGTGCTGATCAAGGGCGTGACCGACCTGAGCAACCAGAACGGCCAGATCGCCAGCCAGAAGAATCTGGAGCTTTCGACCGGGTCGCTGGACAACAGCAACAAGGGCACCATCGCCGCCAGGGATCTGTTGCAGATCACCGCCAGCGGCGCGGTACGCAACAACGCTGACGGCTTGATCTACAGCCAGAACGCCGCCCTGCAACTGAAGGCGGCGAGCCTGAATAACGGCAAAGGCGCGCTGCAAAGTGAAAACGGCCTGACCCTGGATGTCAACGGCGACCTCGATAACCAGAGCGGCAAAGTCATCGCGCAAAACGGTGATGTGAGCGTCAACGCCGCCAACATCGATAACCGCGGCGGCATCCTGTCCAGCATCAAGGGTGCGCTCGAAGCGCGTACGGTGGGGGTGCTGCGCAATGGCTACGACCTCAACAACAACCGTCAGGGCGGCATTATTCAGGCGCAGGGTCTGAAGCTGACGGCATTGGCGGGGCTGGACAACAACGGCGGACGAATCTCCGCGCAAGCGACAGATGCGAACATCACCACAGCGGGATTCGATAACCGCAACGGTGTGCTTTATGCCAAAGGTCTGGTGAGCGTCAGCGGCACCAGCCTGGACAACGGCGCCGGGCAGATTGCCGGCGAGCGCATCGACTTCGGCCTTAGCGGCGCACTGAGCAACGTCGCGGGCGTCATCGAAAGCAACACGCAACTCAGCGTCAAAGCGGCCAGCGTCAACAACCAGAATGGCCGCCTGCGTTCGCTGGGCAACTGGGGCAAGACCGACTTCCAGATCGGCGGCCAACTCGACAACCGCAACGGCGTGCTGGAAACCGCCAACACCGACATGACCGTCAGCGTCGGCAGCTTCCTCAATGACGGCGGGCAGCTCAACCACGTCGGCCGCGGCAAGTTCGAAATTTCCACGGCCAATGTGATCGGTGCGGGTGGCAGCATCACCACCGGTGGGCTGCTGGAACTCAATGCCGATACCTGGAACAACTCCAGCGTGATTCAGGCCGGGCGGTTGAACGTCAATGTTCGACAGTTCAGCCAGAGTGCCAGCGGCAAGCTGCTGGCCTCGGATGTGTTGCAGGTGCGTGGCGGTAACTGGACCAACGACGGCTTGATCGCCAGTGATGGCTTGATCGACATGCAATTGAGCGGTGGCTACAGAGGTAATGGCCGACTGTCGAGCCAGCGCGGGACTTACCTCTCCGCTGCACAGATGAACATCGGCGCGGGCGGCAGTTTTGCGGCGGGTGCGACCTCGACCATCAGTGTGGGCGGGGCACTCATCAATTCCGGGCGCATCACCTCCAGTGAAGACCTGACCGTCAATGCCGGCAGCGTGACCAACTACGGCACCCTGGGTGCCGCGCAGAACCTGAACATCAACACGCCTTCACTGCTCAATGATCGTGGGCTGATTTTCAGCGGCAATGACATGACGCTAAGTGTCGGCAACCTGACCAACCAGAACGGTGACTTCTACGGGTTGGGGAATGTGACGATCAAGGGTTACGGCGGCGCCGCGCGGGCTGCGGGGGTCTACAACATCTCCGGTTCGATGGAGAGCGGTGGCGGGTTCGAGATCAATGCCGATGTTTTCGAGAACCGTACGGAAGGCCCGGTGATGTCGGGTGACCGCAAATTGATCTCGGGTTATATCGCCAATATTTGTAATGACTGCCAGGGTGACAATTACGTCTTCACGCTGATGGCCAAAGAGTTTTATCAAAGTACGGACACTGATAGCAGCGCCTCGGCAGTGCTCAATGTCGGCAAGGATTTTGTTTTCCAGGGCGGTACGTTTCTCAATAGCAAAAGCACCGTCGCTGCTGGTGGCAATATCAATATCACCGCTGACAATCTCAAAAACATCGGGGCGAAAAGCGGCACCATCGAACGCACAAGTACTTACGTACTCAGCATGACTGACGGTGGTACCAAGCGGTTCTTTGACAGTGCCGTGGTGCCTTATAACCAGCGCAATAACCCTGATTTTCCGTTTGTTTATTACATCGGAGCGGGAGGCAGCATACGTAAGGCCGTTCCCAAGTCCACGAGTATCAGAGAAGGGGGGCGCGACGGCGAGTGGTTTGACGTTGTAACACTCAAGGACAGCGAAACCGGCGCGGTCGTCAGTAAGCTGCGTGGATGGGGCAATGCGATACCAGGTCTGAACTACGGCTTTGAAACCACAACCCCCTCCCTGTACGACCCGAACAATCTGGTTGAACTGCCTGGCCAGTTGACCCAGTACAAACCGGAGTCTGTCACTGAAGTCGCCGTGGACAGCACCGGTGCCGCCAGCACCAACACTGGCCGCAATGCAGTCATCCAGGCGGGTGGTAATGTTTCGATCACGGCTGCCAAGGAACTGGAAAACAGCGTTATCCACCAAGACTACGGCTCGACCGGAGGCACCAACAAGGTCGGCAACACCAACGTCGGCAACACCGGCACTACCGTTATTCGCATCAACAGCCAACTGCCGCCGGACCTCGCCCAGCAGCAGGTAAACCCACTTTCCCTGCCAGGCTTCTCCCTGCCAACCGGGGAAAACGGTCTGTTCCGCCTGAGCGGGCAGGGCGCCGCTGATACCGCGCCGGTCGCCACGACCGGCCCTGCGCCGACCTGGACCGTGGGTGGGCAAACCGTCGCCACGGAAGCTCACGTCGTAGCCGGCAGCAGCGGCGGCCCGCGTAATCTTTTGATTGACGCGCCGCCCGCAGTCTCCGACAGCACACGCGCAGTAGATACGTTCCACCGCACCCCGAGCATCGTGCAGGCCGTGGCCAGCACGGTCGACGTCAACGTGCCGGTGAAACCCGCCGGCCCGGGCATGAAAGACCGTGGCAACGACGCCATGGAGTCGATCGACACCCGCCCGGTGACCCGCGTCACCGGTCTGCCGGACACCAAGGCGCCGTCCAACGCGCACAAATACCTGATCGAAACCAACCCGGTGCTGACCGACCTCAAGTCGTTCATGAGCTCCGACTACTTGCTGGAAAAACTCGGCTACGACCCCGACCAGAGCGCCAAGCGTCTCGGCGAAGGCCTCTACGAACAACGCCTGATCCAGCAAGCCGTGACCGCACGCACCGGCCAGGCATTCATTGATGGCCAGACCTCCAACGAGGGCATGTTCAAGTACCTGATGAACAACGCCATCGCCAGCAAGGACGCACTCAACCTGTCGGTAGGCGTCGGCCTCACCTCGCAGCAAGTCGCCGCGCTGACCCACGACATCGTCTGGCTCGAAGAACACGAAGTGAATGGCGAAAAAGTCCTGGTGCCGGTGGTTTATCTGGCGCAGGCCAATGGCCGCCTCGGCCCGACCGGGGCGTTGATTGCCGGTAATGATGTGACGCTGATTGCCGGTGAAAACCTGGATAACGTCGGCACGTTGAAGGCAACGAATAATCTGTCGGCGACGGCGGGCAAGGATCTGGTCAACAGTGGAGTGATCGAGGCTGGTAACCGGCTGGATCTGTTGGCGACCAACAATATCGTCAACAAGTCTGGCGGGATTATCACCGGGCGGGATGTAAGCCTGACCACTCGCACCGGGGATGTGATCAACGAACGCACCATCACCTCGTCCGACAACAGCACCCGCTTCGGCACCCAGCATCATGACTATGCCGATAACGCGGCGCGGATCGAAGCGGTCAATGACCTGACCGTCAAAGCGGCCAACGACATCAACATCACCGGTGGCGTGATGAAAAGCGGCCAGGACATGGTCCTGAACGCCGGGCGCGACATTAACGTGTCGTCGGTGCAAGTCACCAACAGTGTGTTCCATGACGATCGGCACAACAGCAGCGACATCACCCAACTGGGCGCTGACATTGATGCTGGGCGTGACTTCAAGGCTGATGCCAAACGCGATATCAGTGTTATCGCGAGTCAGATTGACGCCAAGCGCGACGTTGCCATCAAGGCAACCGGAGATCTGTTGATCACATCGGCGGCAGATGAGGAGCACTCGCTATCCAAGAGCAAGAAACTCACCGTCCAGGAAGACCATGTCAGCCAGGTCATGTCCGGTATTTCAGCCGGCGGTGACGTCAGGCTGGACGCCGGTAAAGATTTGAGTGTGGTTTCCAGTCGCGTGACTGCTGGAGATGAAGCCTATCTGGTGGCTGGCGATAATCTGGAAATTCTTGCTGCGCAGGATTCTGATTACTCGCTCTATGACAAGAAGAAAAAGGGGAGCTTCGGCAAGCTCAAAATGAAGCGGGACGAGGTAAGGGACATCAAGTACATCGGCTCCGAGATCAAGTCGGGCGGCGATCTTACGCTCAAGAGCGGAGGTGATCAGCTTTATCAGGTCGCCAAACTGGACAGTGGTAACAACATCACGCTGGACAGTGGCGGGGCGATTACGTTTGAAGGGGTTAAAGACCTCCATGACGAGAGCCACACCAAGACCAACAACAATGCTGCGTGGGTATCTGCCAAAGGTCGCGGCAACACCGACGAAACCCTGCGTCAGACCCAGATGATTGCCAACGGCAGCATCGTGATCAAGGCCGTGGATGGTCTGAAGATCGACATCAAGGATGTGAACCAGCAATCGGTCAGCCAGACCATTGACACGATGGTCAAGGCTGACCCGCAACTGGCGTGGCTGAAAGATGCTGAAGCGCGGGGTGATGTTGATTGGCGGTTGGTGAAGGAAATTCACGAGTCGTTCAAGTACGAAAACTCGGGATTAGGTCCAGCCTCTCAGATGATCGTCGCGATCGTCATGGCCGCTGTGGTTGGACCGGCAGCGCTGACAGCCTTGAGTGGGATGGGGACTTTCTGGGCCGCAACTTTTGCTGCTGTGGCGACTGGAGCCGCCACGAATGCAACCACCAGCTTCATCAATAACGGTGGAAATCTTGGGGCTGTGTTCGCGGACGTTACTTCGTCTGATGCACTGCAGGGTTATGTTATTTCCGGACTGACGGCCGGGTTAATGGCTCAATACTTGAACAAACTCACCGGCGTGAAGTTTGAGAATGGTAAGTATGCCGGTCCGTCGTTGGCGACATGGGAGGGTGTAAGCAAGTTCGCGGGGAGCCAGATCATTCAAGGAGGTACTTCTGCGCTTGTGACCAAGGTCGTGGGAGGAGATGCAAAAGTTGGGGATCTTCTGCAAACCGCGCTCTTCAATACTGTGGCTGCGTACAGCTTCAACCTCGTGGGTGATCTCACACAAGGCGTTGTTGATGATGGCTCAGCGAGCAAAGTCATTATCCATGCTGCAGTGGGTGGGTTGCTGTCTGAAATGACGGGCGGGGATTTTGCGACTGGTGCGTTGGCGGCAGGCGCGAACGAGGCGCTCGTTGTCGAGATGAACAAATGGTTCAAAGGTAATCCTGATCTATTGCTCATGGGGTCACAGATTGTTGGGGTTTTGGCGGCTACAGCCCTGGATAAGACGGATGCCACCACTTTGCAACAAACGACATGGATTACCACTAACGCAACTCAATACAATTTTTTGAATCACACTGAAAATACCGAGAGATTTGAGGCTGAGCGAGCGTGTAATGACGGCAACGCCGATGCGTGCGCGAGAAAAGATGAACTCAACAGATTGGATGTAGAGAGGGATAAAGCCCTGCACTCGGCTTGCGAGGCGGACATGAGCAGTCCAGCTTGCAGAACTCTGCGTATTGAGTCGAAGAAAGCTGAGCTTGACCTCTTGCGGCACCGTAACACTCCAGAAGCGAAAGAGCAGTTTCAGGCTGCGATGCAAGATCCTGATTTGTGGAGGTATTCCATCGATGGCGAACTGCACAGCATCGGTTTGATGAATAATGATGTTGATCGTATGCTATCCACCAGCATTGCTAATAAGCTCATGGATATCCTCACGGATCATCTTCCTTACATAGGGTCAGGGAAGGGGTTTTACGAAGCAGAAAGTGTCTGGGATTACATCCTTGCCGCAGTGAATATTATCCCGGTTGAGAAATATGCTTCTGACGTTACGCAGGGGATCAAAAAGGTAGAAGAGCTTCTGAAGGCTGGTAAAGCGAAAGAGGCGGATGCCCTACTTTCGAATATCCTGAAAAAAACGTCGGATACACAAACGGGTGCGATAACAAAAATCTCGGATGAAATGAAAAAGGATCCCTATCATCCGGATTGGCAGAGATATACGAGTACAGAGCCTCGAGGTGTCGGCGCAGATGTTGTCGATACATCGGGTAGCACAAAAGTAGGAGGGGAAAAAATTGATCCGCCTATTCCAAAAGTTGACGTTACCAATGATTTTGTGATTAGTCGCAACAATGGATCGACTACTCTCAAATATGGCAATCCTGAAGGTGTTGCCGGTTTGGTCGTCGATGTGGATAAAACAGGTGTACTTGGATTTGAAGTTCGCGCAGCAAAGGACCATCCTTTTTACGATGCATCGGGTACTGATATGTTTGCTAGCGCAATGCAACGCCTCAGCAACGAAGGCGTCCAAGTCAATAAGATCCGTGGTGCTTGGGTTGAAGGAACTGATAGCGTCAACGTTACTCAATATTTACAGAATATCGCCAGCGGGATGTCAAAAGAGAATGCTGCTTTGAATACTTGGACTGGAAAGCTATCTCAGAAGTATGGCTATACGAAAGTTGAAAAAATTGAAATAATTGGCGGGATTACTTATGTCACTTTCGGAAAATAGAAGCTTTTTGGCAAGAATCCTGGAGGGGCAATCTCCCAGTTTGGTGCTGAATATGATGTTGGAGACTGATCCGGATTTAGATAAATATGAATTGGCTAATATCTTTCTAGAGGAGTTTGATCGCTTGGATAGTAAAGTCCTGCCAGCGATATGGCACTGGAAAAGCATCAGGTCGATTAGGGGCATGTCTGATGAAAAATTTGATGAGGTTGTGCTTATTTTGCTGAGGTCTGCGGGTTATAAAGTTTAAGGGGGTAGACTCAAGATGAAATAAAGGTGACAGATTTGAAAAAATAGATCTATTCCCATTTTTCGATTTTTTGTGTCCCCATTTACCCTAGTTGATGCGGAGCGTATAGATTAAAGGTGACGGATTTATTTTTTAAAAAGGTAAATGGGGATATACCACGTTTAGAAATACTCCGGAAATGTGGTCTGTCCCCGTTAATCGTCCGTTAATCGTCTAGGACCGCGCGCTGTACGATTTGCTGAGTTCTCGGATTAAGCTGCTCGAATGGAACCAGGCACTGAATGGAACCTATTTCCCCAGGAAGGGAAATGGTACAAAAGCTTTTGAGGGAAGCGTTCCTCAGGCGGTTCTGGATAGCTTAGGGGTTGAAGTGATGAAAATTTTTAGGGGTAATATTGCTAAGGAGTCATTGAATTTATTTGCTTCGGATATCGGTTCCGGGGAGTTTTTTTCGTATGCAGGAAATCTTGTTTCGTTGGAGCAAACCATTTCTGTTCTAGGTTTGCTTTCTCCTGATTTTATTGAGTTTGAAGGCCATGTTTTTTGGTTGCCTAACGCTGAGCAGTTCGACACGCAAAAGTTTTCTTTGAAGGGGCTGGTCGAGATAGAAGCTGGCGTGTTGGAAAAAAGTGAATTGCGTAGAGACGTTGAGCGATACAGAAATAATTTTTCAATAAATCAGTTCTTTTCAAAATGGGAAGAAGCGCCGGACCGCCCCGTGTTTAAGGTGGGTCTGTCGGAAGAAGACTATCGTCTTTGTCACTTGTTTGCCGAGCAGCTCTCTGGATATTGGAAACGCGTATTATCAGATTGCTTTCCAGACAAGGTGTTTCAGTTTGAAATTGCTGACGATCTTCTCGATGAATATGGCGTTTGTCTGACATTCTGGCAGTTGTAGTTATAGTTGTGGTCTCCAAAAATTAATGCGGCGGATCACGTTTATAAAAATACTTCGAATACGCGTTCTACCCCTCTTATGTGCGGTGGGCAGGTACCTCTAGATATTTAGAAATGAAAGCTTTTTCTTACTATGATGCGTGCCAGGAAATAAAGGGAAATGGGGACAGACCACGTTTAGAAAGCAATCGGAAAATGTGGTCTGTCCCCGTTTTCCTCCGTTTTCCTTCCTCATGGAAACTCCTTGCTTGAGTGGGCGTTCGGGAGGGACTTTGAAAGCAGGATTCACTATTCGCGCAATCGAACGCGGCCACTTGTATGCAGGTGCTGCGCTGTCGGCGAGGTTCTGTTTTCGGCAGGGTTGAATGCTTGGGCGCTGTTCTGCTCATCTATCAGGAAAAGCGAAAGGTAGGCATGATCAAGTGACCCGCGCCCCGCGTGTCCATGGACGGAGGTTTTTCCTGTGAATAAATCGCGTTACCCGCGCCTGAAAGTGTTCTGGGCGTTTCTTTTGTGCCCAATGGTCCCAGGCTTTATCGCCGGGATCGTCAAGACGATTGCAGCGATTGCGCATCTGGCCATGAATCCACGGCTGATCGGCGAGGTCGGGCCGGAGTTGATGGTGATGCCGCTCCTCGCTCCATTTTTGGCGCTATTGGTGTATCTCGTGCCGTTTCTGCTTTTTGCGTCGCTGATTGCATGGATGAAAATCGAAAGAACACGGCGCAACTGCACGATGATTTCTCTCGCAGGTGCAGGCATTGCCACGCTTTGGGTGGCGCCGTTTATTGTTGCTGTCGTGCGAGATGTCGACGGGGCCAGTTACCCTGATTATGCCTTGGGGCTGATCGTGCTTTTTGCTGCCGCCATGACGACTTGCTGGATGACTGCGTATTTTTTCTTGCCCTGTAGAATCTGTCTTGTTACAGACGTAAATCGTGGATAACTCAGTCAGGAGTTGGGATGGATCAGGCATTGTTAGCAAGAAGGAGAGAAAGTGGGACTGATTTGTTTTTTGGGGGGGAGTAATCATGTCCTTGTCGGCAACGATTTTTTCATCAGCGCAATTGACCGTAGAAGACTTTAAAGAAATCATATTGTCCAGTGGTGGGTATGTAAGTTCCGGCATACCTCATCGGGGCAGCATCAGTGAGGGTGATTCAGATATTTGGTTGGCTCTGCATTCAAAGGATGTTATTGAAGGATTTTATGATTCCGATGATCGTCAAGAATGGCAGGATGTCTTGGGGGACGTGCCGCAGGTAATGGTGGAGATTAATCTTGATCATACTGAGCATGCCAAATTAATGTACTTGAAGGTTTTTTTGAGATTTGCCAAAGCTTGGCCTTGTGTTTTACATGACGTAGACGACGCTGTTCTTTCCTGTCATTCGGTTTTGCTGAAATATAAAGCTTGTTTGGGATAGAGTTAAGTGGGGGTATTAATTTGTTTTGGGCCTATTTATTGTTCAGTTGTTGAGGCGAGTAATTGATATGGCATTTTATATAGAGATGGATAGAGCTGCAGAGACTGAGGAGTATGTTGAGTATACGTTTGGCCGGGGGGTGGAGGTGGGTTTGAGCGGTAAATGGGGACAGACCACGTTTAGAACGCACTCCGAAAATGTAGTCTGACCCAGGTTGCCTGTACCTGTGACCATTTTTACCTTTCAAATCAAAGGGCTATCGCCCGTGACCGCAGGTAGAGTTTCCAATTTTTTCGGGTACGCAGGACGTTTGGGATAATATCGTTAAAGGAACTGTCGATGCCTATAACAAGTAAATCAATAATCAGCTGGCTATTCAAATTCCGTGATTGGGTGGGGGGGGCTATTGCTCGCAGCACTACTCAATGGCTACTTTCAGTTCAATGGCAGCTGGGGGCGTTTTTTTACAATATTCGCTGTTCAGTTATGGTTTGCTCAAGGTGTTTATAACTATTTAAGAGGGGCAACGGTTGCCATTGCACCTGGTGGATTAGGCAGAGATGCTGACCCCGCCGGGCGGGCGGCATTGGCAATTTTTGCCTTCTTTTTGTATGCGATATTTTTCTTTGCGGATTACCAGTATTGAATTGTTGATTTCAAAATTTCCTTTGATATTCGAACTATTTCGGAGACACCAATCAAAAAACCGGGCTGATGCCCGGTTTTTTACAAGTCACCTCACCGAAACGCCGGCACCACATCCCTGATAAACAACTCCAAGGACTTCTTCTTCTCGTCATGCGGCAAACTGTTGTCACACCAGAAACTGAACTCATCCACCCCCAGTTCCTGGTAGTACTTGATGCGCGGAATGATCTCCTCCGGCGTACCAATCATCGCGGTCTTGTGCAGGCTCTCCAGTTCAAACTCCGGACGTCCGGCAAATTTCTCTTCCGGGCTCGGGGCAAGGAAGCCGTTGACCGGGGTTTGCTTGTTGCCGAACCACGCATCGAACGTACGGTAGAAACGCGAGATGGCTTTGGCGCCGACTTTCCATCCGTCCGGGTCATCAGCGGTGTGCACGTGGGTGTGACGCAGCACCATCAATTGCGGACGCGGGACGTCGGGGTTGTTATCCAGGGCGTTCTGGAATTTGTTCTTCAGGTCGACGACTTCTTCGTCGCCTTTCATCAGTGGCGTGACCATCACGTTGCAGCCGTTGGCCACGGCGAAGTTGTGCGAATCCGGGTCGCGGGCGGCGATCCACATCGGTGGGTTGGGTTTCTGAATCGGTTTCGGCACGCTGGTGGAGGTGGGGAATTTCCAGATGTCGCCGTCGTGGGCGTAGTCGCCTTGCCACAGGGCGCGGACTACCGGGACCATTTCGCGCAGGGCCTGGCCGCCGCTGGAGGCGGGCATGCCGCCGGCCATGCGATCAAATTCGACCTGGTAGGCGCCACGCGCCAAGCCGACTTCCATACGACCGTTACTGATGACGTCGAGCAGGGCGCATTCACCGGCCACCCGCAGCGGGTGCCAGAACGGCGCGATGATGGTGCCGGCGCCGAGGTGAATGGTGGTGGTTTTGGCGGCGAGGTAGGCCAGCAGCGGCATCGGGCTTGGCGAGATGGTGTATTCCATCGCGTGGTGTTCGCCGATCCACACGGTGCTGAAACCGCCGGCCTCGGCCATCAGGGTCAGTTCGGTCAGGTCTTCGAACAGTTGGCGGTGGCTGACGCTTTCGTCCCAGCGTTCCATGTGGATGAACAGGGAAAATTTCATGACGCTTCCTCGGATCTTTTATTGTTGAGGCTACAAAACTTGTCGGCGTGAGCCTGCTCGCGATAGCGGTGTGTCAGCAAACACATCGACATCTGATCAACCGCTATCGCGAGCAGGCTCACTCCTACAGTTATTCCATTCAGGCCAGAACGGGCAGGGCGCCCATCTTGCCGTGGCAATACACCAGCGGCCCGGCGTGCTGCTCCGGAACGATCAGATTCTTCACCGCGCCGACCATGATCGCGTGGTCGCCGCCTTCGTATTCGCGCCACAACTCACACTCGATGATAGCCGTCGCATTGGCCAGGATCGGGTTGCCCAGCTCGCTCAATGTCCACTCGATGCCTTGCGCTTTGTCCTTGCCTTTGCGCGCGAAAGCGTAGGCTTCGCTTTGCTGGCCGCCGGACAGGACGTGGATCGCGAAGCGTTTGTTCTTGATCAGCACGGGATAGGAGTCGGAACTGTAGTTGGGGCAGAACAGCACCAGGGCCGGGTCCATCGACAGTGAACTGAAGGCGCTGGCGGTGAGGCCGACGATCTGGCCGTCATCGTCCAGTGTGGTGATGACAGTGACACCGGACGGAAACGAGCCCATGACTTGTTTGTAGATGGCAGCATCGATCATTGGACGGTCCTCGGGTGTTGTGATGCGATTTTTATGTATTTGTTGGTCTGATGGTATACCAGTATTTTTTCTTTGCAAGGGCTTTTCGGCTGAACCGATAAACGTGGTGCTTTCGTCGGAAACTCAGCGTTTATTGGGCTTTCGGCTGGCCTGCAGGCCACGGTATCCGTGAGGATGGCGTATCAGTTGGCGCCGTAAACTACGGATCAGTCTTGTGAAAAGTTTGGAATACCATAATATGGTCTGCATCTGAGGGGCGGCCGCAGAGTCCCCCCGGTTTGGCTTCATACAAAGATAAGAACAGACAAACTCGAGTTCATGCATATGTCCCAGATGTCCCGGCAAGATCCGTTGATCGAGAATCACACGGTCGACTATGTCCCACTCACGGAACGCCACGGGAAGGCCCGCGACCTTTTCACCTTATGGTTCAGCACCAACATCGCGCCACTGCCCATCGTCACTGGCGCCATGGTGGTTCAGGTGTTCCATCTTGATTTGCTCTGGGGGTTGCTGGCGATTGCGCTGGGGCATCTGATCGGCGGCGTGGTGATTGCTCTGGCGTCGGCACAAGGTCCGCGCATGGGCATTCCGCAAATGGTCCAGAGTCGTGGTCAGTTTGGTCGATACGGCGCGCTGCTGATCGTGTTTTTTGCCGCGCTGATCTACATCGGTTTCTTCATTTCCAACATCGTGCTTGCCGGTAAGTCGATTGTCGGTATTGCGCCGTCGGTGCCGGCACCGCTGAGCATTTTGATCGGCGCACTGGCGGCCACGGCAATTGGTGTGATCGGCTACAACTTCATCCATACACTGAACCGCATTGGCACCTGGGTGATGGGCAGCGCGCTGCTCGCCGGTTTCATCTACATCTTCGCCCACGACTTGCCGGCAGACTTCCTGACGCGCGGCAGCTTCAACCTGTCGGGCTGGCTGGCAACGGTGTCGCTGGGGATCATCTGGCAGATCAGCTTCTCGCCGTACGTGTCCGACTATTCACGTTATCTGCCGGCGGATATCGGCATTGCCAAACCGTTCTGGGCCACTTATCTGGGCGCGACGCTGGGCACGATTCTGTCGTTCAGCTTCGGTGCAGTGGCGGTGTTGGCGACGCCGGAAGGCACCGAGGCGATGGCGGCGGTCAAGCAATCCACCGGTTGGCTCGGGCCGATTCTGATGGTGTTGTTTCTGCTCAACATCATCAGCCACAACGCGCTGAATCTGTACGGCGCGGTGCTGTCGATCATCACCTCGATTCAGACGTTTGCCAGTCAGTGGACGCCGAGCATCAAGGTGCGCGTGGTGTTGTCGAGCGTGGTGCTGGCGGGGTGCTGTGTGGTGGCGCTGGGTGCCTCGGCGGATTTCATCTTCCAGTTCATCGGGCTGATTCTGGCGTTGCTGCTGGTGCTGGTGCCGTGGGCGTCAATCAACCTGATCGACTTCTACCTGATCAAGCGCGGCAGCTATGACATCACTTCGATCTTCCGTGCGGACGGTGGCATTTACGGACGCTTCAATCTGCACGCGATCACTGCCTACTTCATCGGGATCATCGTCCAGTTGCCGTTCGCCAACACCTCGCTGTACGTCGGGCCTTACGCGAATCTGGTGGACGGCGCGGACCTGTCGTGGCTGTTCGGCCTTGTGGTGACGGTGCCGTTGTATTACTGCCTCGCCACA
>NZ_JAFGYS010000001.1:0-74368 GCF_017491705.1 Pseudomonas sp. 86_A | reverse complement strand
CGTCCAGTTGCCGTTCGCCAACACCTCGCTGTACGTCGGGCCTTACGCGAATCTGGTGGACGGCGCGGACCTGTCGTGGCTGTTCGGCCTTGTGGTGACGGTGCCGTTGTATTACTGCCTCGCCACACGTGGTCAGACCCGGCAGAGCAGGGCGGCGCGGTTGAGTTATACCGACTGACCCGATCATCAATAAAACTGTGGCGAGGGAGCTTGCTCCCGCTGGACTGCGCAGCAGGCCTTTGCTTTTCTGAATCGAAGAGCGAGGTCCGCTGCGCGGCCCGGCGGGAGCAAGCTCCCTCGCCACAAATGATGTTTCCTAAGCCCTGGTGCATTCCAGCGGTCATTTAAATTGGCCATTTCGATCCCCTTTTGGCCCATCCCCCACTGTGCCGCGACCCTGCGCTCGGCAAGAATCAAAGCCACAACGAAAGGCTGGACTTTGCTTGCCCTTGGCTACTTTTAAGCCGCTGCCGTGTACAGAACATAAAAACCATCGATCTCACGTCGCATTCCGGGGAAACAACCATGGTCACGATGAAACGCATTCTGGGTGCCACCGTGTGTGGGCTGACGCTGCTGGCCAGCGCGGTGCACGCCGAACAGCGCGAACTGCGGGTGTACAACTGGGCGGATTACATCCTGCCGTCGGTGCCCAAGGATTTCGCCGCGAAAAGCGGCATCAAAGTGACCTGGGATACCTTCGACACCAACGAATCGCTGGAGGCCAAGTTGCTCACCGGCAACTCCGGCTATGACTTGGTGGTGCCGTCGAACCAGTTCATCGACACCCAGATCAAGGCCGGCGTGTTCCAGAAACTCGACAAGTCGAAACTGCCGAACTGGAGCCATCAGGACCCGGAACTGCTCAAGCTGCTGGACAAGAACGATCCCGGCAACCAGTACGGCGTGCCCTACATGTACGGCACGGTGCTGATCGGTTTCAACCCGGCCAAGGTCAAGGCCGCGTTGGGCGACAACGCGCCGGTGGACAGCTGGGACCTGGTGTTCAAACCGCAGAACATGGAAAAGCTCAAATCCTGCGGCGTGGCGATGCTCGACTCGCCGTCGGAAATCCTGCCGCTGGCCCTGCATTACCTCGGCCTCGACCCGAACAGCCAGGACCCGCGCGACTATGAAAAAGCCAAAGACCTGATGCTGAAGATTCGCCCGTACGTGACCTACTTCAACTCGGCCAAGTACATGACCGACATCGCCAATGGCGACATCTGCGTGGCCATCGGTTACTCCGGCAGCTTCTATCAGTTCGGCAACCGCGCCAAAGAAGCGGGCAACGGCGTGGTGGTCGACTGGCGTCTGCCGAAGGAGGGCGCGCCGATCTGGTTCGATACCTTCGCGATTCCGAAAAGCGCGAAGAACGTTGCAGAGGCCCACGAATTCCTCAACACCTTGCTCGATCCAAAAGTCATTGCGCCGATCAGCGACTTCCTTGGCTATCCGAACGTGAACAAGGATTCGATGCCGCTGGTGACCAAAGACATTACCGGCAACCCGAACCTGACACCGACCAGCGAAGCGCTGAAAACCCTGTACGTGGTGCAACCGTTGCCGCAAAAACTCGAACGCGTGCGCACCCGCGTTTGGACCAGCATCAAATCCGACAAGTAACCGCCCCCCCCCCTGTAGGAGCTGCCGCAGGCTGCGATCTTTTTTTTTGTTCCTGAAAACAAGATCAAAAGATCGCAGCCTGCGGCAGCTCCTACAGGGATTGGGTTGGGTCTTCCTTGCGGGTGACGATCAGACTCAACACCACCGACCCCGCAATCACCCCACCCACCACCGCCAGCGACCATTCCACCGGCATGTGAAACCACGGCATCAGCGTCATCTTGCCGCCGATGAACACCAGCACGATCGCCAGTCCGTACTTGAGCAGATGAAAGCGGTCAGCCATGTCCGCCAGCAGAAAGTACAGCGCACGCAGGCCCATGATCGCGAAGATGTTCGAGGTGAAGACAATGAACGGATCGGTGGTGACGGCGAAGATCGCCGGGATGCTATCGACCGCGAACATCAGGTCGCTGGCCTCGATCAGCACCAGCACCAGAAACATCGGTGTCGCCCAGCGCACGCCATTCTGCCGCACGAAAAAGCGTTCGCCATGGAAGCCCTGGGTAATCCGCAAATGCCCGCGTATCCAGCGCAGCAACGGGTTTTTGTCGAGATCCGGTTGTTGCTCGGCAAACATCAGCATCTTGATCCCGGTGATGATCAGGAATACCCCGAAGGCATACAGCAGCCATTCGAACTGCGACACCAGCCACACGCCGGCGAAGATCATCGCCGCGCGCATCACGATCGCCCCGAGCACGCCGTACAGCAGCACCCGGCGTTGCAGTTCCGGCGGCACGGCGAAGTAGCTGAAGATCATCACGAAGACGAACATGTTGTCGATCGACAGCGACTGCTCGATCAAGTAACCGGTGAGGAATTCCAGGGTCTTGCGCTGGGCGATCTCGGCGCCGAATTCGCTGTTCAGGTACCACCAGAGCAATCCGGCGAATGCCATCGCCAACGCGCACCAGGCAATCACCCAGCACGCCGCTTCGCGCACCGACACCCGATGCGCCTTGCGCCCGCCGAAGACAAACAGGTCCAGTGCAAGCATGGCGAGGACGAAGACGATAAAGGCGCCCCACATCCACGGTTCGCCGATATTGATGTTGGTGGTTGGCATGGCTGGCTCCCTGGCTTTTATTGAATTAGGGTCAGGCAGGGCCATGCTAGCGGTGAGTTTGTGCGGAAGAAAAATCGATTATTCCTGAGCAACAGTTCGGGGATAACGAAGTATCGTACTGACGACGCGCCTATAACGGTATGATCGCTGCCTTCATTGGGTCGGGCGAATGCCTTGTCCGGCAACGAAAGGGAGTTTCGTAATTGAATCAGCCAGTCAATGAGTTGCGTGCTGAAGAGGGGCTGGAACGCTACCGGAAATATTTGCGCATCGAGGTTTCGTTATTCATTGCGGCGATGCTCGGCGCGTTCGTACTCAATGGTTACGCTCATCTGGAAAAATATTATCTGGTGCTGGATGTGCCGTTTGACCGCTTGAATATCAGTGGTCAAAAACTTGCTGCATATGGCGCTGCAGGACTTGGCTCGGTGATCAGTGCGTTACTGTTCGCCATAGCATTTGTCATTGCCGTTTCATTGATCATTGCCTTGACTGAGAGGCCGGGAAGGCTGCCGGTATCTCAGACAAACTCTCCGAGGCTGGCGAGGTTTCGCCAACGTGCAAGTGAATTGAACATCGTGTTCAAACTTTTCGCGTTTTCCGCAGTCCTGGCCGGATTTTCCATTCTGGCCTGGTATCTGACCGTCCACGTACCCTCGATGTCGGGCAGAAAATCTGCTCTGGATACCGCCGCGACGTGCGACGAACGCACTTTGATCTTCCGCAGCCTGGACCGCTACACCGCTTGCCAGGTCGCAGAGTCTGAGGACATGTTGTATCTGCTCAAACGCGACTCAAAAAACAAGACCGAGGTTTCGTTTTATACCTTCCAGGTCCCCAAGGACGGCCTTGTTGAAAGTAAAGGGGAAAGCAAGAAAATGAAATTCGATCCGGATGATGACGACGGGAAATAACGCGACTGTCGGCATCAGAACCGATCAAGTGCGTGCACCTGATCGGTCATCTGGAGTTTCCGAGGAGGCTGCAACTGCCACCTCGGGTTAGTTATTTCCCACGCACCAACGCCGGAGTACGCGGCGGCACCTGACGTTTCGATCCAGTGGCTTCAAACGCCAAGGCCAGACGCAACAGATTCGAGTCATCGTAGGCGCGTCCGGCGAAGGTCAGGCCGACTGGCATGCCGATGTCCGCCATCACGCCCATGGGCACGGTGACGGTCGGAACGCCGAGGTGACGGATCGCCAGGTTGCCGTTGGCAACCCAGATGCCGTTGCTCCAGGCAATGTCCGCCGATTCCGGATTGATATCGGCATCTGCCGGGCCAACGTCAGCGTTGGTCGGGAACAGCACAGCGTCGAGTTTCAGCGTGTCCATCCAGTCTTCCAGATCGAGCTTGCGGGTCTTTTCCAGGCCGCGCAGGCCATCCGGCAGGGTTGGAATCTGGTCCCACGGGGTGATGCCGCGCTCGGCCATGCGCACGTATTCGTCCATGCCGGCAGCCAGATCGCCTTCACGGTTGGGCAGGGTGCCCGGGTCGTGCGGGAAGATTTTCGGTCCGTCGACATCGGCCAGACGGTTGAGCTTCGGATCGCCGTTGGCGCGCAGGAAATCATCAAAGGCCCAGGCCGACAGATCCCACAGTTCGTGGTGCAGGAACTCCTTGGACACAATGCCGCGATTGAACACGGTCGGTGCTCCCGGACGATCGCCTTCGCAGTTGGAGACCAGCGGGAAATCCACTTCGATCACTTCGGCGCCGGCCGCTTCCAGAGCGGCGCGGGCCTGTTTCCACAGGTCGATCACCGAGGGGCGGGTGTTGATGCGTTGCCCGGTCGGGCCGCCGATCCCCGGGGCTTTGCTGGTCCCGGCTTCAGGATCGGCGTTGATGTACATCTTCGGCACGCCGAGGCGTTTGCCGGCCAGTGCATCGGGCTTCACTGCCAGTTCGGCGTAGGAGGCCGGGCGCACCGTGTCGACGCTCGGGATCGGCACCCACGGCTGCAGGCGCCACAGATCGCCACGGGTGTCGGGGTCTTCAGCGACGACCACGTCAAGCACTTCAAGCAGGTCGGCCATGGTCCGGGCGTATGGCACCACCACGTCCATGGTCGGCGTCAGCGGCCAGTTGCCGCGCACCGAAATCACCCCGCGCGACGGCGTGTAGGCGCACAAACCGTTGTTCGACGCCGGGCCGCGACCGCTCGACCAGGTTTCTTCTGCCAGACCGAAGGCCGAGAAGCTCGCGGCGGTGGCGGTGCCCGCACCGTTGGACGAGCCAGAGGCGAACGGCGCGGTCAGATAGGCGGCGTTGTACGGGCTCTCGGCCCGGCCATACACGCCACGCTGCATGCCGCCATTGGCCATCGGCGGCATGTTGGTCTTGCCCAGGCAGATCGCCCCGGCGGCGCGCAGGCGTTCGATGGTGAACGCGTCGCGATGCGCCACCAGATCGGCAAATGCCGGGCTGCCGGAAGCCGCGGTCAGCCCCTTGACCAGATAGCTGTCCTTGGCGGTGTAGGGGATGCCGTCGAGCGGGCCGAGGGTTTCGCCTTTGGCCCGGCGTGCATCGGAGGCCTGGGCTTCGGCCAGTGCTTCGGGATTGCGCACCACCACGGCATTCAGTGCGGTGGCGGTGTTCGGGCCGTCGTAGGCGTCGATCCGGGCCAGATAGGCCTGCACCAGTTCAACTGCGGTGGTCTGGCCGGCTTCGAGCGCCGCGCGTAATTGAGCAATGGAGACTTCAGTGACTTCGATCATGCTGTTACCGCCGACAGGTTCGCTAAAGGGTGGGTCATCAGGGTTATGGTCGTAACGCGTAAAGAATTCCGTATGAGCGAAACTCTACCCTGAACTTTGCCGATTGGCATGTGCTAATTCGATAAATATCGACAAAGGTCAGCGAAAAAATTCCCCCGGCGTCTCGCCGAACTGCTGCCGGAACGCGGCGATGAACGCCGACGTCGAGTCATAACCGCAGGCCAGAGCCACGTCGGTGACGCGTTCGCCGCGTTCCAGCGGAGTCAGCGCGCCCAACAGGCGCAAGCGCTGACGCCAGGCGCGGAAGGTCAGACCGGTGTCGCGTAAAAACAGGCGGCTGAGGGTTTTTTCGGTGACGCCGAACTTCTCGCTCCAATGCTGCAGTGTGGTCTGCTGTTCCGGATGTTGCTCCAGACTTTGATAAATCTGCCGCAGACGGCTGTCCTGGGGCAGTGGCAGCATCAGGTCGATCTGCGGCGCCTCGGCCAGTTGATCGAGGATCACCTGAGCCAGCCGGCCATGGGCGCCGTTTTCGTCATATTCCACTGGCACCCGACTGAACGCGCGAATCAGCTCGCGCAACAGGTCGCTGACGCCCAGCACATGACAGCGCTCAAGCGCCCAACCGGCCACGCTGCAATCGATGTACAGGCTGCGCATTTCGGTGTGCGGCGAGCTGAACACGCGATGCGGCACGCCTGCGGGAATCCACACCGCGCGCTCCGGTGGCGCGACGAAGCGTCCGGCGCCGGTCTGCACTTCGAGCACGCCCTGAATGGCGTACGACAATTGCACCCACGGGTGACTGTGACGCCGGGTCAATGCGCGATTGGGCAGCGATTCGGTGCGCCCGTACAGCGGACGCGGCAGGCTGGGCAGCCCGGGAATACTGCGCCGGAAGCTTTTCTCGTGTCCTTTAGGCGGCATCTAATGGCTCTTCGGCGTTAGTCGGTAATTCACGGTCACGTTAGAGTCGCAATCACGTACTGGCAACCCCCGGATGAGCAAACCCATGACCCGCCCAAGATTCTTGCCCGACAACTTCACCCTGACCCTGATCGGCGTCGTGCTGCTGGCCAGTTTCCTGCCGGCCAGCGGACAGGTCGCGGTGGGGTTCGGCTGGCTGACCAACATCGCCATCGCGCTGCTGTTCTTCCTCCACGGCGCGAAACTGTCGCGCGAATCGATCATCGCCGGGGCCGGCCACTGGCGCCTGCACCTGTTGGTGTTCGGCCTGACCTTTGTGCTGTTCCCGTTGCTCGGGCTGGCGCTGAAACCGCTGCTGTCACCGCTGATCGGCGACAAGCTTTACATGGGCATGCTCTACCTCTGCGCGTTGCCCGCCACCGTGCAGTCGGCGATTGCCTTCACCTCGCTGGCCCGGGGCAATATCCCGGCGGCGATCTGCAGCGCGGCAGCGTCGAGCCTGTTCGGGATTTTCCTCACGCCATTGCTGGTGACGCTGCTGTTGAACGTGCACGGTGACGGTGGCTCGACCCTGGATGCGATCCTGAAGATCAGCGTGCAATTGCTGCTGCCGTTCATTGCCGGGCAGATCGCTCGCCGCTGGATCGGCGCGTGGGTCGGGCGCAACAAGAACTGGCTGAAGTTTGTCGATCAGGGTTCGATTCTGCTGGTGGTCTACGGCGCGTTCAGCGAGGCGGTCAACGAAGGCATCTGGCATCAGATTCCGGTAGTCGATCTGCTGGGACTGGTGGTGGTCTGCTGCATCCTGCTGGCGCTGGTACTGTTCGCGTCGACCCTGCTGGGCAAGGCGTTCGGCTTCAGCCAGGAAGACCGCATCACCATTCTGTTCTGCGGTTCGAAGAAGAGCCTGGCCACCGGCGTACCGATGGCGCAGGTGCTGTTTGCGGGGAGCACGATTGGCGTCTTGATTCTGCCGCTGATGCTGTTCCATCAGATTCAATTGATGGTCTGCGCGGTGTTGGCGCAACGTTATGCGAAGCGCCCGGAATCGGTGCCGGAGTTGATGGCGCAGGTTGATCCATAACGCTGGGTTCCTGTAGGAGCTGCCGCAGGCTGCGATCTTTTGATCCTAAAGATCGCAGCCTGCGGCAGCTCCTACAGGGGTTTTCTTCTCAATCCTGCGTAACGTGTTTCGGGCCAGCCAGTGCCCAGGCAATCAGCCCAAACAAGGGCAGGAACACGATGGCGATAATCCACACGCCTTTGTTGCTGCCTTTGCCTGCGCTCTTGCGCACCCTGTTGATCGCCCACAATTCAATGATCACAAGAACGACGGCGAGTACGATCCAGACGGGTTCAATTTGCATGGGCTACCTCCTGATGGTCTTTCAGTTAGGTGTGCCTCGCCGCGCAGGGTTCATTTAAATTGCGCCACTGCCTCCCGAATACTTCACCGCAGCGGCTGCCCGCGACGGCACATTGAGTGTGCGCAACAACGACGACACATGGATGCGCACGGTGAACGGCGAGATATCCAGTTCCCGGGCGATTTCCTTGTTGGTTTTGCCTTGGGCGATCAGCCGCAACACATCCTGCTGACGCGGGGTGAGGGCGGTGCCGGTTTCCAGCGGCAGCAGCCCGGAAGGCGCGAACCTGACCAGCACTTCGCCTTCGCGGATTGCCAGAATCGCCTCGCCGATCTCATCCGGAGCGATGTTCTTGCCGATGAACCCATCGATGCCGGCCGCCATCACTTCGCCGATCACCGCCTCGTCGTCGACCATCGACACCACGATCAGCGTGGTGCGCGGCAGTTTTCGGCGCAGCTCGGCGAGTTGGCTGATGCAGGTCAGGCCGGGGAAGCGCAGGTCGAGAATCAGTGTGTCCGGCTCGCTGCGGCCGGGCAGCAAGGCCAGCACGGCGTCGAGGTCTCCGGCCTCCTCGATCGTCGCTTCGGGCAGCAGGCGCTGCACGGTGCACAGCATGGCCTCGCGAAACAACGGGTGATCGTCGGCTATGATGATGCGGCGTGTCATGGCGTGACCCTCCCTGGATCAGCGATGTTTACGGCATGCACCTTAGCACCGCAGACGCAGATTGCCTGCCGACCGTTGCTGAATCTGACGACTGTCGCACAAGGACGTTGCCCATGAAGTTCGAGAAAAATACCGAGCTGGATCAGGCCAATCTGCGGATCATCATCGCCAGCATTGCCATGGTTTATATCTGCGTACTCGGCGTCTTGCCGGGGCAGCGTTTCGATACATATCTGCCGGTAGTGGTCTACATCGCGCTGTTTCTGCTGGCGTCGATTGTCTTGCGCCAGGCCATTGCGCGCTGGCCCGGGCATTACCCGGCGCGGCGAATATTCGCGATGATCCACGATTACACCGGCACCTGTTTCGGCCTGGTGCTCGGCGGTGAAGCGGCGTTGCCGCTGTACGCGGTGATCATCTGGGTCAACCTGGGCAACGGCATGCGCTACGGCTCGCGCTATCTGGCGATTGCTACCGGTTTGGCGCTGCTGGCATTGCTGGCGGTTTATCGGTTGACGCCAGTGTGGCAGGCCCAACCGTACATGGTGCTGATGTTGATGCTCACCAGCACGGTGATCCCGTTCTACGCGCACTTGCTGCTGGAGCGCACGCGCAAGGCGTCGGAAGAAGCGGTCGCAGCCAATCTGGAAAAGTCGCGGTTTCTCGCCCAGGCCAGCCATGATCTGCGCCAGCCGATTCACTCCATCGGTCTGTTTACGGCGTGCCTGCGCGAGTCGCGGCTGGGCGAGCAGGAGCGGCAACTGGTCGACAACATCGACCGCTCGCTGCTCAACGTTTCGCAGTTGTTCCGTTCGATTCTCGACCTCTACACCCTCGACAACGGGCGCATCCTGCCGCGATTGCAGGTGTTCCATCTCGGCGAGTGGCTGGCCGACCTGATTCGCCAGAACGCCGAGGCCGCGCGCTGGGCTGGCGTGGAGTTGCGCCTGCGCCCCTGCCAATACTGGGTGCAGAGCGATCCGGCGTTGCTCGCGACCCTGGTGCAGAACGTGCTTTCCAACTGCTTCAAATACGGCGCGCAACGTCCGGTGCTGATTGGCGTGCGCAAACGCGGCGGCGGGCTGGCCATCGTGATTTATGACCGCGGCAACGGCATTGCCGAGGAGCATCTGCCGAAGGTGTTCGAGGAGTTTTATCGGGTGCGCCAAGTGCGTGACAAGGACGTGGAAGGCGTCGGCCTCGGGCTGTCGATCGTCAAGCGTCTGGGGCAGTTGATCGGTGTCGATGTGGCGTTGCGCTCGCAGCTGGGGCGCGGCACGGCGGTCACGTTGTATGGCTTGCCGGTGGCCGTGGCGCCGCCGTTGCCGGCCATGCGCGACGATGTGCGGCAGGCCGGCCTGTTGACCGGGCTGAAGGTGTGTCTGGTGGAGGATGATCGCAACGTCTTGTTGGCAACGTCGGCGCTGCTCGAGCGCTGGGGCTGCGTGGTGCAGGGCGAGTTGAGCGGACAGGGTCTGGTCACCGATTGCGACATCATCGTCGCCGATTACGATCTGGGGACGCATTCCACGGGCCTCGAGTGCATCGACGCCGTGCGGCGCCAGCGTGGTTTTGCGGTGCCGGCAATGATCATCACCGGGCATGACATCGAAAAAATACAGGCGGCCTTGCACGACCGCCAAATTGCCATCCTGTCCAAACCGGTACGCCCGGCCGAGCTGCGCGCGACCTTGCGCAGCCTGCGCGACCGGCAAACCGAGCCGGCCGAGCAGGTTTGATTCAACGCTTGCAGAGGTAATCCTGAGTGATGGTGGTCTGCAGGCAGTTGTACTGGCCCATGGTGCGGCAGATGTTCTTCTCGGAACCGGTCACCTCGGCGTTCTTGTAGCCCCAGGTCTTGCAGCGCTCCATCGCGACAGTCAGGCCTTGCGCGGCGTTGGTCTGGCCGCTTTCAAACTGGCCCAGTTCATAGGAGACCTGAACGACGCCGTCGTTCTTGCTGCCACCGGTGGCTTCCCACTGTTTGGGCGTGGTGCAGCCGCTCAAGGCGAGGGCGGTGAGGGTGAGAGTTGCGATCAGGGTTTTCATGATGAAACGGAGTCCTTTACCGGGGATGAGGGATCACTGGAACGGAATCGGCGAGGCGCCTTTGGGCAGGCACGACAGCGGCGGGGTCATGATGCCCATGCTTGCCACGGCGACAATCGCGCCGCTGGGCAACTCGCAGTTGTATTCGCCGGCCGGGGTGTAGGCGGTGTAGTAGGTGAGGGTGCTGTCGCTGCGGACGTTGTCGATTTTCGACACCGGTTTACCGATGACGGTCTGGGCGCGTTCTTTCATGCTGGCTTCGGTGGGTTTGGCGGTCTGGCAGCCGCTGGCGCCGATCAGAAGGGCGCCGATGAGCGCGATTTTGCAGAGGTTTGCAGGCAGTTTCATGGTGCTTCTTCCTTGGTGTTGTTCTGATTTCCAGGCACAACGATCCCGCGCACTGCACAGCGGCAATGTTGGGGAGCATCGGGGGGTGCGAGGGAATATAACGCCGGGTGGCGGGGCGGTCGATTAGCACAAATGTGCTAGTGAGTCGCACAAGCCATAGTCGGTTAGCTTTCTTGTGCAAGCCCGCTAGAAGGAAATCAGTCTAAAAACACCTGCCCATGACGGCGAGGCTTTTGCTAACCTCAAAGGTGTAGGCGAAGACGCAGACTGATGCGCAAGCGGATAGCAAGGGGACGTGGGGCGCGTTCCGAAGGGTACACGGTTAGAAAGATCTCCGCGCTGAGATCCAGCCCTTACGCCGTGTGAGGCAGCAGAGCACCGCTCTTTTTCCATGGTTGCTTTTGTACTGTGAGAGGCCCGATAAACCTTGTAAGCCAGAGACCAGCACTGGCCGCCTGCTCGAATACCAAAGCCCGCATTGCTGCGGGCTTTGTCGTTGTTGCAGGGTCAGATTTTCGTCAGCGCGTACGCCAGATCGGCGCGCAGGTCTTCGAGATCTTCGACCCCCACCGACAGACGCACCAGGCCATCGCCGATGCCCAGTTTGGCGCGGGTCTCGGGCGGGATGGTCGCGTGGGTCATGATCGCCGGGTGCTCGATCAGGCTTTCGACGCCGCCCAGGCTTTCGGCCAGGGCAAAGATCTTCACGTTTTCCAGAAAGCGCCGTGCGCCATCCAGATCGCTGTTCAAGTCCACGGAAATCATCCCGCCGAAACCGTGCATCTGCCGCTTGGCCAACTCATGCTGCGGGTGCGACGGCAGGCCCGGGTAGTAGACGCGTTTGACCTGCGGCTGTTGCTCCAGCCACTTGGCCAGTTCCAGCGCGTTGCTGCAATGACGCTCCATGCGCAGCGCCAGGGTTTTCACCCCGCGCAGGGTCAGGAACGCATCGAACGGGCCGGAAATCGCGCCGACCGCGTTTTGCAAAAAGCCGAGTTTTTCCGCCAGTTCAGGGTTCTGCCCAACCACCGCAATACCGCCGATCACATCGGAGTGACCGTTGAGATACTTGGTGGTCGAGTGCAGCACGATGTCGAAACCCAGCTCCAGCGGGCGCTGGATATACGGGCTGGCGAAAGTGTTGTCGGCGACGCTGATGATCCCGCGCGAGCGGCAGATACAGGCGATGGCGGCCAGATCCGACAGGCTCAGCAGCGGGTTGGTCGGTGACTCGACAATGACCAGGCGTGTGTCGTCCTGCAGCGCCGCTTCGAACGCCGACAAGTCAGTCAGATCGACGTAGCTGAAGCGATGCCCGGCACTGCGCTGGCGCACCTTGTCGAACAGGCGGAACGTGCCGCCGTACAGGTCATTGCCGGAGATCACGTGCGATCCGGCATCGATCAGTTCGAGCACGGTGGAAATCGTCGCCAGCCCGGAAGCGAAAGCGAACGCTCGGGTGCCACCTTCCAGGTCCGCCACGCAGCGCTCCAGAGCGAAGCGCGTCGGGTTGTGCGAGCGTCCGTAGTCGAAGCCCTTGTGCACGCCGGGGCTGTCCTGCAGGTACGTCGAGTTGGCGTAAATCGGCGGCATCAGCGCGCCGGTGGTTGGATCAGGCTCCTGCCCGGCGTGGATCACCCGGGTCGCGAAGCCTTGGGAATGCTTATCGTGCTGACTCATGCGAGGGATCTCCGTAATTGGTTGAGCATGTCGGTGCGGGTGATCAGGCCATGGAAGCCCGAGGCGTCGGCGATGATCGCCACGAGGCCGCGACTGAGCACCGATTCCAGCTCGGCGAGGTTGGCGCCGGGCGCGAGGGTTTGCAGTTTGTCGGTCATCACGCTGGAAACCGATTGACTGAAGCGTGCGGCGTCTTCGTGCACCGCCAGCAGAATGTCGGATTCGTCGATGACGCCGACCAGTTGCTTGCCTTCAACCAGGACCGGCAGCTGCGAAACATCCGCCAGGCGCATGCGCTGGAACGCGGTCAGCAGGGTGTCGTAGGGGCCGACGCTGATCACGCGGCCGTCTTCGAAACGCCGGGCGATCAGGTCACGCAGGTCGCCGTAGCCCTTGCGCTGCAACAGGCCTTGATCGGTCATCCATTGGTCGTTGTAGACCTTCGACAGATAGCGCGTGCCGGTGTCGCAGACAAAACTCACCACGCGTTTCGGCTCGGTCTGTTCGCGGCAATAACGCAGCGCGGCAGCGAGCAGGGTGCCGGTCGACGAGCCACCGAGAATGCCTTCGGCGCGCAGCAACTGGCGCGCGTGGTCGAAGCTTTCTTCATCGCTGATCGAGTAGGCGTGGCGCACGCTGGTGAGGTCGGTGATCGACGGAATGAAATCTTCGCCGATGCCTTCCACCGCCCACGAACCGGGCGTCGGCATCGTGCCGTCGCGGCTGTACTGAGCCATCACCGAACCCACCGGGTCGGCGAGGACCATTTCCAGATCCGGTTGTACGCGTTTGAAGAAACGGCTGAGGCCGGTCAGGGTGCCGGAGGAACCGACACCGACCACGATCGCGTCCAGATCATGTTCGGTCTGCGCCCAGATCTCCGGCGCGGTGCTGCACTCGTGTGCCAGCGGGTTGGCGGGGTTGTTGAACTGGTCGGCGAAGAACGCGCCGGGAATGTCTTTTGCCAGTCGTGCAGCCACGTCCTGGTAATACTCGGTGTGGCCCTTGCCGACATCCGAGCGGGTGATGTGCACTTCGGCGCCCATGGCTTTCAAGTGCAGGACTTTCTCGGTGGACATTTTGTCCGGGACTACCAGCACCACGCGGTAGCCTTTGGCACGGCCAACCAGGGCCAGACCGAGGCCGGTGTTGCCGGCAGTGGCCTCGACGATGGTGCCACCCGGTTGCAGGCGCCCATCGCGTTCAGCGGCATCAATCATCGCCAGACCGACGCGGTCCTTGATCGAACCGCCGGGGTTTTGTGATTCCAGTTTGAGAAACAGTGTGCAGAGGCCGGTATCGAAGCGGGTAACTTGTACCAGCGGCGTATTGCCGATCAGCCCAAGTACGGCAGGGCGTGAATCCTTTGACATTTCTTCACCTCTTGTAGTGGTGTTGATCGCGTTCCATTCGCGGGGAAAAGCTCGCGTGCAACATAGGCTCAGACATGATCTGTCGCAACCTTTAGTCGGCCGCTGATACAGCGATTTCGATCTAACCATAGAACAGAATCAAAGCCTGCAAAGGCTTGGTTTCAGAGGGTTTACATCAAGGCGCCATTGAGTATTCAAAGGGCGTCGTAACCTTCACCGATAGCTTGATCTGCGGATGAATATCCTGCAGGGCAAACCGGGTTTTAACGCCACATGCAGTGAACACCTGATCATGAGGGAAACTCGTGATCATCAAGATTAAAATGAGTTTGTCTCACTGATGCTTGATCTCGACAATGGCCGCCATCAACAAGACATTGGAGTTGTTTGTCATGGCACTGGCCCATTCCCTCGGATTTCCGCGCATCGGTCGCGACCGCGAACTGAAAAAAGCGCAAGAGGCGTTCTGGAAAGGAGAACTGAACGAGGCCGGCCTGCGTGAGGTAGGTCGTGAGCTGCGCAAGGCCCACTGGGCGTTGCAGAAGAATGCCGGGATCGAGCTGCTGCCGGTGGGGGACTTCGCCTGGTACGACCAGGTGCTGACCCACTCGCTGATGTTCGGGGTGATCCCCGAGCGCTTCCGTCCGCACGACGGCAAAGCCACCCTGCAGACCCTGTTCGGCATGGCCCGGGGTGTCAGTGACAGCTGCTGCGGCGGTGCCCACGCTCAGGAAATGACCAAATGGTTCGACACCAACTACCACTACCTGGTCCCGGAATTCAGCGTTGATCAACAGTTTCAGCTCGGCTGGGAACAGTTGTTCGAAGAGGTCGAAGAGGCCCGCGCCCTGGGGCACACCGTCAAACCGGTGGTGCTCGGCCCGCTGACGTACCTGTGGCTGGGCAAAGCCAAAGGCGCCGAGTTCGACAAGCTGGAATTGCTCGATCGCCTGTTGCCGCTGTACGGGCAAATCTTCGCGCGGCTTGCCGCCCTTGGTGTGGAATGGGTGCAGATCGACGAGCCGATTCTGGTGCTGGATCTGCCACAGGAGTGGAAGAACGCTTTCGAGCGTGCCTACAACCAGATCCAGCGCGACCCGCTGAAGAAACTGCTCGCCACTTACTTCGGTGGCCTGGAAGAAAACCTCGGTCTGGCCGCCAATCTGCCGGTCGACGGTTTGCACATCGATCTGGTGCGCGCAGCGGAACAGTACCCGACCATCCTTGATCGCCTGCCGGCCTACAAAGTGCTGTCGCTGGGTGTGGTCAACGGCCGCAACGTCTGGCGCTGCGATCTGGAAAACGCGCTGGCGACGTTGCAGCATGCGCATGAGCGCCTGGGTGATCGGCTGTGGGTCGCGCCTTCGTGCTCGCTGCTGCACAGCCCGGTAGATCTGAGCCGCGAAGACCAGCTCGATGCCGAGCTGAAAAGCTGGCTGGCCTTCGCTGTGCAGAAATGCGAGGAAGTGGCGCTGCTGGCCCAGGCCGTGAATCAACCGGAAGCGCCGAAAGTGCTGCGGGCCCTGACCCAGAGCCGTTCGGTGCAGACCAGTCGCGCCGCCTCGCCACGCATCCACAAACCGGCGGTTCAGGCCCGTGTGGCGGCCATTACAGCGCAGGACAGTCAGCGCCAATCGCCATTCAGCCAACGCATCGGCAAACAGCGCGCCGGCCTCGATCTGCCCCTGTTTCCGACCACCACCATCGGTTCGTTTCCGCAGACCGCGTCGATTCGTCTGGCGCGCCAGTCATACAAGCAAGGCAGGCTGAGCGAGGCCGAATACACCGAAGCGATGTACAGCGAGATCCGTCACGCCGTGGAAATCCAGGAGCAACTGGGCCTCGATGTGCTGGTGCACGGGGAAGCCGAGCGCAACGACATGGTCGAATACTTCGCCGAGCAACTGGATGGCTACGTGTTCACCCGTTTCGGCTGGGTGCAGAGCTACGGTTCGCGCTGCGTGAAACCGGCGGTGGTCTTCGGCGACCTGAGCCGGCCGAGAGCCATGACCGTGGACTGGATTCGCTATGCTCAGGGCCTGACCGACAAGGTCATCAAAGGCATGCTGACGGGACCGGTGACCATGCTGATGTGGTCGTTCCCCCGCGAAGACGTGTCCCGTGAAGTGCAGGCGCGACAGCTGGCGCTGGCGATTCGCGATGAAGTGGTGGATCTGGAAGCCGCCGGGATCAAGATCGTGCAGATCGATGAAGCGGCGTTCCGCGAAGGTCTGCCGTTGCGCCGGGCGCAGTGGCAGCACTATCTGGACTGGGCCACCGAAGTGTTTCGCCTGTGCGCGTCGGGTGTGCGTGACGAAACGCAGATCCACACCCACATGTGCTACAGCGAGTTCAACGATGTGATCGAGTCCATCGCGGCGATGGATGCCGACGTGATCACCATCGAAACCTCGCGCTCGGACATGGAACTGCTCGACGCCTTCGAAGCCTTCGCCTACCCGAACGAGATCGGCCCGGGCGTCTACGACATCCACTCGCCGCGAGTGCCGGACGCTTCTGAGATGGCCAACCTGTTGCGCAAGGCCGCCCAGCGGATTCCGCCGGAGCGGTTGTGGGTCAACCCGGATTGCGGCTTGAAAACCCGTGGCTGGCCGGAGACCGAGGCGGCGCTGGTGCACATGGTCAACGCTGCCCGGCAGCTGCGCAAAGAACTGGCCTAACGCGCTAAACACCCCCGTGGGAGCGAGCCTGCTCGCGAAGGCAGAGTGTCAGTCGAATGATATTTTTCTGATCCACCGCTTTCGCGAGCAGGCTCGCGCCCACGACAGGGTTTTGCAGGGGCTCAGTGACGGCTCATCAAACCGTGCAACACACCCAGGCGCAGCCCCGGTTCCGACGGCGCCATCTGCGAAATGCCGAACACCTTGAACGCCGCCAGCATCAGCACCAGCCCGCCCGGGAGGATGCTCTGGCGATGCGGCTGCAAGCCGGCCAGCTTCAACTGCTGAACGTTCTTCACTTTCAGCAGCAGGAGCGACAGGCGCAACAGTCCGCCATAGGTAATGCCGTCCTGACCGAAGTCGTTCAAACGGTTGGCCTTGAGCACTTTCGCCAGCATCCGCGCGGTGCCTGACGAGCCAATGGTCTGCTGCCAGCCCTGCGCGCGGTAGCGGCGGGCGACTTTTTCGAATTGCAGGATGGCGACACGCTCGGCTTCCTGCAGCGCACCGGGAGCGATGCGCCCGTCGGGGAAATAGCGTGCGCCCAGGGTGCCGCTACCGATGGCGATGCTTTCGGTGAGCAGCGGTTGCGCGCCCTGGCCGAGAATCAGCTCGGTGGAGCCGCCGCCGATGTCGACCACCAGTCGCAGGTCTTCGGCGCTTGGCAGGGTGTGGGCGACGCCGGCGTACACCAGGCGCGCCTCTTCATGGCCGCAAATGACGTCAATCGGAAAGCCCAGATGCCGCTCCGCCCCAGCGAGAAACAACTGCGCATTGTCGGCCTCGCGCACGGCGCTGGTCGCCACCGCACGAACCCGACCGGCTTCAAACCCGCGCAGTTTTTTACCAAAGCGTGCCAGCGCCTGCCAGCCGCGATCCAGGGCCATCGTATCCAGCGCGCCACCGTCCAAGCCCTCGGCCAGCCGCACCGGTTCACGCAGGGTTTTGACCTCCTGAATCATGAAGCCCCTTCGGCTGCGAACCGACTGGCCGATCATCATGCGAAACGCATTCGAACCCAGATCGATGGCGGCAAACAGCGAGGCGTCTTCTTTCATGGCAATCCTTAACGCATCCGTCGAAGGCTCAAGACGGTTTGCGAGGATTCTGCCGCTGACTTGATGACACCCTGATGACGGGGCAGGGGCGGTTCAATGAATGTGCAGCTGTCATGACACTGTCATTATCCGGCGACTATGCTGAGCCCAATACATCGCGTGTTCTTAAAGTTTTTGCTGCCTCTTTTGGCAGCTTTTTTTTGCCTGCGATTTGGCAATTCGTGCGCAAGGTTTGCAATCGTGGGCGTCGCTTGGCTAATATACGGTCCATATACATTTCGTATCGGATTCGCATATGGGCATCGTAAAGATTTCAGAGGACATGCACGAGAACCTGCGCATCTCCAGCAATGCACTCAGCCGCTCGATCAACGCGCAGGCCGAGCACTGGATGCGCATCGGCATGCTCGCTGAACTGCACCCCAACCTCGACCACAGCGCCATTTGCCGCTTGCTGATCCGCGCCGAACAGAACGGCGGGCTGGATCTGCATCAACTGACTCAGGAAGCCGTCAGCGCATGAGAAACCAGATCAAGATCAACACCCCCGCCGAGATCGCCCAGTCGCGCGCTGCCGGCAAACTCGCCGCTGAAGTGCTGGCGATGCTGGTGCCGCACGTCAAGGCCGGCGTGACCACCGATGAGCTGGATCGGTTGTGCAACGACTACATCGTCAACGTGCAGAAAGCTATTCCGGCCAACGTCGGTTACCACGGCTTCCCGAAAACCGTCTGCGCCTCGGTCAACGACGTGGTGTGCCACGGCATTCCCTCGGGCACACCACTGAAAGACGGCGACATCCTCAACCTCGACATCGCGGTGATCAAGGACGGCTGGTTCGGCGATACCAGCCGCATGTACGTGGTCGGTGAGGCAACGCCTGAGGCGCAGCATCTGATCAAGACCACTTACGAGGCGATGTGCGCGGGTATTCGGATGGTAAAGCCGGGCGCGACCTTGGGCGATATCGGCCATGCGATCCAGAGCCTGGCGGAGAAGGAAGGCTTCAGCGTGGTGCGCGAGTACTGCGGGCATGGCATCGGCAAGGTCTACCACGATGAACCGCAGATTTTGCATTACGGTTTTCCGAATCAGGGCATGAAGCTCAAGGCGGGGATGATCTTCACCGTTGAACCGATGCTCAATGCCGGCAAGCGCCATGTGAAGAACATGCCTGACGGCTGGACTGTGCTGACCAAGGATGGCTCGTTGTCGGCGCAGTGGGAGCACATGGTGGCGGTGACAGAGACGGGGTTTGAGATTCTGACGGCGTGGCCGGATGAAATTGAAGGGTTCACCCCGATCGTCTGAGCACCGCTCCCACAATTGAAATGCAATCTCATGTAGGAGCTGCCGAAGGCTGCGATCTTTTGATCTTAAAAAACAAAGTCAAAAGATCGCAGCCTTCGGCAACTCCTACATTGGGCGTTTTTAATGAGAACCGGCCGCTTTGTTGAGGTCGCTGTCGGTCCACTCGGTATACACGCAAGCATCCGCCGTAGCCCAGCGCACCCGCACCGAATCCCCGGCCTTGAGCGGCATGCCCGCCGCCGACAGCGCCTTCACCGTCATCGACGTCCCACCCGAGGTGACCACGCTGCAAGTCTGGCTCTCACCGAGAAACAGCACTTCCACGACCTGCGCCGAAACCTCATTCCAACCCGCCGCCAACGGCTCATCGGTCGCCTGCTGCGCGCTGAGCGCCAAGGCTTTTTCCGGGCGCACCATCAGCAGCACATCCTGATCGGTGTGCAACCCGGCGGTCAGTCGAATCGACAGCGACTGCCCCTCGAAACTCGCCGCCGCGTTGCTCTGGGCCTTGATTTTGAGGAAGTTCGAGTTGCCGAGGAACGACGCGACAAACGCATTCGGCGGGTTCTGGTACAGGTCATATCCGCTGCCCAGGCCGACAATCTTGCCGTGACTGAAAATCGCGATGCGTTGTGACAAACGCATGGCTTCTTCCTGGTCGTGGGTCACGTAGACGATGGTAATGCCCAGGCGCCGATGCAGCTGGCGCAGTTCATCCTGCAAGTCTTCACGCAGTTTTTTATCCAGCGCACCCAGCGGTTCGTCCATCAGCAGAATGCGCGGCTCGTAGACCAGCGCCCGGGCAATGGCGACCCGTTGCTGTTGGCCACCAGAGAGTTGCGAAGGGCGGCGATGGGCGAACGGTTCGAGCTGCACCAGTTTCAGCATCGCGTCGACACGCTTGTCACGTTCGGCGGCGGCGAGTTTGCGGATCGCCAGCGGGAAGGCGATGTTGTCGCGCACCGACAGATGCGGGAACAGCGAGTAGCGCTGGAACACCATGCCGATGTCGCGCTTGTGCGGCGGCACGTTGACCAGTGACTGGCCGTTAACCAGGATCTCGCCGCTGCTCGGCGTTTCGAACCCGGCGAGCATCGACAGCGTGGTGCTTTTGCCCGAGCCGCTGGAGCCGAGGAAGGTCAGGAACTCGCCGTCCTTGATGTCCAGCGAGATGTTGTCGACGGCGGCAAAGTCGCCGTAATGCTTGTTCAGGTTGCGCAGGCTGACCAGGGGTTTGTCGTTCTGCTGGGATGCGTCTTTGATCACGGCACTCATGTCGTACTCCTGGGCGCTCAGGCGCTGATTTCGTTGCGCCGGCGCAGTGCGGCGGCGATCACCATGACCAACACCGACAGGCCGATCAGCAGCGTCGAAGCGACGGCGATCACCGGGGTCAGGTCCTGGCGCAGGGTGGTCCACATTTTTACGGGAAGGGTTTGCAGGGTCGGGCTGGCCATCATCACGCTGAGCACCACTTCGTCCCACGAAACCAGAAAGGCGAAGAGGGCGCCGGCGACCATGCCCGGACGGATCGCCGGGAAGGTCACCTTGAACACCGCTTGCAGGCGCGAGGCACCGCAGATCACTGCCGCGTCTTCAATCGACTGATCGAACAGCTTCAGCGAGTTGATGATCGAGATGATGGTGAACGGCAATGCGACGATCACATGGCTGACCACGAACGCAAACATCGTCCCGGTGTAGCCAAGCCTGAGAAACAGCGCGTACACCGCCACGGCGATGATCACCAGCGGCACGATCATCGGCAGGGTGAACAGGCCGTAGAGCATTTCCCGCCCGGGAAAACGTCCGCGCACCAGCGCGAACGCGGTCGGCAGGCCCAGGGCCACGGCGCAGATCGTGGTCAGCACGGCAACCTTGAGGCTGGCCGCAGCAGCGTTCATCCAGTCGGGATTGGAGAAAAACTGGCCGTACCATTTCAGCGTCCAGCCCGGCGGCGGGAACACCAGCCATTGCGACGAACCGAACGACAGCAGGACGATGAACACGATCGGCAACAGCAGGAACAGACCGATCAGCCCGGTGGTGGCGTAGAGGCCGAAGCGCATCCGCCGGCTCATGGCATTGGGAGTCAGGAGCATCTCGGCTTACCTCGCGTTACTGGCGCCAACCGGGGAGTCCGGTTGAAGCTTCAGGTAGAAGTAGAACAGCACCAGGGTGATGGCGATCAGCAACGCGGCGCCGGCACTGGCCAGGCCCCAGTTGAGGAACGATTGCACCTGCTGAATGATGAACTCCGGCAGCATCATGTTCTGCGCCCCACCGAGCAGCGCCGGGGTAACGTAGTAACCGAGCGACATCACGAACACCATCAACCCGCCGGATGCCAGACCCGGCCGGCACAGCGGCAGGAACACCCGGAAGAAGTTGGTCCACGGGCTGGCGCCGCAAATCGAGCCGGCCTGCAGGATCATCGGGTCGATGGCCTGCATGGTCGCCTGCAACGGCAGGACGATGAACGGGATCATGATGTAGCTCATGCCAATCACCACGCCGGTCAGGTTGTGCACCATTTCCAGCGGCTGATCGATGATGCCCAGCGCCATCAAGGCCTTGTTGATCACCCCCGAGGCTTGCAGCAGCACCAGCCACGAATAGGTACGGGCGAGCAGGCTGGTCCACATCGACAGCAGCACGATGTTGAGAATCCAGCGACCCCAGCCGCGCGGGACCAAGGTAATCGCCCACGCCAGCGGAAAGCCCAGCAGCAGGCTGAACACCGTCACCAGCCCGGCCACCGAGAAGGTGTTGAGCAGCACTCGCGCATACGCCGAGTTGGCGAACAGTTGTTCATAGTTGCCAAGGCCAGGCACAGGTTCCAGCACGCCGCGCAACAGCAGGCCAATCAACGGCGCCAGAAAGAACAGGCCGAGGAACAGCAGCGCCGGCAGCAGGTTGCCGGCGCCACGCCAACGTTGTTTGAAGGACGGGGCTTGCGCCATTGCACTGGCCTTGCCGAGAGCCGGGCCGGCAGCGCTCGCGGCGCTCCCGGTGGCAGTGGAGGGACGGGACGCAGTGGCCGCCATTTTCATTTGACCAGCCATTCGTTCCACCGTGTCGCGATGGCTTGACCGTTCTTGGCCCAGTACGCGAAATCAAGAGTGATCTGATCCTTAGCGTAGGCAGTCGGCAGGTTCGGGGCCAGCACCGAGTCCAGGCGCGCCACGCTGTCGACGTTGACCGGGGCGTAGGCGGTCAGGTTGGAGAAGTCGGCCTGGCCTTTGGCACTGCTGGCGTTGGCCAGAAACTTCATCGCCGCGTCCTTGTTTTTCGAACCTTTCGGGATCACCAGAATGTCGGCCATGACCAGGTTCTGCTTCCAGCTCACGCCCACCGGCGCGCCGTCTTCCTGCAGGGCGTGAATGCGGCCGTTCCAGAACTGGCCCATGCTCGCTTCACCAGAGGCCAGCAGTTGCTGCGACTGCGCACCGCCGCCCCACCAGACGATGTCTTTCTTGATGGTGTCGAGTTTCTTGAAGGCGCGATCGAGGTCCAGCGGATAGAGCTTGTCGGCAGGCACGCCGTCGGCCAGCAGCGCCAGTTCGAGCACGCCGGGGCTTGGCCATTTGTACAGGGCGCGTTTGCCGGGGTAGGTCTTGGTGTCGAACAGTGCCGTCCAGTCTTGCGGCTTGGCAGCGCCGAGCTTGCCCTCGTTGTAGCCGAGGACGAAGGAGAAGAAGAATGAGCCGACGCCGTAGTCGCTGACGAAGCGTGGGTCGATCTTGTCGCGCTGGATGACTTTGAAATCGAGGGGTTCGAGCAGGCCTTCAGCCGCGGCGCGCAAGGCGAAGTCGGCTTCGACATCGACCACGTCCCACTGCACGTTGCCGCTTTCGACCATGGCCTTGAGTTTGCCGTAGTCGGTCGGGCCGTCCTGCACCACGGTGATGCCGCTGGCCTTGCTGAACGGATCGGCCCAGGCCTGTTTCTGTGCATCCTGGGTGCTACCGCCCCAGCTGACGAAGTTCACGCTTTCGGCGGCCATTGCAGCCTGGCCGGTCACGCTCAGCAGTCCCGCAAAAAGGATTGCGGTTGCAGCTTTGTTCAACACCATTTTTACGCCCTCATTGTTGTGTTTTTGAGCGGGCTTGCGTTGTTGCCCGCCTGTCGGGAGCAGTAGCTGGACGGTTTTTCAGGTCGTCCGGTCTATGGAATATCATATTATGGTATTCCAAACTTTGTGCAAGCACTTTGCCTTACCGGTTATCTGGCGAATCTGTTTTTTGACCGCTAAAGGATGTTCGATAAATGAGAAATTGTGGCGAGGGAGCTTGCTCCCGCCGGGTTGCGAAGCGGCCCTCGTTTCTCTAAAAAGCTTGGGCCTGCTGCGCAGTCCAGCGGGAGCAAGCTCCCTCGCCACGGGGGATCTTCGATAACTGAGCGTTATTCGGTGAAGGGAATGCTCTCGACCACTTCCAGGTCATACCCGGTCAACCCCGCATACTTCAGCGGCGGCCCAAGATGCCGCAGCTTGCCCACCCCCAGGTTCTGCAGAATCTGCGCCCCGGTGCCCACCTCCGAATAGATCCGCGATTGCGAGCGACTGAACTGCCGCGGCGGCTGGGTCAGTTGCGGCACGCGTTCCAGCAACGCCTGCGATGACTCGTGATTAGCCAGCACCACCACCACCCCATGACCCTCAGCCGCGACCCGCTGCAGTGCTGCCCACAGCGTCCAGTTGCTCGGCCCGCTGTACTCGGCGCCGACCAGATCGCGCAGCGGATCGATCACATGCACGCGCACCAGCGTCGGTGCTTCGCGGCGCAGATCGCCCATGACCATCGCCATGTGCACACCGCCCTCGATGCGGTCCTCAAAGGTGATCAAGCGGAACGTGCCGTGCACCGTCGGCAGTTCACGTTCGCCAATGCGTTCGATGGTGTGCTCGGTGCTCAGGCGATAGTGGATCAGGTCGGCGATGGTGCCGATCTTGATCCCGTGCTTGCGCGCGAACACTTCAAGATCCGGACGGCGGGCCATGGTGCCGTCGTCGTTCATCACCTCGACGATCACCGAGGCCGGGGTGAAGCCGGCGAGGCGTGCCAGGTCGCAACCGGCTTCGGTGTGGCCGGCGCGGGTCAGCACGCCGCCTTCCTTGGCGCGCAGCGGGAAGATATGGCCGGGCTGCACCAGGTCTTCGGCGCGGGCGTCTTTGGCCACGGCGGCCGCGACCGTACGCGCGCGGTCAGCGGCAGAGATGCCGGTGGTCACGCCGACGGCCGCTTCGATCGACACGGTGAACGCGGTGCTGAACACGCTGCCATTGCTCGGCACCATCTGTTCCAGGCCCAGGAGTTGGCAGTGTTCATCGGTCAGCGTCAGGCAGATCAGCCCACGCGCCTCACGGGCCATGAAGCTGATCGCCTCGGGCGTGCAGCAGTCGGCGGCCAGCAGCAGGTCGCCTTCGTTTTCCCGATCTTCGTCATCGACCAGCAGGACCATTTTGCCGAGGCGATAATCTTCGATGATTTCTTCGATGCTGTTGAAGGCCATGCTGGACTCTCAGGGTTTATTGGAAATAATATTGGTATACCATAATACAAAATCAACAAAGAGGTCACTATGAAGGCGTACTGGATTGCCCACGTGGATGTCGCGGATGCCGAGCACTACAGCCAATACACCCAGCGCGCGCCGAAGGCGTTCGCCGAGTTCGGCGCAAAGTTTCTGGCCAGAGGCGGGCGCAGCGAGGCGCTGGAGGGCAGGGCTACACCTCAGCGTAGCGTGGTGATCGAGTTCGAGAGCTACGAGCAGGCGCTGGCGTGCTACCACTCGGCGGCGTATCAGGAGGCGAAACGGTATCGTGAGGAATGGGCGAGGGCGGAAATCATCATCGTCGAGGGCATCGCCCCGCTCTAAGGCTCACCGCAAAACACTTGTAGGAGTGAGCCTGCTCGCGATAGCGGTCTGCCAGTTGATAACGATGTTGACTGACACACTGCTATCGCGAGCAGGCTCACTCCTACAAAAAGCGAAACGTTGTCAGCGGATAAAGTGGATCTTCCCGCTGTCATCATTGCCCATGTAAATCCCATACACCCCGGCCTGACGCTCCTCGATATAACGCTCGAGGATCTGCCGGATCGCCGGGTAGTAGATCTGCTCCCACGGGATGTCTTCAGGGGCGAAGAACTTGTAGTCCAGGGTCTCGGGGCCATATTGCCCGGTGATCTCCAGCGCGATGGCGCGGAAGATGATGTACACCTCGCTGATCTGCGGCACGCTGAAAATCGAGTACGGCGAGACGATTTCCGCACGCACGCCGCTTTCTTCCCAGACTTCGCGCAGCGCCGCCTGCTCGGTGGTCTCGCCGCTTTCCATGAAGCCGGCCGGCAGCGTCCAGGTGCCCGGGCGCGGTGGGATCGCCCGTTGGCACAAGAGGTATTTGCCGTCCTGCTCGATGATGCAGCCGGCGATGATCTTCGGATTGACGTAGTGGATGTAGCCGCAGCTGCGGCACATCAGGCGCTCGTGCGTATCGCCCGGCGGCACCTGCTGACCGAGGTCAGGGCCGCCGCATTTCGGGCAAAAGCTCGGGCTGAACATGTCAGTGACCTATGCGCGGTTCTTTCAGCGCGATGGGCAGGGTGATGTTCGGCGTGGCGCCGGTCTCTTCCTGTTTGCGCTTGAGGTAATCGAGGGCCACGGCGGCTGCGGCGCGCACGTGGTCGACACAAGCCTGATGCGCCGCCAGCGGATCACCGCTCTTGATCGCCTCGACCATTTTTTCCATTTCGTGGTTACTCGCGCCGCGACGGTTTTCCTGGGACACCGAGGTCGCGCGCAGATAGCTGATGCGCGCCTGCAGCTGGCGCAGTTGCGTGGCCGCCACATGGTTGCCCGAGCCTTCAAGCAACACGTCGTAGAAGCCCTGCACCGAGTCGATCACCTGTTGCAGTTCGCCGTCCTTGAGGGCCTTGCGGTTCTCGTCGAGGGCTTTTTCCAGGGCCTTGATGTCCTTGGCCTTGGCGCGCAGGGTGAACAACTGGACGATCAGGCCTTCGAGCACGCAACGCAGCTCATAGATGTCGACCGCGTCGGCGAGGGTGATGATCGCCACGCGTGGGCCCTTGGCGTCGGCGAACTCGACCAGGCCTTCGGATTCGAGGTGACGCAAGGCTTCGCGCACCGACGTACGGCTGACACCCAGGCGATCGCACAGATCGCGCTCGACCAGACGATCCCCTGGCATGAGCTGGAAATTCATGATCGCGCTACGCAGTTTATCCAGCACGATTTCGCGCAGGGTAACGGGGTTGCGATTGACCTTGAAGCTGTCGTCGAGTGGCTGGCGTTTCATGGGGTCCGCTCTTTACTGTGGCTGTCCATGCCAGACGGGCATCAAAACAGCCGAGGGGTTAACTGGAGGCCTCGGCGTCGGCTTCGGCGAAGGCTTCACGGGCGAGCCGGAAACTGTCCACGGCTGCCGGGACGCCGCAATAAATACCGACCTGAAGCAGAATTTCGCGTATTTGCTCACGACTCAGGCCGTTACGCAAGGCGCCGCGCACATGCAGCTTGAGTTCATGCGGACGGTTGAGCGCCGAGATCATTGCCAGGTTGATCATGCTGCGCTCCTTGAGCGACAAACCCTCACGCCCCCAGACATGGCCCCAGCAGTATTCAGTGACCATTTCCTGCAGCGGACGGGTGAAGTCGTCGGCGTTCTCTATGGAACGTTGCACGTAGGCTTCGCCCAGCACCTGGGTGCGGATTTTCAGGCCTTTTTCGTACTTTTCGTTACTCATGAATCCTCCAGTCACCACCGATCTCTTGTGTAGGAGCTGCCGAAGGCTGCGATCTTTTGATCTTGCTCTTGAGAATCAAAGACAAAAGATCGCAGCCTGCGGCAGCTCCTACAGGGGATTGTGTGTATCCATCAGGTCAATGTCGGCAACGGCCCCAACTTGCCCTTGTGATAAATCATCGGCGTCACTGGCTGTTCGGGCAGGATCAGGTGCTTCACCGCGCCAACAATGATCGCGTGATCACCGCCGTCGTATTCCCGCCACAACTCGCACTCGATGATCGCCGTGGCCTTGGCGAGGATCGGGTTGCCGAGTTCGCTCAAATGCCACTCGATGTCTTTGGCCTTGTCCTTGCCTTTACCGGCGAAGGCGTAGGCCTCAGCCGTCTGGTCGGCGGACAGCAAGTGGATCGCGAACTTCTTGCTGTCGCGCAGCACCGGGTAGGTGTCGGAGGCGTAGTTGGGGCAGAACAGCACCAGTGCCGGGTCAATCGACAGCGCGCTGAAAGCGCTGGCGGTGATGCCGACGATGCCGCCGTCCGGGTCGAGGGTGGTGACCACCGTGACGCCAGACGGAAACGAGCTCATCACATCTTTGTAAATGCCGGGTTCGATCATGTCGCAGGACTCCTAGCGCATCACAAACGGATCAGGCATGGGGGCCTGAGAGAGATTGATCCACACCGTTTTCAGTTCGGTGTAGGCCAGCACCGAATCGATGCCGCTTTCGCGTCCATAGCCACTGTTCTTGAAGCCGCCGATCGGCGCCATCGCCGACACCGCGCGGTAGGTGTTGACCCAGATGATCCCCGAGCGCACATCGCGCGCCAGGCGATGGGCGCGGCCCAGATCGCGGGTCCAGATGCCGGCGGCGAGGCCGAACTGCGAGTCGTTGGCAATCGCCAGCGCCTCAGCTTCATCTTTGAAGCGAATCACCGAAGCCACCGGGCCGAAGACTTCTTCCTGCATGATCTTCATCGAGTTGCGGTCGCACTCGAATAGCGTCGGCTCGTAGAACCAGCCGTCGCCAAGATCTGCCGGGCGCTTGCCGCCGGTACGCAAACGCGCACCTTCTGCGATGGCATCAGCCACAAGACCTTCGACCACTGCCAGTTGCTGCGCGGTGGCCATCGGGCCCATTTCGCTGTGGTCTTCCTGCGGGTTGCCGATGCGGATGCGCTGGGCGCGCTCGACCAGTCGATTGACGAACTCGTCGTAGATTTCGTCCTGCACCAACAGGCGCGAACCCGACACGCAACTCTGACCGGAAGCCGCGTAGATCCCGGCAATCGCGCCGTTGATCGCGCTGTCCAGATCGGCGTCGGCGAAGATGATGTTCGGCGACTTGCCGCCCAATTCCAGCGACAGCTTGGCGAAGTTCTCGGCACTGCTGCGCACCACATGCCGGGCCGTGGCCGCGCCGCCGGTGAAGGCGATCTTGCGGATCAGCGGATGGCGGGTGAGGGCGGCGCCGGTGCTCGGGCCATAACCGGTGACGACGTTGACCACGCCCGGCGGAATCCCGGCTTCGAGGGCCAGACGTGCCAGCTCAAGAATGGTCGCCGAAGCGTGCTCGGACGGCTTGATCACAATGGTGTTGCCAGCGGCGAGGGCCGGCGCCAGTTTGATCGCGGTCAGATAAAGCGGGCTGTTCCAAGGAATGATCGCGGCGACCACACCCATCGCTTCGTGCACGGTGTAGGCAAACAGGTCGGGCTTGTCCAGCGGCAGGGTGCCGCCTTCGAGCTTGTCGGCCAGGCCTGCGGTGTAGTGGAAGAACTCCGGCAGATAACCGACCTGACCCCGGGTTTCACGGATCAGCTTGCCGTTATCGCGGCTTTCCAGCTGCGCCAGTTGTTCCTTGTTTTCCGCGATTAGGTCACCCAGACGGCGCAGCAGTTTGCCGCGTGCGGTGGCGGTCAGGCCGCGCCAGGCCGGGCTGTCGAAAGCGGTCTGCGCCGCTTGCACCGCGCGTTCGACGTCGGCTTCATCGGCGTCAGGCAGTTCGGCCCAGGCCTGCGCGCAAGCCGGGTTGAGGCTTTCGAAGGTCTTGCCGGAGAGGGCGTCGACCCATTCTCCGCCGATGCACATCTGGAAGCGTGCGAGTGTCATGCAACGATCCCCTTTATATGGTTTTGTCGGGAGTGTGCGTATTCGAGGAATTCCAGCAGCGTCTGGTTGACCAGACGCGGCGACTCTACCGGCATCATATGCCGTTGCTCGGGCAGCACCGCAACCTTCGCCCCCGGGATGCGCCGGGCCAGTTGCTCGGCCATTTCCGGGGTTGAACCGGGGTCGAGTTCGCCGGTAGCGATCAGCGTCGGCGCCTGAATGCTGCCGAGGTCGTCGGCGCGGTACATGTCCTGGGTGGCAAACAATTCGTAAGTGGTCAGGTAACCCTGCGGGTCATTGCCGGCCAGGGTCTGGCGAATCGCAGCGATCTGCGCCGGGTTGGCCGCCTGATATTCACGGCTGAACCAGCGTGACAGCGCCGCTTCGGCGTTGGCATCCGGGCCGTGTTCGGCCGCCTGCGTGGTGCGGGCGATGACGCCGGCACGCTGTTCTTCGCTGCGGTTGAATACGCTGTTGAGCACCACCAGACTTTGCAGGCGCTCGGGGTAGTGCAGGGCAAACGCCCGCGCCACCAGCCCGCCCATGGAGAAGCCGATCACCGCGGCCTGGGGCAGGTTCAGGTGGTCGAGCAGCTCCAGCAACTGATCGGCGTACCCGAGCAGCGCGGTGCCGCTGGCCGGTCGCGGGCTGGCGCCGTGGCCGAGCATGTCGTAGGCGATCACCCGATACTGGCCGGCGAGGCCAACGATCTGGCCACCCCACATTTCTTTGTTCAGGCCCACGCCGTGGATCAAGACCACGGGCTGGCCTTGGCCGGTCGCCAGGTAACTGGTGCCAGCCGGGGTGAGTTCAGCGGTGAGCCGAATCATGGAGCGCTCCTGCAATGCCTTTTTATTGTGATTACTGGGCTTTTTCGGCGGCCAGTTCTTCCAGATCGATGTAACGGTTGCCGATGCGCGGGTGCAGGCGACCACCGTCGGCGCAACCGAGCACCACGACGATTTCGTCGGCACGCGGCGCGTCTTCGATCTGCATTTCCAAGGTGATGTAGTGCGAACGCTGCCCTTCGTCGTCCTTGTGCATCATCGGAATCTGGATCGACGTGCCCGGACCACCGCGCTTGTTGGTGAAGCTCAGGTAGCTCTTGGCCTTGACCGCTTCGCGGTAGTGATTGCCGAAGCGCAGGGTGTGGATCACCGCCGAGGCGTGTTCGATCTCGCCGTCGGCACCGACCACTGCAGCCTTGCCGTAGGCCTCGATCTTCTCGGCGCCGCCGATGATGCCCACCAGACGCTCGACCATCATCGCGCCGAGGTCGGAGCAGTTGGCGCGGATCTGCGGTTTCAGATCCTCAACGAAGCCGTTGCCCACCCAAGGGTTCTTCATCACCACGGCCAGACCGACCATGGTCACTGGCTTGTCAGTGGCCTTGCCGCCTTCAATGAAGGTTTCTTCGACATAGCTGACGATCTTGCGAATTTCGAAACTCATGAGCTGCTCCGTAGGGGGATTGAGAGTGTCTGTGCGTCTGATGGTATACCATAATACCGATCGTGCAAGTCCCCCCGATAACTTTTGCCGCATCACTCCGGCGAATGGTCATGTATTCAAATCCGACAACCACCACCAACCCCTGTAGGAGTGAGCCTGCTCGCGATAGCGGTGTGTCAGTCGGGAATTTCTAACCTGATCCACCGCTATCGCGAGCAGGCTCACTCCTACAGGTGAAATCACCTGCCGATTTGGTTAACAAAAGATAACGTGGCGCCGATTGTCAGACGTTTCCAAAGCCCGATAGGATGAGCCAGCTTCCCAAGGCGCTCTGGACTGCGGGTTTCACGGCTATGCTTGTGACCCATCAGTCACCACGAGCACCCTTGCGGCGCCCTAAGGCCGAATGGCCTAACAATAATAAATAGGGGAAGGTCTATGAGTCGTTGCCGCCCGCCGGCGTTACGCAACACCGCGTTGCTGGCCACAGCACTCACTTTGCTGGGCTGTGTTGCCTTGTCGGCACCCGCGCTGGCCGCCGAAGCGCCAGCCGCCGGGGTGTATTCCACCGAATCGGCCAAAGCCGCAAAAAGCCTGATACTCGATGTCGTCCACGCCGGCACCCGGTTGGTGGCGGTCGGTGATCGCGGGCACATTCTCTATTCCGACGACCAGGGCAAGACCTGGACCCAGGCCAAGGTGCCGACCCGGCAACTGCTGACGGCGGTGTACTTTGTCGATGACAAGCACGGCTGGGCCGTGGGCCACGACGCACAGATCCTCGCCAGCGAAGACGGCGGCCTGACCTGGAGCAAACAATTCGAAGACCTCAAGCGCGAAGCGCCGCTGCTCGACGTCTGGTTCCAGGACGTCAATCACGGCATCGCCGTGGGTGCTTACGGGGCTCTGCTGGAAACCACCGATGGCGGCAAGAGCTGGCAGGACGTCAGCGACAGCCTCGACAACCAGGACCAGTTCCACCTCAACGCCATCGCGGCGGTCAAGGACGCCGGGCTGTTCATCGTCGGCGAACAGGGCAGCATGTTCCGCTCTCCCGACTGGGGCCTGACCTGGGAAAAACTCCAGGGCCCGTATCAAGGCTCGCTGTTCGGCGTGATCGGCACCGCCCAGGCGCAAACCCTGTTGGCCTACGGCCTGCGCGGCAACCTCTATCGCTCCACCGACTTCGGCAGCACCTGGCAACAGGTCGAACTCAAAGCGGCGCGCGGTGCGCTGGAGTTCGGTCTGTCCGGCGCCACGCTGCTCGCGGACGGCTCGATCGTGATCGTCGGCAACGGCGGCTCGGTGATCAGCAGCAGCGACAACGGCGAAACCTTCAGCGTCTTCAACCGCCCGGACCGCATTTCGCTGTCCTCGGTGACGGCGGCGGGCGACGGCAATCTGATTCTGACCGGGCAGGGTGGCGTTCACACCACGCAGCCCAACGGCGCCGAAATCAATAACAAGAAGGCGGGGCTATGACTTCCTTGATCACTCCTCAGCAGGAAAAAGCGACGCTTCTCGAACGTCTGATTTTCAACAACCGCCCGGCCGTGATCCTGATCTGCCTGGTGGTGAGTATTTTTCTGTTCTGGCAGGCGACGCTGATCCGGCCGTCCACCAGTTTCGAAAAAATGATCCCGCTCAAGCATCCGTTCATCGAGAAGATGATGGAGCACCGCAACGATCTGGCGAACCTGGGCAACACTGTACGGATTTCGGTGGAAGCCAAAGACGGCGACATCTTCTCCAAGGAATACATGGAGACCCTGCGCCAGATCAACGACGAGGTGTTCTACATCTCCGGCGTCGACCGCTCGGGCCTGAAATCGCTGTGGAGTCCAAGCGTGCGCTGGACCGAAGTGACCGAAGAAGGCTTTGCTGGCGGTGAAGTGATTCCGCAGAGCTACGACGGCTCGCCAGACAGCCTCGACATGCTGCGCAATAACGTCCTCAAGTCGGGGCAGGTCGGGCGGCTGGTGTCCAACGACTTCAAGTCGAGCATCGTCGACATTCCGCTGCTGGAGTCCTACCCGGACCCGCAGGACCAGGGCAAGCTGCTGGCGCTGGACTATCGCCAGTTCTCCCATGAACTGGAAGACAAGATCCGCAACAAGTTCGAAGCGCAGAACCCCAACGTCAAGATCCATATCGTCGGCTTCGCCAAGAAGGTCGGTGACCTGATCGACGGTCTGGTGATGGTGGTGATGTTCTTCGGCATCGCGTTCGTCATCACCCTGATCCTGTTGCTGTGGTTCACCAACTGCCTGCGCAGCACCATTGCGGTGTTGAGCACCACGCTGGTGGCAGTGGTCTGGCAACTGGGGCTGATGCACTTCTTCGGTTTCGGGCTGGATCCGTATTCGATGCTGGTGCCGTTCTTGATCTTCGCCATCGGCATTTCCCACGGCGTGCAGAAGATCAACGGCATCGCCCTGCAGTCGAGTGAGGCGGACAACGCCCTGACCGCCGCGCGGCGCACGTTCCGGCAACTGTTCCTGCCGGGGATGATCGCGATTCTCGCGGATGCGGTGGGTTTCATCACCCTGCTGATCATCGACATCGGAGTGATCCGCGAGCTGGCGATCGGCGCGTCCATCGGCGTGGCGGTGATCGTGTTCACCAACCTGATTCTGCTGCCGGTGGCGATTTCCTATGTCGGCATCAGCAAGCGTGCGATTGCCAAGAGCAAGAAGGACGCGAATCGCGAACACCCGTTCTGGCGCCTGCTGTCGAACTTCGCCAGCCCGAAAGTCGCGCCGATTTCCATTGCCCTGGCGCTGGTCGCTTTCGGCGGCGGCCTCTGGTACAGCCAGAACCTGAAGATCGGTGACCTCGACCAGGGCGCGCCAGAGCTGCGTCCGGACTCGCGCTACAACAAGGACAACAACTTCATCATCAACAACTATTCCACCAGTTCCGATGTGCTGGTGGTGATGGTCAAGACCGCCACCGAAGGCTGCTCGCGCTACGAAGCGATGGCGCCCATCGATGAGCTGATGTGGAAGATGCAGAACACCGAGGGCGTGCAGTCGGCGATCTCGCTGGTGACCGTGTCCAAGCAGATGATCAAGGGCATGAACGAGGGCAACCTGAAATGGGAAACCCTTTCGCGTAACCCGGACGTGCTGAACAACTCGATCGCCCGCGCCGACGGCCTGTACAACAACAGCTGCTCGCTGGCGCCGGTGTTGATCTTCCTTAATGACCACAAGGCCGAAACCCTCGACCGTGCCGTGCACGCGGTGCAGGAATTCGCCAAGGCCAACAACAAGGACGGTCTGGAATTCATCCTCGCTGCCGGCAACGCCGGGATTGAGGCGGCCACCAACGAGGTGATCAAACAGGCCGAACTGACCATTCTGATCCTGGTGTACATCTGCGTGGCGGTGATGTGCATGATCACCTTCCGCTCGTGGGCGGCGACCCTGTGCATCGTCCTGCCGCTGGTGCTGACTTCGGTGCTGGGCAACGCACTGATGGCGTTCATGGGCATCGGCGTCAAGGTCGCGACCCTGCCGGTGGTGGCGCTGGGCGTGGGGATTGGCGTGGACTACGGCATCTACATCTACAGCCGCCTGGAAAGTTTCCTGCGGGCCGGGCTGCCGTTGCAGGAAGCCTATTACCAGACCCTGAAATCCACCGGTAAAGCGGTGCTGTTCACCGGTCTGTGCCTGGCCATCGGCGTGTGCACCTGGATCTTCTCGGCGATCAAGTTCCAGGCCGACATGGGCCTGATGCTGACCTTCATGCTGCTGTGGAACATGTTCGGTGCGCTGTGGCTGCTGCCGGCCCTGGCGAAGTTCCTGATCAAACCGGAGAAAATGGCAGGGCAGAAGGGCAATTCGCTGTTCTCCCACTGATCCGGAGGCCTGAAACGACAAAGCCGCAACCTCAGGGTTGCGGCTTTTTTTATCCCGTGAAAATCACACCATTCATTGTAGGAGTGAGCCTGCTCGCGATAGCGGTGTGTCAGTCAATGATTCTCTACCTGATAGACCGCTATCGCGAGCAGGCTCACTCCTACAAGGGGAATTGTGGTGTGTCAGGAGCGTTCGGCACCAAGCACAGCACTCAACGCGCTGCGCGCATCATCCAGCTGCACCAACGTCGCATGCCGAGCGCCGAGCGCATCACGATTCTCGATTGCGGTGAGAATCGCCTTGTGCCGTGGCAGCGCCAGCTCATGCAGGTTCGGCCGCTGATTCGAATGCTTCAACGCCTCGGCAATCGCCACCGAGAGCATGTTGCAAAGGTTCGCCAGCAAATCATTGTGCGTCGCGTCGGCGATGCGGCTGTGGAAGTCCAGGTCCGGTTGCAGCAAGGCTTCCGGCGTCGGTGCCGCTTCCATGCGCTGGTAAGCTTCGCCAATGGCGGCGATGTCGGCCTCGGTCGCGTGCTGGGCGGCGAGGGCGGCAGCGGCCGGTTCGATGATGCTGCGCACGCTGGTCAGCACATTGAAAAATTCATTCTGCGGGCTGCTTTGCATCAGCCAGTGCAACACGTCCGGATCAAGCATGTGCCATTCACGGCGCGCCTTGACCACCGTGCCGACCCGCGGTCTGGAATACACCAGCCCCTTGGCCACCAGCACCCGCGTGGCTTCGCGCAACACCGGCCGGCTGACCGCGTATTCCTCGCACAACAGCGCTTCGGCGGGCAGCTTGTCGTCGGGCAAAAAGCGTCCGGAGACGATCTGCATGCCCAGTTCCTGGACAATGCGCGAGTGCATGCTTTTGCGGTCGGAAGGTTTGCGGTAATCCATGGGGAACGGCGCGATCCTGAGCGATGGAGATGCCGCGCATCATAGCAGGCACGGCACGCCTTCATCAGACCTGAAATCTGCGAATACCCTGTGGCGAGGGAGCTTGCTCCCGCTGGGCTGCGGAGCGGCCCCCAAACCGGTGAATGCGCTTGTCCAGTGATACCGCTCATGCTGATTTGCGACTGCTGCGCAGCCGAGCGGGAGCAAGCTCCCTCGCCACAGTGGTTGATTCAGGCCTGAAAGATGTTGGTGTTAATGGGAATGGCGCGGGACTTCCGCACCTCGGCAACCGACCAGGAAGTCAAAGTCACAACCCTGATCCGCTTGCAGCACATGGTCGATGTACAGCTGACGATAACCACCCACCAGCAACTGCTGCGGCGGTTGCAGATCGGCCATGCGCGCCGCCAGTTCCGCATCCGGAATATCCAGGTGCAAGCGCCCGCTGGCGCAGTCGAGTTCGATCCAGTCACCTTCCTGCACCACCGCCAACGGCCCGCCAGCCGCGGCTTCGGGGGCCACGTGCAAAACCACGGTGCCATACGCAGTGCCACTCATTCGCGCGTCAGAAATGCGCACCATGTCGGTCACACCCTGGGCCAACAGCTTGGCCGGCAGCCCCATGTTGCCCACCTCGGCCATGCCTGGATAACCCTTCGGCCCGCAGTTCTTCATCACCAGAATCGAATCTTTATCGACATCCAGCTCCGGATCGTTGATCCGCGCCTTGTACATGTCGAAGTTCTCGAACACCACCGCACGGCCACGATGCTGCATCAGTTCCGGGGTCGCGGCGGACGGCTTGAGCACCGCACCGAGTGGCGCCAGGTTGCCGCGCAATACGCAGATGCCACCGTCGGCGCGGATTGGGTTGTCGAGGGTGCGGATGACCTCATCTTCGCCATAAATCGGCGCGTCCTGGGTGTTCTCGCGCAGGGTTTTGCCGTTGACGGTCAGCGCATTCGGATTAGGGATCAGATTGGCCTCACCGAGGCGGCGCAGCACCGCCGGCAGACCGCCGGCGTAGTAAAACTCTTCCATCAGGAAACGCCCGGACGGTTGCAGGTCGACGATGGTCGGCATGCCGCGCCCGATGCGCGTCCAGTCGTCCAGATCCAGTTCGACGCCGATGCGTCCGGCGATGGCTTTCAGGTGAATCACCGCGTTGGTGGAACCACCAATGGCGGCGTTGACCCGAATGGCGTTTTCAAAGGCTTCCTTGGTCAGGATCTTCGACAGGCGCAAGTCTTCGCGCACCATCTCCACCGCGCGCATGCCGGACATGTGCGCCAACACATAACGCCGTGCATCCACCGCCGGAATCGCCGCGTTGTGCGGCAAAGAGGTGCCCAGCGCTTCGGCCATGCAGGCCATGGTCGACGCCGTGCCCATGGTGTTGCAGGTGCCCGCCGAACGCGACATGCCGCCTTCGGCCGCAAGGAAGTCGTCAATGGTGATGGTGCCGGCCTTGACCTGTTCGCTGAGCTGCCAGACTACGGTGCCGGAGCCGATGTCCTTGCCCTTGTGCTTGCCGTTGAGCATTGGCCCGCCGGTTACGACGATGGCCGGCACGTCGCAACTGGCCGCGCCCATCAGCAACGCCGGGGTGGTTTTGTCGCAACCAGTCAGCAGCACCACGCCGTCAATCGGGTTACCGCGAATCGCCTCTTCGACGTCCATGCTCGCCAGGTTGCGGGTGAGCATGGCGGTGGGGCGCAGGTTCGATTCGCCGTTGGAGAACACCGGGAATTCCACCGGGAACCCGCCAGCCTCGATCACCCCGCGTTTGACGTGCTCCGCGATTTGGCGGAAGTGCGCGTTGCACGGGGTCAGTTCCGACCAGGTGTTGCAGATGCCGATGATCGGCTTGCCGTGAAACTGGTGGTCGGCGATGCCCTGATTCTTCATCCAGCTGCGGTACATGAAGCCGTTCTTGTCGGCAGTGCCAAACCATTGGGCCGAGCGCAGGGTGGGTTTCTTCTCAGACATGATCGATTCTCTTATTGTAAGACTATTGTTTGCGAGTTACGGCTAAACATAAGCTCAAAATCGACGGTTTGGAAGTGTTGTTGGGTAATTAGTATTACTATATAGTCGTTTTCGACGGAGGGATTGGCCCTGGCGGTGTTCCGCGAGAGGCGTCCCCCGAGGTTCTATAAAAACAACAATCGGAGACCGACCCCATGAGCCAGGAATTGCGGCTAATCCGCCGCATCACGCTGAAACTGATTCCCTTCCTGATCCTGCTGTACCTGATCGCCTATGTGGATCGCTCCGCCGTCGGCTTCGCCAAACTGCACATGGGCGCCGACATCGGCATCGGTGATGCGGCTTATGGCCTGGGCGCCGGGCTGTTTTTCATTGGCTACTTCCTGCTGGAAATCCCCAGCAACCTGATGCTCGAACGCTTCGGTGCACGGCGCTGGTTCGCGCGGATCATGATCACCTGGGGCGCGATCACCATCGGCATGGCATTCGTCCAGGGCCCGCACAGTTTCTACGTCATGCGCTTTCTGCTCGGCGCGGCGGAGGCGGGGTTCTTTCCCGGCGTACTGTACTACATCACCCAATGGTTCCCGGTGCGCCATCGCGGCAAGATCCTCGGCCTGTTCATCCTCTCCCAACCGATCGCAATGATGATCACCGGCCCGGTGTCCGGCGGCCTGCTGGGCATGGACGGCATCCTCGGCCTGCACGGCTGGCAGTGGCTGTTCATCGTCATCGGCACCCCGGCGATCCTCCTGACCTGGCCGGTGCTGCGCTGGCTCCCGGACGGCCCGCTGCAGGTGCAATGGATGGATCAGGCGGAGAAAGACTGGCTGACCGGCGAACTGAAAAAAGACCTGCAGGCGTACGGTCAGACCCGACACGGCAACCCGCTGCATGCGCTCAAAGACAAACGCGTGTTGCTGCTGGCGCTGTTTTATCTGCCGGTGACCCTGAGCATCTATGGTCTCGGTTTGTGGCTGCCGACGCTGATCAAACAGTTCCGCGGCAGCGATCTGGTCACCGGTTTCGTCTCGTCGGTGCCGTACATCTTCGGGATCATCGGTTTGCTGATCGTGCCGCGCAGTTCCGACCGCCTGAACGATCGCTACGGCCATCTGGCGGTGCTGTATGTGCTGGGCGCGATCGGCCTGTTCCTGAGTGCCTGGCTGTCGCTGCCGGTGGCGCAACTGGCGGCGCTGTGCCTGGTGGCGTTTGCGCTGTTTTCCTGCACCGCAGTGTTCTGGACCTTACCGGGGCGGTTCTTCGCCGGTGCCAGTGCGGCGGCGGGGATTGCGCTGATCAACTCGGTGGGCAATCTGGGTGGCTACATCGGGCCGTTCGTGATTGGTGCGCTGAAGGAGTACACCGGGAATCTGGGGTCGGGGTTGTACTTCCTGTCCGGGGTGATGGTGTTTGGCCTGATTCTCACGGGAATCGTCTACCGCGTGCTGGAGCGCAAACACGTGCTTCCGGTTGAGCAATTTGCCGCCAGCGCCCGTGGCGCTACCCGGACCTGACTGACCAACACTGGCCCTTGTAGGAGTGAGCCTGCTCGCGATAGCGGTGTATCAGCTACCAACAATGTTGAATGTGCCGACGCTATCGCGAGCAGGCTCACTCCTACAGGGATCTGCGGTGTTCCGAATAACACAGGAGAAAATCATGCATCTGGTTCAATTCGAATTGATTAACGGCGAACGCCGCGTCGGCGTGGTCGACAACGGTCTGATCCGCGAAGTGCAGGACGCTCGCAGCGTGCGCGACCTGGCGCTGGCCGCCATCGAAGCCGGCGGCACGCTGGCGCAGCACGTACAAAGCCTCGGCTTCGGCATCAGCCATGACTACGCCGAGCTGCTGAGCACCCGGCGCATCCTGCCGCCACTGGACCATCCCGATCCTGCGCACCTGCTGGTCAGCGGCACCGGCCTCACGCACCTGGGCAGCGCCTCGGCCCGGGACAAGATGCACCAGCAGGCCGGTGACGAAGCGGCGATGACCGACACCATGCGCATTTTCAAATGGGGCGTGGAGGGTGGCAAACCGGCGGCGGGGCAGGCCGGTGTGCAACCCGAATGGTTCTACAAAGGCGACGGCAGCATCGTCGTGCGTCCGGGCGAAGCGTTCCCGCTGCCGCCGTTCGCCGAGGACGCTGGCGAGGAGCCGGAAATGGCCGGCCTCTACGTCATCGGCCATGACGGCAAACCGTATCGCCTTGGTTTCGCAGTGGGCAACGAGTTCTCCGATCACGTCATGGAGCGCAAGAATTACCTTTATCTGGCCCACTCGAAACTGCGCAGTTGCAGCTATGGCCCGGAGCTGCGCACCGGTGAATTGCCGCAACATCTGGCCGGCAGCAGCCGCATCCTGCGCGACGGCCAAGTGCTGTGGCAGAACGAATTCCTCAGCGGCGAGGCGAACATGTGCCACAGCCTCGCCAACCTCGAATATCACCACTTCAAATACCGCCAGTTCCTGCGCCCGGGCGATGTGCACATTCACTTCTTCGGCACCGCGACCCTGTCGTTCGCCGATGGCATTCGCACCCAGCCGGGCGACGTGTTCGAGATCAGCCAGGCCGAATTCGGCGCACCGCTGATCAACGGCATCGCCCCGGCAGCAGCGGCTTTTCAACCGGACAGCATCGGCACCCTTTAAGGAGCTCCCATGACTCAGATTCTCGGCCACAACTACATCGGCGGTCAGCGCAGTGCGGCGGGCGACGTGAAACTGCACAGCGTCGACGCCACCACCGGCGAACAGCTGCCTTACGCTTTCATCCAGGCCACGCAGCAGGAAGTCGAGGCCGCCGCCCAGGCGGCTGCCGCTGCGTACCCGGCGTATCGCAGCCTCAGCGCCGAACGCCGCGCGCAGTTTCTCGATGCGATTGCCGATGAACTGGATGCGCTGGGTGACGATTTCGTCGCCGTGGTCTGCCGCGAAACCGCGCTGCCGGCGGGGCGCATTCAGGGTGAGCGCGGGCGCACCAGCGGGCAGATGCGTTTGTTCGCCAAAGTCTTGCGCCGTGGTGATTTCTACGGCGCGCGGATCGACCTAGCGCTGCTGGATCGTCAGCCATTGCCGCGACCGGATCTGCGCCAATATCGCATCGGTCTCGGCCCGGTGGCGGTGTTCGGTGCAAGCAACTTTCCGCTGGCGTTTTCCACGGCGGGCGGTGATACGGCTTCGGCGCTGGCCGCCGGGTGCCCGGTGGTGTTCAAGGCGCACAGCGGTCACATGGCTACAGCAGAACTGGTCGCCGATGCACTGATTCGCGCCGCCGAAAAAACCGCGATGCCGGCTGGCGTGTTCAACATGATCTACGGCGGTGGCGTCGGCGAATGGCTGGTCAAGCATCCGGCGATTCAGGCGGTCGGCTTCACCGGTTCGCTCAGGGGCGGACGGGCGCTGTGCGACATGGCCGCAGCGCGGCCGCAACCGATTCCGGTGTTCGCCGAGATGTCGAGCATCAACCCGGTGATCGTCCTGCCACAGGCGCTGGCCGCGCGTTCGGAATCGATCGCCCGCGACCTGACTGCGTCGGTGGTGCAGGGCTGCGGTCAGTTTTGCACCAATCCCGGTCTGGTCATTGGTATTCGCTCGGCGCAATTCAGCGCCTTCGTGCAGCAAGTCGCCGGGTTGATCGGCGATCAACCGGCGCAGACCATGCTCAACGCCGGCACCCTCGGCAGCTACGGCAAAGGCGTGCAGAAGCTGTTGGCGCATCCCGGCATCGAACATCTGGCGGGTAACCCTCAGCAAGGCAATCAGGCCCAACCGCAACTGTTCAAGGCGGATGTCAGCCTGTTGATCGGTGGTGATGAAGTGCTGCAGGAAGAGGTATTCGGCCCGACCACGGTGATTGTCGAGGTGGCGGACAAGGCCGAGCTCAGCGCGGCGTTGCAGGGCCTGCATGGGCAACTGACGGCGACGATTATCGGCGAGCAGGCGGACTTCGAACGCTTCCCGGAACTGACGCCGTTGCTCGAGCAGAAGGTCGGACGGATTCTGCTCAATGGTTACCCGACCGGTGTCGAAGTGTGCGATTCGATGGTGCACGGTGGGCCGTATCCGGCGACGTCCGATGCGCGCGGAACGTCGGTGGGGACCCTGGCGATCGATCGTTTCCTGCGCCCGGTGTGCTTCCAGAACTACCCGGACAGCTTGCTGCCGGAGCCGCTGAAGAATGGCAATCCATTGCGCATCCAGCGTCTGGTCGACGGCAAGCCCTCGCGCGACGCGCTCTAAGCCCACCCCGATCCCCTGTAGGAGTGAGCCTGCTCGCGATAGCGGTTTCACATTCAACATCTTGGTTGGATGACACACCGCCATCGCGAGCAGGCTCACTCCTACAAGGGCCGGGCACGACAATGAGCTATCATTGGCCCTTTCCCCCCCTAAGAAAGACTGTTTGCCATGACTGCCCAAACCCTTCTCAACGCCCTCGAACATTGCGGCATGGTCGAAATCGATGGCCTGCATGCCTTCGAATTCGCCCTCGACGAAGACGACAACCTGCACATCGAATGCATCGACGGCCGAGCAGCCAAGCATTGGGAATTCACCCCGGCTGAGGTTGCGGCGGCGACGTTTGATGAAGACCTGCAGAGCTGGCTGATCATTGGTTATGCCAGCGACACCAAAACTACCGGCGAACACCGCTTGGTCTGCCTCGATGCCTTCGGCGGCAGCGACGACGAGGACGAAACCGATGAACATGCGTAAATTCTGGCCGCTGCTGATGGCCGGCAGCGTCGGTGCGATGGGCCTTTCCACGGCCTCTGCCGATAGCTTCCAGTTGTTGGTGGGCTCCTACACTGCGGGTACCAGCCAGGGCATCTATCGAATGAATTTCGACAGCGCCACCGGGCAGATCGACGCCAAGCCGCTGCAAGTGGTGAAAAGCGAAAATCCGTCGTGGCTGACCCTGTCCAAAGACCAACATCGGCTGTTCGTGGTCAACGAAAACGGCCCCGGCCAGAAGGACCCGGTCGGTCGCGTCAGCAGCTATTCGATTGATCCCAAGACCCACGCCCTGACCCTGATCAATCAGGTGCAGAGCCTGGGCAACGAGCCGACCCATTCGAGCCTGAGCGGCGATGCCAGCCATCTGTTCGTCAGCAACTATTCGGTGGTGGAAGATCCGGGCGGCACCCTCGCGGTGTTGCCGGTTGGTGCTGACGGCAAGCTCAAACCGGTGGTGCAGATGAGTGCGCATCCGGCGAGCCGGGTCAATCCCGAGCGTCAGGCATCCAACCACGTGCATTCGACGGTGTCTTCGCCGGACGGTCGCTACGTGTTCTCCAACGACCTCGGGGCGGACAAGGTCTTCATCTACCAGTTCGACCCGAAGGCCAACCCGGACCTGCCGCTGACCCCGGCGAAAACCGCTTCGGTATCGTTGCCGGCCGGCAGCGGTCCGCGTCATCTGTTGTTCAGTGCTGACGGCAAGCATGCCTGGCTGACCATGGAAATGAGCGCGCAGGTTGCGGTGTTCGACTACCACGATGGCGTGCTGACCCAGACGCAAATGGTCGATCTGGCGGCGGGTCAGCCAACATCGGACAAAGCCGCCGCCGCGCTGCATGCGTCGGCCGATGGCAAGTTCCTCTACGTCAGCAACCGTGGCACTGCCAATCAGATGCTGGTGTTCAGCATCGATCCGGCGACCGGCCAGCTCAAAGAGCTGCAAAAGCGTTCGGTAGAGGGCGATCACCCGCGTGAGTTCAGCCTCGATCCGAGTGGCAAATTCATGCTGATCGCCAACCAGAAGAGCAATGAAATTGTCGTCGTCGAGCGCGATGCCAAGACCGGTCTGCTCGGCAAAACCGTGCAAAAACTGCCGATGGACGCCCCCAGCGACCTGAAGTTTCTAGTGCGACAATAAGCCACAGGCCCCGGTTTACGGGGCCTGTCTCTTTGTATTAATCGCGCTGATATCCGGTAATGCTACAAAGCATTTCAAGCGATCAACCCTCGAGCGTTAAGTTTGCTTCACGGCCCAACCGGGCAAAGCAAGCCAACCGAACACGAGGGTTTCCGCCATGAACTTCAATCTCTTCTCCGTCATCGCCGCTTCCGCCATCTCCGCCACCGTAGTTCTGCCAGCCAGCGCCAACGTTGAAATCAACAGCAAAAAATCCCACACCCAGAGCTACACCCAGAAATACCTGCAACAGAGCGCCAACTTCTACGCCGCGCTGGATCACAAAGCCCAACACTGAAATACCCGACTTGCGCGACTCCCTGTAGGAGCTGCCGAAGGCTGCGATCTTTTGATCTTGTTTTGAAAAGCAAAATCAAAAGATCGCAGCCTTCGGCAGCTCCTACACGTAGGCGTGATCGAAAAATCTCTGCTCGATAGGTTTTCTCCAGCGCTGAGATAGACCGGCTAAATAATCAACCAAGCTGATGTTCACTATGGAAAACCCTGAGTGGTTGCTTCGGCTTTTTTGATCGATCCTGACGGCACTGAAACATGCCCACGGAGAACATCATGGCCAGTTCCATCATTACCTCAGCCAAGCGCGGCGCCTACCTGGCCATCGGTCTTTACCTGGCCCTGGTGTTGTTCGTCAGCATCGCCGCGCAGACTCAACACCACTTCGACGCGCCGATCCAGGTCGCACACCCCGGTATCCAGTTCGAACACCGCGCAGACAGCGTGCTGGTCGATCGGGCGGAACTCGCAGGGGTAGGCGGAGCATGAAAGGCTACAGACTCTGGGTCATCGCCGGTCTGGCACTGATGACCAATGGCGCTGCGTTACTCGGCTTCGGTCAGGGTTCGGTCGGCGCACTGGCACGGGCCATAGAGGCCAATCACACCATCGCGCACAACATCGAACGCGCAAATACCCTGGGGCTGATGGCCGGCAACCCACCGGTAAAAGTCTCGGCCGATTTTCTCGGCCCCTTCGAAGTGGATTGCATGGCACTCGGCATGTGCAACGCACTCGCCTAGACAACACGAACCTGTGGCGAGGGAGCTTGCTCCCGCTGGGTTGCGAAGCAGCCCCAAATCCTGCAGCCCCGATATTTCTGGTGTACCGAGTCTGAGGGGTTGCGACTGCTGCGCAGTCAGCGGGAGCAAGCTCCCTCGCCACGGGTGCTGTGTGAAGCGGGATTCAGAGTTACTTCTTCATGATCGCCGTAAACAGCTCGGATTCGAGCAAGCGCTGCAACCACGCCTGCAACCGCAGATAAGGCGTCTGCGCAAACCACTCGCGATCCACATGCGCAAACTGCCGCACGAACGGCAGCAACGCCACATCCGCCAGACTCAAGTGATCGGTCAGCAAGTAATCACGATCGGTCAGCAACTCCTCCAGCCGCTGCAAAAACAACGCCCCTTCAGCCCGATAAACCTCCATCGGCTGCTCGGGATAACGTTCGGCGTATTTGTAGCGATTCAAATGCACCTTGAATGCCTGATCGTTGGCTTCGATCAACTCGGCAATCCGTGGATCACCCCCCAGTAACCAACCCTGCGGATCATGCTGTGCCAACGCCCAGCGCATGATCTCCAGGCTCTCGTCGATCACCCGGCCATTCGCATCCAGCACCGGCACTGTGCCCTTGGGCGAGATCGCCAGCATCTCGGCGGGTTTGGCCTTGAGGCTGACTTCGACGATCTCCACCGGCACGCCCGAATAGCGCAGGGCCATCCGCGCCCGCATCGCATACGGGCAGCGGCGGAAGGAATACAGCGTGTTCATTTCACCTCCAGCGTGCTCAAGCCGTTGCCCTGGCGTTGTACCTGAATCTGCACCGGAATCCGTTCGTGCATTTCCTGCACGTGGGAAATCACCGCGACCTTGCGCCCCTGCGCCTGCAAGCCGTCGAGGGCGTCCATCGCCAGTTGCAGGGATTCCGGATCGAGGCTGCCGAAGCCTTCGTCGATAAACAGCGATTCGATCTTCAGCGTGCTCGAAGCCATCGATGCCAGTCCCAGCGCCAGCGCCAGCGACACCAGGAACGTTTCGCCGCCGGACAGCGAATGCACCGAGCGCAATTCATCGCCCATCTCGGTGTCCATCACCAGCAGGCCGAGCATGCTGCCACCGCGTTTCAGGCGATAACGTTTGACCAGTTGGCGCAACTGCACGTTGGCGTGATGCACCAGCAGGTCGAGGTTGTAGGCCTGGGCAATCTTGCGGAAGGTGTCGCCGGTGGCCGAGCCGATCAACGCATTCAGCCGCGCCCAGCGCTGATACTCGGCATAGGCGTCGGCGATCTGCTGCGCCAGCGCCTGATTGGCGTTTTGCCGACGCTGATCTTCAGCCTGTTCAGCGCGCAGTTCGGCGCATTGCTGCTCGCTGAGGTTGAACTGGTGTTGCAGCTCGGCGAGGGCGCTGGCCAGTTGCTCGGCGTCGAGATTGCCATTGTGCTGCGCCTGATGTTCGGCCAGACGCTGGTCACGCTCCTGCAGCAGCACCTTGGCCTGTTCAATGGTTTTTTCGTTGTGCTGCAAGCGCTGGCGCAGTTCGCTGACCTGCGCGTCATCGACGCGCAGCAGGTCTTCGAGGCCGCCGTCATCCAGCTCCGGATGACGCGCGCGCCAGTCGGCAATCTTCTGCGTCAACTCGTGGTCTTCGCTGTGCAGCGCCTGCAAGCGTTCTTGCTGCGCCTTGAGTTCGGCGCCAATCTGCACCCGTTGCGTACGCACGTCCTGCAGTTCCTGCGCCGTGCTGGTTTCGGCGTTGCGCGCCTGCTCCACGGCCTGTTCCAGTTGCTGCTGCCAGTGCTCAGCGCTGTGGTGCTCGCCCAGCAGTTGCGCGAGTTGTGCCTGGCAAGCCTGTTGCTGCTCGGCCAGCGCGCTGAACTGCTGCTCGGCGCTTTGCAGCTGCTGGACGCGGCTGAGCTGGCGGTCCTGTTCTTTCTCCAGTGTCTGCTGGCGTTGTTGCTGTTCGGCCAATTCTTCCTTTTGCTGCTCGACCTGCGCCAGGCGCTCGGCAATCTGCCGATCCAGCTGCATGAAGGTCGCTGCCGGTTCGATGCGCAAGGCTTCCAGGGTCTCGGCCGGCAGCAGGCTGGCGAACGCGGTGAGTTCTTCGTCGAGGCGCTGACGGTCGCTGCTCAGTTCGCGTTGTTGGTTGCTCAGGTGCTGCGCCGCTTGCTGATGTGCGGTTTCGGCATTGCGCAGTTGCTGGGTCAGGCGCGCTGCGTCCTGTTGCAGGGTGAGCAGGGCGCTCTGACGTTGTTCGTCCTGAGTGATGCTCTGGTTCAACTGATCGTTGTGTCGGGTCAGCCAGGCGTCGCGCTTGTCGGCGTCCTGATTGAGTAACTGAGCGGCCAGTGGATGCGCCTGCAGGCTCGGCGCCAGTGCCTGGAGCTGAGCATTCAATTGTTCCTGCTGTTGCAGCAGCTCCTTCTGCCGGGCGATCACGCCACCGACTTCGGCGCGCAGCTCGGTGAGTTTTTCCTTGAGCTGATCCACCGCTTGCTGGGCGCGGGCCTGCTCGGATTCATCATGACGACCAAGGCTTTGCAGCAGCGCTTCCGGCTGATGATACGGATGCTCGTTGCTGCCGCAGACCGGGCATGGCTGATCGTCCTGTAACTGTGCGCGCAGTTCTTCGACACTGGCGCTGCGGGCCAGACGCTGGCGTTCGAGCAGTTCGCGGGTGACGTTGAGGGTTTGTTCGGCGACGCTGAGCTCGGCTTTGCTTTTCACCCCGTCCTGCGTCAGGCGTTCGCGTTCCTGTTGCGCATCGAGCAAGCGTTGTTGCAACTCGGCGCCGCGTTTTTCCAGCTCTTGCTGGCTGGCCCAGAGCCGCGTCAGGTCTTCGATGGCGCGCAGCTGTTTGCGATTGTCCTGCAGCAGATTGCCGAGGATCCCGATCTGCTCGGCGACCGCATCCGGCTCGGCGCCGGCCTCTTTGAACAGCACTTCCAGTTGCTGCTTTTGCGTGGCCAGCGCTTCGGCGCTGTGCGCGGCGTGCTGTTCGAGGCTGGCGAGTTCGGCCTGCCCTTTGCTCAAGCGATTGCCGATCAGCATCAACTGTTGCAGGCGATCGCGGTAGGCATTCCACGCATCGCTCAGCGGCGCCAGATCGGCGCTCTGTTCCAGCTCGGCGGCGATTTTCTGCAGGCGTTCAGCGACTTCGGCCTGTTTCGCCTGCAACGCTTGAATGGCGCTCTGGCCTTGGGTGCACGCCTGTTCGGCAGACTGTCGGGCCTCGGCGCTGAGGGCGGTGTCCTTGGCGAGGCGGGCGAGGGTGCTTTGCTCCTCGAAAGCCTGACGCAGCAACGGCGCACTTTCGCTGTGCCGCTGCTGGGCGTCGCTCAGGGCGACTTTCGCCGCATCGAGCGCCTGTTCCAGTTGCGTCTGGCGTTCGCCGAGTTCGCCGTGTTGCTGGGTGTGCGCGGCAATCTGCGCCGCCAGCGGCGTCAGTTGCGCGTCGAGTTCAGACTTGCGCGCGAACTGATGACGTTGCGGCGCGAGTTGTTCCAGGCGCGTCAGCTTCAGGCGTTCGCCGGCCAGCGCTTCCCACTGTTGCTGCGCACTGTGCAGTTGTTCGGCAGCCGCTTGTTGCGCGTCCTGCAACTGGCGCAAATCCTTGAGCCAGCTGTGCTGCTGCTCCAGTTGCTTGAGCTGCGCCTGCTGCAACTTCAACTGTTGCTGGGCGGTATTGAAACGTTCGTCCAGTTCGGCCCGCGCCTCGGGCGCCAGCGGAGTGACGCCGGTGGCCTGATCCTGCAGCAGCTTGTGCGCTTCGCGGGCCTCTTTGGTCTTGTCGAACGCGCGGCGGCCGAGGCGGGTGTAGAGCGCGGTGTCGGTGAGTTTTTCCAGCAGTTCGCTGCGGTCGTTGTCGTCAGCCTTGAGAAACGCACTGAACTCGCTCTGGGCCAGCAGCACGGCGCGGGTGAACTGTTCGAAGTTCAGGCCCAGCGCGGCTTCCAACTGAGTCTTGTACTCACCTTTCTGGCTGGCGAGCAGCTGATCCTGATCGATATCGCGCAGGCTCTGCCGGCTGGCCTGCAACTTGCCGCCCGCCTTCTCGCGGGCGCGGTTGGCTTCCCAGCGCGCGCGATAACGCCGGCCATCGACGCCGACAAAATCTACCTCGGCATAACCTTCGCCGGTGCCACGGCGCAGCAAGGTGCGTGGGTCGCCGGTGGCGATTTCGCCGTCGGCGTCCGGGACCTTGGCGTCGCGACCGGTGTTGTTCAGACGCGGCACCGCGCCGAACAAAGCCAAGCACAAAGCGTCGAGCAGGGTGCTTTTGCCGGCCCCGGTCGGGCCAGTGATCGCAAACAGGCCAGCGCTGGCCAACGGCTCAGCGGTGAAATCAATTTCGAACGGCCCGGCCAGCGAGGCGAGGTTTTTCAGGCGAATGGCGAGAATCTTCATGGCTGCTCGCCCTCCAGTTGTACGTCCTGCAGCAGTTCGGCGAAGTCCTTGAGCGTCTGTTCGTCGACCTCGTTGCCGTAGTTGTCGAGCCAGGCGCGGCTGAACAATTCCTGTGGGGTGAGTTGGTCGAGTTCGATCAGCGCGGTGCCGTCCTCCACGCCGTCAGCGCCCCGGTTGCCGGCGTACTCGGCGGCGATCCGCACCAGGCGCACGGCTTTGCCTTGCAGGGCGCTTTCCACTTGGTGGCGCAGGTCGGGCTGCGGCTCGTCGAGGGTCACGCGAACTTCAAGCCACGGCTGGCGCTGGGTTTCGGCGAGCAGATCGATGTTTGGCAGGTCCGCCAGTTGCAGCAGGATCTCCGCCAGCGGCGCCGGACCGATCCGTTGCAGGTTGACCGAGCGCGGGATCAGTTTCGGCTCGACGCTGACCAGGGTTTCGCCGTCGAGGGTGATGTCGAGAATCTGGTGCTGATAACCGATCTCCGAGAACGACAACGGAATCGGCGAGCCGCTGTAGCGGATGCGTTCTTCACCGTTGACCTTCTGCGGCTTGTGCAAATGGCCGAGGGCAACATAGCTGATGCTAGGCCCGAACAGGCTGGCGGGCAGGGCTTCGGCATTGCCGATAATCAGGCTGCGCTCGGAGTCTTCCGACACCGAACCTCCGGCCATGTGCGCGTGGCTGATGGCGACCAGCGCCTGACCCGGTTGGCGCTTGGCATTGGCGGCTTCGATCAGCCATTCATGCACCTGACCGATGCCACGCAAATAATTGTCGCCCAGATGTGCACCGGTCACCTCTGCCGGGCGCAGGAACGGCAGCGCCAGGCACCACGCGGCGATTTCGCCCTGTGCGTTCGGCAGAGGCAGCAGCAGACGTTCGGCATCGAGCTGGCCGTCATCCAGCCACAACACCCGACCCAGCGCATGGGTGCGCAAACGGCGCATCAACGGCGCCGGCAGTTCGATGCGCGAGCCGGAATCGTGGTTGCCGGCGATCATCACGATGGTCAGCAATGGCTGCTGCTCGTGAGCGCTGACGATGAAGTCGTAGAGGCGTTCCTGGGCTTTGACCGGCGGATTGACCGTGTCGAAGATGTCCCCGGCAATCAGCAGCACATCCGGCTGCGCCAGTTGCATTTGGCGCAGCAGCCATTCGAGAAAGCACGCATGCTCGAAATCGCGCTCCTGGCCGTGCAGGTTTTGCCCAAGGTGCCAGTCGGAGGTGTGGAACAGACGCAAGGTGGACTCCGCTACATATAAAGAGGTGATGGCCGCGTGGAAATGAGCGGCGGCGAAAGAGGGGAGAGTTTACAGATAATTGCGGCGGGAGGGCTGGTCGGGGTATGGCGCGGCTGGGCATTACGGTGACGCCTGACAGCGGTTATCTGGTATTTGGCCATCATATTGATATCATTGGCGATAGATGCGGTACGCTTCCGCGTTTTAGAAAATTACCAACAGTTTCCGATGAGGCTGTGCTTCTAAAATGGCCATAAGACAAAGCTTGAACAGAAAAGGACGCTTCAGTAGTCATGCCAAAATTTGCTTGTGTCTGCGGTCATGTAATCAACCTGTCTTCGGGGACGTCCGATTTTGAGTTGTCTTTAGTCGCTGAGCAGAAGATAGATGAAATTGGCTGTGCGCTATCAAATCGTTGGCTGTCTGAAGACGAGTTCTACGAAACGATAGACCAAGGGGCTGTGACGGTTTATCGATGCCAGCCGTGCGGGCGGCTGCATGTGGATCAAGGTGGTGGACAGTTTTCTTCCTATATAAAGGAAGTAAGTTAGTCGTTTGAGTCTGGATGCTCGCAGTGAGCATTGTGGTTTTTTATGGGTGCTATGTTGTTTTTAGCTCGATATTAGATTCCCCAACAGGCTGTTTTAGAACGGTTGATCAAATGTGAACACGCTGTAATTGGCAAGTAATGTAACCAGTTTGGTTAGAGCAGTAATGTGGATGGCTCTGAGGAGACTCCGCATTTTCCCAGTCCCGAGGGTTGAAGAGTGATTACTGAAGATATCAAAATCGTCGAGGAAATTTTCCAGGTGGTCGAAGCAGGCATCGTCCATGGCTATGACGCGTTCCGATATGGTGTGGAGCTGGGAGAGGGTTATATAGAAACGGAGTTGGCCGTCGAGAAAGACGGGGTTGAGGACTGGAATGTTGAAACCGACATAAACGTGGCGAAAATTCTTCGTCTGGTGGACCAGTTACAGGCAAACGCCGTCAGCCGCGGTGAGCCCTGGAAATCTTTCGTTCTCTCCTATCGCGAAGGCGAACAAGTGAAAACGAAATTCAACTATTGATTCCGAATGTCTTCAGCCTTTTTTACCTAAAGCAAAATCAAGAGATCGCAGCCTGCGGCAGCTCCTACAGAGATATGTGTAGGAGCTGCCGCAGGCTGCGATCTTTTGCTTTTTACTTCGGATAAAGCGGCGGCAACCCACTGTCACCCACCGGGTCCTGCACCCGCTCTGCCGCCGGAATCGTGCGGATCGCCCGCCACAGATCTTCACCCTGCCAATGCTGTCCGGTCTCGCTGTAGAGCGCGCCGTTGAGGCCGTCGAGGGCGTCGGAAAGCGGCACAAACCGCGCCGCCATATCCGCCAGCGTCTCCGGCTGCTGCCGCGCCCACGCATCCAGTGCTTGCCGCGTCGCTTGCGGGTCATTCGCCTGGCTCGCCCGTTTGATGTCGTCCAGCAACGTGCGTGGGCTCGGGCCGGTTTGTGCGGCGCGGTGGATTGCCGGTTGCCAGCGCGCACGCCACCACAGGCCGAAGCCGAGCAGGGTGGTGCAGGCGAGGATCAGGGTGCTGAGTTTCCACCACCACAGCACATCGTTATCGACGGCGCTCGGTTGCAGGTTGCCGGCCGGGGTGTCGACCTGCAGGCTCGGGTTGTTCGCCACTTGCAGGGTGCGCGCCGGCAGGCTGGTGTGTTCCAGGTGATCTTCGAAGGTGTTCCACCAGACCACGTCGACGGTTGGCAACTCGATACTGCCGCTGCGGCTGGGCACCAGCGCTTCGCGTTCTTCACGGCTGCCGATCAGCCCGCGCTCGCCGCTCTGGTTGCTCAGCACCGGTTGATCCGGGTAGCGACGCAGGCCGGTGACCTCGGTGGCGGGCAGGGCGGGCAATTGTGAGCTGGCCAGGCCTTCGACTTTCAGGGTCAGGCTGCGGGTCAGGGAGTCGCCGACCTGGGTGTGATCCGGCTCCGGGTTCCAGCTTTCGCTCAGGCTCAGGCTGCGCGCGGGCAGCCACGGCGCATCGGCCGGGTAGGTCAGTGGTTTCGGTTTGACCGTCAGCGGGATTTCGGCGGAGTTGACGTGCAGCAGCTTGCCCGGTTTCGGCCCCTGGGCAGCGGCGTCCTGGCTGGGCTGGGTGTCGACCAGCGTGGCGCTGAAGGTTTGCGGGGCGATGGTCAGCAGGCCGCTGTGCTGCGGATAGATCGCGTAGCGCATCTCGATCACGCCATGGCGCACGCCGTTGATGTCTTTCTCGTAGGTGCGTGTGTCGCCCAGTTGCTCGATCCGCGCATCGTTGATTTGCAACGGGGTCAGGCTGCTGTCGTCGTACAGCGAGACGGAGTGGTAGATGCGCAGGGTCAGGATCGCCTGCGCCTGCACGTACACGCTGGTCTGGTCGAGGCTGGCCTCGATGAACACCGGGGCCGGGTTGTTTTTCTCTTCGCGGGTGTCGCTCTCGACCACTTGCAAGGTGATCGGCTGGCTCTGCACATCACCCAGTTGCAGCGCCGGGATGACCACGCTGCCGTTCTCTTTCGGCAGCAGGGTGATGATCCAGCGCGTGGTGGCGCGGTTGTCGCCACTGAGGGTGTTCAACTGGTTGACCTGGCGGGTACCGCGCACCTCGAACAAAGGGTCCAGCGGGGTCAGGTCGGGTTTGCCGAACTGCGTGACGTCGTTGGTTTCGAGGGTGAGTTCGACCGTCTCGCCGGAGTTCAGGCGACTGCGATCCACGCTGGCCGTCAGCTCGGCCGCGTGGGCGGTGGCCGTGCAGATCAGCAGGGGCAGCAACAGAGCGGTGAAACGGGTCATCGAGTTTTTTCCTGATCCTGATGTTGTTGCTGTTCGTACCAGAATTTGCGTCGCAGCAATTCCCCGGGATTGTCCGGAATCTTGCCCAGCCATTGTTCCAGTGCCTGACGTTGCTCGCCTTCGAGGTTGTCTTCGCTCGGGCGCAGCGTCGGCACGGTGTCCGTTTCTTCCGCCTCATCAATGCCCGGCACTTCGTTGGGGCCTGGCTGCGGCGGGGTGGTCGGCGGCGGTTCGCTGGCCGACTCGGCCGGTTGCGCCTCGCTCTGGGTTTCACTGTTGGCCGTCGGTGGCGGTGCGGTCGCGGGCGGCGGTTCATCGCCGGGCAGGCTCTGTCCGCTGGGCTTGCTTTCCGGCTCGGCGGGCGGCGGGGTGTTTTTCTGCTTCAGCAGGTTTTCCACCAGGGCCTTGTTGGTCAGCGCCGGGCGCAGGTCCGGTTGCAGTTCCAGCGCCTGTTCATAGGCATCAATGGCCGCTTCCAGCTCACCGCTTTTCGCCAGGGCGTTGCCACGATTGTAGTGAGCGCGGGCGTCGCTGCCCTCGGCAAAACGCTGAGCGGCGCCACTGTAATCGCCGGCCTCGTACAACGCCACCCCTTGCCACTGGTGATCTGCGAAGTGTTGGGCCGCTTCGGCCGGGCGTTTCTGCTTGAGCAAGTGCAGGCCCTGTTGGTCAGGGCGCAGCCACAGGTCTTCGAAGTCAAAAGCGTAGCTCGGCTGCGGCAGGCACAGCAGCAGCGGCAGGCAGAACAACCAGCCACGCCGTCCGGCGCAGGCAGCCAGCAGCAACAGCGGCAACAATAGCCAGTAACCCTGATCGGCCCAGGTGTCGAGGCGCACGGTCTGGCCATCGTCGCGCAGGCTGCGCGGGCCGTCGAGCAGGCCGAGCGCACGCAGGTCGGTTTCGTCCAGCCGCGCGCTGTGGTATTCGCCGCCGACGCTGGCGAGAAACGCGCCGAGGCTCGGGCTGTCGAGTTGCGGCACGCGGATCGCGCCTTGTTCGTCCTTGAGGAAACTGCCGTCCTCCTGGGCAATCGGCGCACCTTCGGCGGTGCCGACGCCGAGCATCAGCAGTTGCGCCGATTGCTGACCGAGGGCGCGGCGAATGCCTTGGCGTTCTTCTTCCGTCAGCGACGAACCGATCAGCAGAATCCGCCCCTGACCGAGCGCGCCTTGCTTGAGCAACGCCAGCGCCTTGCTCACGCCGAGGTCGGCGCGGTGGCCGCTTTCCGGCATCAGCGACGGCTTGAGGGCGTCGAGCAGATTGCGACTGGTCGCCAGGTCATCCGACAGCGGCACCAGCGTGTGCGCGCTGCCGGCGTAGACGACGATCGCTGTCTGCGCATCGCTGCGTGCCTGCAACAGGTCGAACAGCTTGCGCCGGGCCTGTTCCAGTCGGGTGGGCGGTGAGTCGGTGGCGAGCATTTCCGGGGTCAGCTCCAGCACCACCACCAACGGGTCGGCAGGTTTCTGGCTGGTCTGTTCGACGCGCTCCCAGCTCGGCCCGAGCAGCGCGACGAGGGTCAGCAGCCAGGCGACGCCGAGGGCGACCCACGGCAGCTTGCTGTCGCGGCCGTTGCCGCCGCTGAGCAGCGTTGCGTGGAACGCCGGCGGCAGAATCATCTGCCAGCGCCCGGCGCGTTTCTGTCGGTGCCAGAGCTGCCAGAGCAGCCAGCCCATCAGCGGCAGCAACAACAGCCACCACGGGCGGAACCAGTGCGGCCAGAGCGCGATCATCGGCGCCTCCGCAGACGCAGGCGTTTGAGACGCTCACGCCAGTCAGGCAGCGGACTTTGCAGATACAGCTCCTTGGTGAACAGGCGTTGCAGCGGGTTGTCCGGCCACAATTCGCGGACGACCAGCAACAGGCTCAGCAACAAGGCCAACGCCAGCGGCCACTGATACAAGGCTTGCGCCGGGCGCGCCTGGGTCGGTTGCTGGGTCACCGGTTCGAGTTGATCGAGGGTGTCCTTGATCGCTTGCAGCTCCTTGCCGTCGTGAGCACGGAAATATTGACCGCCGGTGGCAGCCGCAATCGCCTTGAGTGCCGGTTCGTCGAGGTCAAGGCTCGGATTGACCCCAAGCAGGCCGGTGCTGCCGCTGTCTTCCGGGTCGGCACCGATGCCGATCGGGTAGATTTTCACCCCTTCGCTGGCCGCGAGTCGGGCTGCAGTCAGCGGATCGATTTCGCCGCCGTTGTTGGCGCCGTCGGTGACCAGAATCAACACCCGGCTTTGTGCCGGACGCATGCGCAGGCGTTTCAGTGCGAGGCCGATTGCATCGCCAATCGCGGTGTTTTTGCCGGCGATGCCGATGCGCGCTTCATCGAGCCAGACGCGCACGGTGTGGCGGTCGAATGTCAGCGGTGCCTGCAGATAGGCCTGACTGCCGAACAGGATCAAACCTACCCGGTCGCCGTCGCGGCTTTCAAGAAAGTCGCCGAGCAGGTGCTGGACCAGCGACAAGCGGCTGACGTCCTCGTCCTGCCACTGCATGTCGGGGAAATCCATCGAGCCGGACACGTCCACTGCCACCAGCAGATCACGCCCGCTGGCGGCAATCGGCAGTGGTTCGCCGAGCCATTGCGGGCGTGCGGCGGCGCTCAACAGCAACAGCCACAGCAACAGGAACGGTGCTTGCTGACGCCACGCCGGCAAGTTGGCCCGGGCGCGTCGACGAGCAAGGCCTTCAAGGTCGGAAAGGAAACTCACGCGTAACGCCGGCTCGCCGCTGTCGGCCACCGGCAGCGCCAGGCGCATCAGCCATGGCAGCGGCAGCAGGACAAAGATCCACGGCCAGGCGAACTCAAACATGTTTGCGAATCCAGGTTTCAACGGCTTGGGTCAGGCCGGCGATGGCTTTGTCGTCGAGTTTGCATTCGGGCTTGTAGGCGCCTTCGACCAGCACCATCCAGCGCGTCAGGCCGGCGGCCGGGCAACGGTTGTCGAGAAACGCCAGCCATTTGCGGCCATTGAGTGTGTGGCTCTGGCTGTAGGGGTAATGGTTGCGACACAGGCGCTTGAGCAGGCCGTTGAGCTGCTGCAGCCAGGCCCCGGCCGGTGCGCCGTCGTAGGGCTTGGGCATTTGTGCCAGTTCGGCCAGCGCAGCGATGCGCACCGGGTCCAGCGGCTGTTCGGCGCGCATGATCGGGCGTTTGCGGGTCGGAATGAAGCGGCGCAAACGCCACGCGGCGAAGCAGAGCAGCGGCAGCAATAACAGCAGCAGCCACCAACCCGGCGCCGGTGGCCAGAAATCGATTGGCGGCGGGGAGATCAGCGGTTGCAGTTGCTCGAGGCCGTTCATCGGCTGCTCCCCGGGCGCTGCGGATTGAGGAACTCGCGCATCTGCTCGACCATTTCACTTTGCGTGCTCAATGGCATCAGCAGCACCCGCAGTTTTTGCGCGAGCAATTCCCAGTGGGCGATACGGGCTTCCGCCTGAGCGCGATAGGTCTGGCGCAGGTCGAAATTCAGCGTGTCGAGTTCCAGTTGGGCGCCGCGTTCCGCAAACCTCAAAAGTCCGGCGGCAGGCAGCGCGTGATCCAGCGGATCGGACAGCGGCAACAGCAACAGATCGCAATGACGCGACAGCAGGCTCAGTTGCTGCTCGGCGCTGTCGGTCAGCGCCCGCTCATCGCAGATCACGATGACCAGACTGCCCGGGCGCAAAACTTCCCGCGCCCGGCGCAGGGCCGCGCCGAGGGCGTCACGGTCCGGCTCGCGTTCGCTGTGCAGCGACTGATTGACCTTCACCAGACGGTTGAGCAACTGCAACAGGCTCTGTTTGCTGCGGCGCGGTTTGATTTCGTAATGCTCGTTGTCGCCGAACACCAGCCCGCCAACGCGGTCGTTATGGCCGAGCGCGGCCCAACCGATCAGCGCCGCCGCTTGCGCCGCCAGCACCGATTTGAACATCAGCCCGGAGCCGAAAAACAGCCGCGTGCTTTGCTCGACCATGATGAAAATCGGCCGTTCGCGTTCTTCATGGAACAGCTTGGTGTGCGGCTCCTGGGTGCGCGCGGTCACGCGCCAGTCGATGGTGCGCACGTCGTCGCCGGCCTGATAGACCCGCACCTGATCGAAGTCGACCCCGCGCCCGCGAAATTTCGAGTGATGCAGGCCGATCAGCGGGCTGCGCTGGCTCGGTGTGGAAAACAGCTGCACTTCGCGCACACGGTGGCGCATCTCGATCAGGTCGGTGAGGCTGATGCGGATGCCCGGTTCGGACGGCAGGGGGGCGTTCATGGGGGTCAAGCGACGGCTACGACGTCGAGAATCCGCTGCACCACCCGGTCCTGATCGATGCCGGCCGCTTCGGCTTCAAACGACAGAATGATGCGGTGACGCAACACGTCAAACAGCACCGCCTGAATGTCTTCGGGGCTGACGAAGTCGCGTCCGGCCAGCCAGGCGTGGGCACGGGCGCAGCGGTCGAGGGCGATGGAGCCGCGCGGGCTGGCGCCATAGGCGATCCACTCGGCCATTTCCGGGTCGAACTTGGCCGGCGTGCGCGTGGCCATGACCAGTTGCACCAGGTATTCCTCCACGGCGTCGGCCATGTACAGACCGAGGATTTCCTTGCGTGCGGCGAAGATTGCCTGCTGGCTGACCCGGCGCTCGGGCTTGGTCTCGCCATTCAGCGCTTCGCCACGCGCCTGCTGGAGGATGCGGCGTTCGACGGCGGCGTCCGGGAAACCGATTTTGACGTGCATCAGGAAGCGGTCGAGCTGCGCTTCCGGCAGCGGATAGGTGCCTTCCTGCTCGATCGGGTTCTGCGTGGCCATTACCAGAAATAGCGGCGACAACTCATAGGTGCTGCGCCCGACGCTGACCTGACGTTCGGCCATGGCTTCGAGCAGCGCCGATTGCACCTTGGCCGGGGCACGGTTGATTTCGTCCGCCAGCACCAGGTTGTGGAAGATCGGGCCTTGCTGGAACACGAAACTGCCGGTTTCCGGGCGATAGATCTCGGTGCCGGTGATGTCGGCGGGCAGCAGGTCCGGGGTGAACTGGATGCGATGGAACTGGGCTTCGATGCCCTCGGCGAGTTCTTTGATCGCTTTGGTCTTGGCCAGACCCGGAGCGCCCTCGACCAGCATATGGCCGTCGGCGAGCAGGGCGATGAGCAGGCGCTCGATGAGTTTTTCCTGGCCGAGAATCTGCGTTGAAAGAAAGGTTCGCAGCGCCAGCAGCGCTTCACGATGTTCCATCGGTGACTGTTCCTGGAAAGGGTGGCCGCAAGCGTTCGGATAACGCCGGGGCTGGGGGCGTTACTTTAATCCATCGAGGGGGGTGGCGACTAACGGCATTTTGCGCAAAGTGCGGGAAATGACTGGGGGATTTGTTGGAATTTTGTAGCCGGGGGAGTGATTGGTTGCTTGTGCTGGCCCCATCGCGAGCAGGCTCACTCCTACAATGGATCGTCGTACACCGACCTGTAGGAGTGAGCCTGCTCGCGATAGAGCCAGTCCGGACACCATCAAACTTCGTTAATGAAGGTACCCGTCCCGTCGAGGATATTCGTCAAGGTCTCGACAACCTCATCCATATCCACCATATCCGGATTGAAGCTGATCTCCAGCACATCATCCCCATTCAGCGCATCGGCATCCGTCGCGGCAATCTCGATCTTCAGCAGGGTCTTGCTCAGGGTGACTTTCACCCCGTCGAGGGTCGAAGGCTCGCCGTCCAGGGTGATCTCCAGCTCATCCTCGTCCGGGTAGCGGGTCATCAGGAACATATCGCCCTTGTCGCTGTGGCAGCAGAGCATGGCCATGTTGTCTTCTTCGTCGTCGCACGGGTTGACGATCAGTAGGGCGGTGGTCATTTGCATGGGGAATTCCTGCCTCGACGGGCGTGTTGGTCGCAATTGGGCGCGATTCTGCCAGCCCGGGACGATTTCCGCTGCTACATCTTGGCAACCTGAGGTTGGAGGTTAAATGCGCATTATTGAAATGGTGAATGAAGCAGGAGTATTCCGAGGGTGTTTTCTGCTTGATGTGTCTGAAAGATCCGACGCCATGGTAAGGAAAAAGTCGTGGTAGACGTTTTTTGGGTTTTTACGGAAATTCGCTTGTTTTCGCGTCATTTTTGCCACTATGTTTACATTCGAACGCAAAGGAGTGCGCAGACCAAAACTGAGAAAAAGGAACGTTGAATTGAATCAATATTTCGAGTGGGCCGAGGAAGTGCGGCATCTGTCCGAAGAGCAGATCGAGCAGATTTACGAGCGCTATCTGAACGGCGAGAAAAGTGCCGAATTGATGGCCGAGTTCCAGATCCCCGCCACTGTTCGCAGTTTGCTGAAGGTGTTGCCGCCGATTGTCAGTCGGGAGCTGACCTGCCCCTACTGCGACCTGCCGATGTGGGTTCGTCGACACGCAAAGGGGACGCCGGTCTCACTACGCAAACCGTTTCAATGCATCAGTTGCGAGCATCAGCATCTCCCGCCCGGTCCGGGGCGGCGCGCACCTTGTACCTGCAGAGAGTGCAGGAAAGTCCGTCAGCAGCAAATAGCCGCTCAGGCCGAGCGGGACCGTATCGAGCTTGAGTTGCGATACGGCGCGCCTTGTCCTCCGGTGCCTTATGCATCACTGAAGTTTGTTCAGAAACTGACATTGCTGGCCTTGCTTGATGACGGCACAGCGGCGAATGTGGAATGGATTGCGCCCGTCGGCGCCGCCTCACGCAGTGAGTTCCTCGCGCCAACCAGCGAACTGTGTGAGCAATGGGTCAAAGAGCTCCATGAGGCAAGGGTCTTGCGAGTCGAAACGGATTCGGACATCAAGGCGTTCGACAGGGCTGACGGCTGCCGAATCATCGATTACGCGGCCGTGCATTGGCTCCCCAACGTGGCACTGCAGCCCGGCCAGCGCTGCTCGCGCGCCAACCTGTACCTTGCGCTGTACCAAGAGTTGTCCGACGGCGTACAGCCAGCGTGGAAAAGCGAGCTATACACGCTGATCTTCGACATGGCCCGGGAGGAGTCGATCCAATACGTTCGCATCCTGGCCAATGAAGTGAGTTTTACCTTCACCGCCGAGTCTCGTGCCGAAACCATTGTCGGTCAGCTGTTGCAGGACTTCTCCGTGAGCCAGATCTTTTACTTCGCCAGGCTGGCGGTGAAGAACGCGGCACATTTTTTCGCCACCGGTCAGTCAAAAGGGCGCAATCATGCGGCCAACACCATTCCAGGCAACATGCTTGGTACTGCGCAGGACGCGCTGACACGCAACTGGCGCAAGAACGCACATCGCGATTCTCGAGTGCCGCAGTCGGCGCTGCATCGGCTGTTGTACGACGTGGTGCTCAAGGACAGCGGTGCGGGCTTTTCCAAGGCGCCGGGCGTCTACTGGCGCGATGAGCTGGTCCCGCAGTTCTTCTCCCGCGCAGCGCACGAGAGCGGCCTGCTCGATCTTTCGCAAATGTTCTGCCGAGAGTGCGACTCTCCAAACATTGATGCCAGCATGAACAAGCTGGTGGTGAAAACCATGTGTTACGACTGCGCCACGATCAGCAGATTCAAAGCCTACGAAGAGTTGCCGGACTGATTCGTATCAAGGCCTTGTGCTGAACCTGATGCCACGCTCCGGGTCGATAGATCGGCCAGGAGCGTTTTCGTATCTGAATATGTAACGCCACGAACGCGGCTTTTGGTACAAGGGTGCCGTAAACCGGGGATTCAAACCGCCGTTTTCCGCCATGACTGCTAGTGTTTATCGGTGCCAAATCCTTTGTTTACGTGCCAATGACCGAATATGTCGCAGCACCGCAAGCAGACACATTGTCGCACCCATTAAGCTGCGCAACGGATGAGCACCCGTAAAGGCATTGTCGGCAGCCCCGACAGTCGTTTTTGCAGATGCCCATTCAATGGAAGGTGAATGTGACCTGAGTGTCTCGTCCAGCTTCACCCACCTGTCCCCCTGTTTCCTCTGCCCGAGAATCAGGAGCAGGGCGACACAAGCCCCGAAAGGGGTGTTGCACGCGACGCTTTCCATCAATAACAAGCTTAAGCGGAGTACCACAGATGGCGTTCTTCACCGCAGCCAGCAAAGCCGACTTCCAGCACCAACTGCAAGCGGCACTGGCGCAGCACATCAGTGAACAGGCACTGCCACAAGTGGCGCTGTTCGCTGAACAATTCTTCGGCATCATTTCCCTGGACGAGCTGACCCAACGTCGCCTCTCCGACCTCGCTGGCTGTACTCTTTCCGCGTGGCGCCTGCTTGAGCGCTTCGATCACGCGCAACCGCAAGTGCGCGTCTACAACCCCGATTACGAGCGTCATGGCTGGCAGTCGACCCACACCGCGGTCGAAGTGCTGCACCATGACCTGCCGTTCCTGGTCGACTCGGTCCGCACCGAGCTGAACCGCCGCGGCTACAGCATCCACACCCTGCAGACCACCGTGCTCAGCGTACGCCGTGGCAGCAAGGGCGAGCTGCTGGAAATCCTGCCAAAAGGCAGCACCGGCGAAGGCGTGCTGCACGAGTCGCTGATGTACCTGGAAATCGACCGCTGCGCCAACGCGGCCGAACTGAATGTGCTGAGCAAAGAGCTGGAGCAGGTGCTCGGTGAAGTGCGCGTCGCGGTCGCTGATTTCGAGCCGATGAAGGCCAAGGTGCAGGAAATCCTCACCAAGCTCGATCACAGCGCATTCGCCGTCGATGCTGACGAGAAGACCGAAATCAAGAGCTTCCTGGAATGGCTGGTGGGCAACCACTTCACCTTCCTCGGCTACGAAGAGTTCACCGTTGTCGATCAGGCCGATGGCGGCCACATCGAATACGACCAGAATTCCTTCCTCGGTCTGACCAAACTGCTGCGCACCGGCCTGACCAACGAAGACCGTCACATCGAAGACTACGCGGTGAAATACCTGCGCGAACCGACCCTGCTGTCGTTCGCCAAGGCTGCGCACCCGAGCCGTGTACACCGTCCGGCCTACCCGGACTACGTGTCGATCCGTGAAATCGACGCCGACGGCAACGTCATCAAGGAACACCGTTTCATGGGCCTGTACACCTCCTCGGTGTATGGCGAGAGCGTGCGGGTCATCCCGTTCATCCGCCGCAAGGTCGAAGAAATCGAACGCCGTTCCGGCTTCCAGTCCAAGGCTCACCTGGGCAAGGAACTGGCACAGGTCCTCGAAGTGCTGCCGCGTGACGACCTGTTCCAGACCCCGGTCGACGAGCTGTTCAGCACCGTGATGTCGATCGTGCAGATCCAGGAACGCAACAAGATCCGCGTGTTCCTGCGCAAAGACCCGTACGGTCGCTTCTGCTACTGCCTGGCCTACGTGCCGCGCGACATCTATTCCACCGAAGTGCGCCAGAAGATCCAGCAAGTCCTGATGGAACGCCTGAAGGCCACCGACTGCGAGTTCTGGACCTTCTTCTCCGAGTCCGTGCTGGCCCGCGTGCAGCTGATCCTGCGCGTCGATCCGAAGAACCGCATCGACATCGACCCGCTGCTGCTGGAAAAAGAAGTCGTACAGGCCTGCCGCAGCTGGCAGGACGACTACGCCGCACTGACCGTCGAAAGCTTCGGCGAAGCCCACGGCACCAACGTGCTGGCAGACTTCCCGAAAGGCTTCCCGGCGGGCTACCGCGAGCGTTTCGCGGCGCATTCGGCCGTGGTCGACATGCAGCACCTGCTGAGCCTGAACGAAAAAAATCCGCTGGTGATGAGCTTCTATCAGCCGCTGGGCCAGGTCTCCGGCCAGCGCGAGCTGCATTGCAAGCTGTACCACGCCGACACCCCGCTGGCATTGTCCGACGTCTTGCCGATTCTGGAAAACCTCGGCCTGCGCGTACTGGGTGAATTCCCGTACCGTCTGCGTCACACCAACGGTCGCGAGTTCTGGATTCATGACTTCGCGTTCACCGCTGCCGAAGGCCTGGACCTCGACATCCAGCAGCTCAACGACACGTTACAGGACGCGTTCGTCCACATCGTCCGTGGCGATGCCGAGAACGATGCGTTCAACCGTCTGGTGCTGACCGCCGGTCTGCCATGGCGCGACGTGGCGCTGCTGCGCGCTTACGCCCGTTATCTGAAGCAGATTCGTCTGGGCTTCGACCTGGGTTACATCGCCAGCACCCTGAACAACCACACTGACATCGCTCGCGAGCTGACCCGGTTGTTCAAGACCCGTTTCTACCTGGCGCGCAAGCTGGGCAGCGAAGATCTGGAAGACAAGCAACAGCGTCTGGAACAAGCGATTCTGACCGCACTGGACGACGTTCAGGTGCTCAACGAAGACCGCATCCTGCGTCGTTACCTGGACCTGATCAAAGCCACCCTGCGCACCAACTTCTATCAGACCGATGCCAACGGCCAGAACAAGTCGTACTTCAGCTTCAAGTTCAACCCGCACGCCATTCCAGAACTGCCGAAGCCGGTACCGAAGTTCGAAATTTTCGTTTACTCGCCACGCGTCGAAGGCGTGCACCTGCGCTTCGGCAACGTCGCTCGCGGTGGTCTGCGCTGGTCCGACCGTGAAGAAGACTTCCGTACCGAAGTGCTTGGCCTGGTAAAAGCCCAGCAAGTGAAGAACTCGGTCATCGTGCCGGTGGGTGCGAAGGGCGGCTTCCTGCCGCGTCGCCTGCCACTGGGTGGCAGCCGTGACGAGATCGCGGCCGAGGGCATCGCCTGCTACCGCATCTTCATTTCGGGTCTGCTGGACATCACCGACAACCTGAAAGACGGCGCCCTGGTGCCGCCGGCCAACGTCGTGCGTCATGACGACGATGACCCGTACCTGGTGGTGGCGGCGGACAAGGGCACTGCAACCTTCTCCGACATCGCCAACGGCATCGCCATCGACTACGGCTTCTGGCTGGGTGACGCGTTTGCGTCCGGTGGTTCGGCCGGTTACGACCATAAGAAAATGGGCATCACCGCCAAGGGCGCGTGGGTCGGCGTACAGCGCCACTTCCGCGAGCGCGGCATCAATGTTCAGGAAGACAGCATCACCGTGGTCGGCGTGGGTGACATGGCCGGTGACGTGTTCGGTAACGGCCTGTTGATGTCCGACAAGCTGCAACTGGTCGCGGCCTTCAACCACATGCACATTTTCATCGACCCGAACCCGAACCCGGCGACCAGCTTCGTCGAGCGTCAGCGCATGTTCGACCTGCCGCGTTCGGCCTGGACCGACTACGACACCAGCATCATGTCCGAAGGCGGCGGTATCTTCTCGCGCAGCGCGAAGAGCATCGCCATCTCGCCGCAGATGAAAGAACGCTTCGACATCAAGGCTGACAAGCTGACCCCGACCGAACTGCTGAACGCCTTGCTCAAGGCGCCGGTGGATCTGCTGTGGAACGGCGGTATCGGTACTTACGTCAAAGCCAGCACCGAAAGCCACGCCGACGTAGGCGACAAGGCCAACGATGCACTGCGCGTGAACGGCAACGAGCTGCGCTGCAAAGTCGTGGGCGAGGGCGGTAACCTCGGCATGACCCAGCTGGGTCGTGTGGAATTCGGTCTCAATGGCGGCGGTTCCAACACCGACTTCATCGACAACGCCGGTGGCGTGGACTGCTCCGACCACGAAGTGAACATCAAGATCCTGCTGAACGAAGTGGTTCAGGCCGGCGACATGACCGACAAGCAACGCAACCAGTTGCTGGCGAGCATGACCGACGAAGTCGGTGGTCTGGTGCTGGGCAACAACTACAAGCAGACCCAGGCCCTGTCCCTGGCAGCGCGTCGTGCCTACGAGCGCATTGCCGAGTACAAGCGTCTGATGAGCGATCTGGAAGGCCGTGGCAAGCTGGACCGTGCCATCGAGTTCCTGCCGACCGAAGAGCAGATCAACGAGCGCGTTGCGGCGGGCCATGGCCTGACCCGTCCCGAGCTGTCGGTACTGATCTCGTACAGCAAGATCGACCTCAAGGAACAGCTGCTGGGTTCGCTGGTGCCGGACGACGATTACCTGACCCGCGACATGGAAACGGCGTTCCCGCCGACCCTGGTCAGCAAGTTCTCCGAAGCCATGCGTCGTCACCGCCTGAAGCGCGAGATCGTCAGCACCCAGATCGCCAACGACCTGGTCAACCACATGGGCATCACCTTCGTTCAGCGACTCAAAGAGTCCACCGGCATGAGCCCGGCGAACGTGGCCGGCGCTTACGTGATCGTGCGTGACATCTTCCACCTCCCGCACTGGTTCCGTCAGATCGAAGCGCTGGACTACCAGGTCTCCGCTGACGTGCAACTGGAGCTGATGGACGAGCTGATGCGTCTAGGCCGCCGCGCTACGCGCTGGTTCCTGCGTGCCCGCCGCAACGAGCAGAACGCTGCCCGTGACGTCGCGCACTTCGGTCCTCACCTGAAAGAGCTGGGTCTGAAGCTGGACGAACTGCTGAGCGGCGAAATCCGTGAAAACTGGCAGGCGCGTTATCAGGCTTACGTCGCGGCCGGTGTGCCGGAGTTGCTGGCGCGTATGGTGGCGGGTACCTCGCACCTGTACACCCTGCTGCCGATCATCGAAGCGTCCGACGTGACTGGCCAGGATCCGGCCGAAGTGGCCAAGGCCTACTTCGCCGTGGGCAGTGCGCTGGACATCACCTGGTACCTGCAACAGATCAGCGCGCTGCCGGTTGAAAACAACTGGCAGGCTCTGGCCCGTGAAGCGTTCCGCGATGACGTCGACTGGCAGCAACGTGCGATCACCATCTCCGTCCTGCAACAGGGCGACGGCACTCAGGACGTGGAAGCACGCCTGGCGCTGTGGATGGCACAGCACGAAGGCATGATCGAGCGCTGGCGCGCCATGCTGGTGGAAATCCGTGCTGCGAGCGGTACGGACTACGCCATGTATGCGGTTGCCAACCGCGAACTGCTCGACCTCGCGTTGAGCGGGCAAGCGGTGGTGCCTGCGGCTGCTGCGAATGCCGAGCTTGAGCTGGCCTGAGTAGTGGTTGAATGAGAAAGCCCCGGTGTCGTGAGATGCCGGGGCTTTTTTGTGCCTGAAGGTTTTTTCGTGCCTGATGCGGCGCCATCGCGAGCAGGCTCACTCCTACAAGGGGAACGCATTCCAACTGTAGGAGTGAGCCTGCTCGCGATGGCGTCCTTTATATCAATACAACTTCTGATCTTGTTTACTATCCAGCATCGACACTTTGTCCGCCGGTCTGGCCACTAAATTGTTGAGCGACTGATCAAACTTCTGCAACGCCCGAACTTGCACATCCTGCTGCTGATTAATATCCGCCACGATCTCTTCCGAACGTTTGAAGTCCGCCCACACCGGCGTCAGTTCTTTCGCCTCGGAACCCTTCGCCGTCCCGATGTAGTTCAACTTCGCATCATAAAAGTCCGCACTGACATCGGCCTTGATGTCGGAGCTGCGCGAGGTGATCAACTGGCTGTGGGTGTCGACGATTGCCACCACGTCGGGGTGTGCCGCACGCAGGCTCTGAATGTCCGGGTAGACCGTGACCGAGCCGAACTGCCGCTGCAGCGAGGCTTTGACCCAATCCACCGCCATGTCCGGTTTCGAGGTGTTGACGTAGGCATCGTGGATCGGCTGCACCAGCAGGCTCTGGCCGAAACCGGTGCCGGCGTTGGCCTGGTAGTTGCGCAGGTATTCGCGGTTGGTCTGGGTGCTGGGGCTGTAGACCACGCCCAGCGATACGCCGGGACCGCTTTTCACCTGGGCGGCGCTACCGCGGCCGACCGGTTGGGTGAACAGCGTATCGAGGGAGGAAACCGCCTGCGGTGCGGTGGGCACCGAGCAGGCGGACAGGGCTAAAACCGATACCGCCAACGTACTGGCAAACGCAAGTTTCATGGTGAGTCTCCCGTGAAGCCACTTCAGTCGGAAAGTCTGAGTTGTCGCGGCGCTGTGTACCGGGCGCACGACAGTTAATTCAGACTAAACCCGCCAAGCTGTAAATAAGCTGACAATTTTCCTGGTTAAGGCGATGCAATAGTTTTATTTGCTGTAAGGCCAATCGGTTAATGACCACGGGAAATAAAAAGGCGCAAAACATGGTTTTGCGCCTTTTTATTTATGGCTGTGCAAACAACCATCAGTTTTTCAAGGGGATCAGCACTTGCTCGTCCGGCGCCAGCACCATGAACACCAACAACTTCGCCGGTTTGGTTTTGCTGGCGTTTTTTGACACCAGATGTTCCGAGCCGGCCGGTTCGTACCAGAACTGGCCTTTCTTGTAGGTGATCGCCTGTTCGCCCTTCACCTGGGAAATCACCTCGCCCTCCAGCACGTAGGCCATGGCGGTGCCGTCGTGTTTGTGGGCGATCGAGGACTGCCCGGGTTTGTAGTCGACTTCGATCATCATGGCTTTTTTGCCGGGTGCGTTTTTCAGCATCTGGTCTTGCAGGACCGTGACTTTTTCCGATGGGTCATGGGCCAGCGCAGCGGCGGACATGGACAGGGCGAGAGCGGCGGTGAAGAGGTGCAGGGCTTTCATGGCGGATCACCAGTTGGGGGAGGGGGTGGTGACCACAGTAGTCTGCGGGGCGGGGCGTGCAAACGGCCAATATTCGGGAAGATCGGGTGACCAATTCAGGCCGGTCGAGAAACAACTGTGGCGAGGGAGCTTGCTCCCGCCGGGTGCGAAGCGCCCCCAGAATCTGCCTGCTGATTTCTTCAGACGAATCGCATTGGCCGGTTGGCGACTGCTGCGCAGCCGAGCGGGAGCAAGCTCCCTCGCCACATGGAAAGGTCAGACGATAGGGAAACTGTTGAAATCCACACTATTGGCCAGGCGGCTATCGATCAGGTCAATAAACCCCTGCGCCTCAGGCCGATTGAAGTGCGCTTGCATCGCCGCTTCCGACTGCCAGCGTGCGCTCACCATCCAGCGGTGGCTGTCTTCGGGGCAGCGGTCGACCATGTAGGCGTCGCAGCCCGGTGTTTCGCGCAGGGTGTCGACGATCTTCTGCAACTGCCGGCCGAGCTCTTCCGAGCGGCCGGCGGCGGCGCGCAACTCGACGGTGTTGATCACTTCGTTGGACATTGCTCACACTCCTGAATCAGGCCGGACGAATCCTGCTCATTGAGGGATAACGCCTGTGCAGAATAGGCCTGACCCCCTTGAACACCAATAACCAATCGGCGGCTAATCGCCCAGACCAATTATTCAGGCAACGTGTTGCAGGATGTCGCGCAGGCGATCCAGGGCGATGTCGATGTCCAGCGTCTCGATGGCGCCAAAGCCGAAATACAGGCCGCTCTTCACCGGTTGCTGGTAATGGAAGGTGTCGATGGCATACAGCCCGACCTCGACCTTTCTCGCCAGCTCGATGACCAGCGGCAGGTCGATCGGCACCTTGCACAGCGCCGCCATGTGGAAGCCTGCGGCGGCCGGCACCACCTCAAACCAGGGCGACAGGTCGCCGGCCATGCGCGCCAGAATCCGCTCGCGGCGCTGGGCGTAAATCCCGTGGCAGCGGCGTATGTGCTTGAGCAGGCAACCTTCGGCGATGAATTTGGCCAGCGCCCATTGCGGCAGGGTCGAGGCGTGCAGATCGGTGAGCTGTTTGGCGCGAATCACCGCTTCGAGAATAGCTGGCGGCAGGATCGCGTAACCCAGGCGCAGCTCTGGCAGCAGGGTCTTAGAGAACGTGCCGATGTAGGCAACGATGCCGCGCTGATCGAGCTTGTGCAGTGAATCGGTGGGACGTCCTTCGTAGCGGAATTCGCTGTCATAGTCGTCCTCGATGATGATTGCGCCCAGTTCATAAGCCCGGGCCAGCAAGGCCTCGCGACGCGCGTGGCTCATCGGCATGCCCAACGGGAACTGGTGCGACGGCGTGACATAAATCAGCCGCGTGCCCTCCGGGATTTGCTCAACCACGATGCCTTCGGCGTCTACCGGCACGCCGACCACTTCGGCGCCGTGGGTGCCAAACAGCAGGCGCGCCGGCGGGTAGCCCGGGTCTTCCATCGCTACTCGGCTGCCGGGGCTGATCAGCACACGGGTGATCAGGTCCAGCGCCTGTTGCGCGCCGTTGCACACCACGATGTCTTCGTCCTGGCAGTTGATCCCGCGGGAGAACGCGATGTGCCCGGCAATCGCATGGCGCAGGGCCGGCAGGCCTTCGGGCACGCTGTAGAAGCCTTTCGACCCGGCCATCTGACGCATCGCATGGGAGACGCAGCGGCGCCAGTCGTCATGGGGGAACTGGCCCTTGCTGGTGGCGCCGCCGATAAAGTCGTAGCGCAGCGAGCCGTCCAGCGTCGGATGCCGGAGAAACACTGGCAGGTTGCGCCAACGCTCGATGAGCTCGGCACTGGCCAGTTCGGTGTGGCTTTGCTTGCGCTGAACCTGCGCCGGGCGGGCGTTGACGTAAGTGCCTTTGCCGATCACTCCGGTGAGGAAGTTTTCGTAGGTCAGCTGCGCGTAGGTGTCGGAAATGGTCTTGCGCGAGATCCCCAGTTGCTCGGCCAGCAGGCGACTCGGTGGCAGCTGCGTCCCCGCCGCCAGACGCCCGGACTCGATGGCGCCGCGCAGCTGGTTGTACAACTGACCGGCCAGGTCCTTGCGGCCATTGATCACGACGTGAAGTTCCATACCGACGCGGCTCCGGGGGTGATTGAAGTGTCGGTCAGATTAACGCTGTTGTTTGATTGGCAATAGTTGCCTACCCGAAAAACCCGAAATTGGCCTCAATCCCCTGTAGGAGTGAGCCTGCTCGCGATGACGGTGGCATATCCGACAGCAATGTTGCCTGACACACCGCTATCGCGAGCAGGCTCACTCCTACAGGGATTTGTGCTCGGCTGATGGTTATTGGTGTAGCGATATTCCGTGCAATTGGGGCTGTAATGCATCGCTGTCGGCGTTTACGGTGAAGTCATTATTCCGTCTACCGAGAACCGCCATGTCCCCGCGTCTGGATTACTACAACGCCTCGCCCAAGGCGATGAAAGCCATGCTCGCCATGGAAGCGTTGACCCGCGACCTGAGCATCGAGGCGCCGCTGTTGCAACTGATCAGGATCCGCGCCTCGCAGCTCAACGGCTGCGCGTTCTGCACCGACATGCACTCGGTGGACGCGCGGCGGGCCGGGGAGAGTGAGCGGCGCTTGTATGCGCTTGCGGTGTGGCGCGACAGCGGCTTTTTCAACCCCCGCGAGCGGGCCGCGCTGGGCTGGGCCGAGGCGGTGACGCTGTTGGCTGAAAGCCATGTGCCGGACGATGTCTACCAACAGGCCAAGGCGCAATTCAGCGAGGCCGAACTGGTGGATTTGACCATGGCCGTGAGCGCCATCAACAGCTGGAACCGGTTGGCGGTGAGCTTCCGCCAGACACCGAGCGAATGAGCAACGCCTAAACCTGTGGCGAGGGAGCTTGCTCCCGCTCGGCTGCGCAGCAGTCGCAAAACCTTTGCATGCGGTCTGTCAGTTAAAATCGGTTCGGCAGGTTTAGGGGCGCTGCGCACCCCAGCGGGAGCAAGCTCCCTCGCCACAAAGCTTGCTCTGCGGTTCGGTGGGCGGTGAGCTTTCGCCAGGCCCAAAACGACTGAAGATCAAAAGATCGCAGCCTTCGGCAGCTCCTACATGGGATCGAATGTAGGAGCTGCCGAAGGCTGCGATCTTTTGACTTTGATGTTTGCCTAATTCGCTGGGCGTTGCGGTTTCACCGACGTCCCGAAGGTATTGCCCATCCGCGTACCGGTCGCCGCCGGCGTCGCCAGCCCGACCTGATTCGGTGGCCGCTTGTTCACCGGCACATTCAGCGCTTCCTGGTTTTTCTTGGCGGCGGCAGCGCCTTCGGGGTTGTTGCCCATCTGCTGGCTCAGGCAGTCGTAATTCGGCGCCTTGTAGCCGCCCACGGTGACGTCCACGCAGCCCAGCGGTTGCTCGGCTTGGGCATTTACGAATGCACTCAACAACAGCCCGCCAAGGGCGATTTTCCACAGTGATTTCATGCAGGCCTCCTGGCCGGCCCGAAGGGGCCGTTCTACGCAAAGAGTCTAGTGCAAGCCCCGCGCAAATCCCGTGATGGTTTTTTTGCACCGCCCGTCACACCAGATTCATAAACAGCCATCAGGATGACGGTTTTCAGGGGTACGTCAGCCGTGCAGCGAGGCAGTTCCAGGGACGGTCTTCAGCGTTCAGCGACTCTTGTGCACCGGCTGGGTCTGGGGCTGCTGCTTGGCTGGTTGAGCGGCGGCGTGACAGCCGGACCGGTGCCGGCGGACTTGCGCATGACGCTGCACATTCCGGCGCAGGACCTGGCCCGAGCGCTGGATCAATACAGCCACGCCACCGGGGTGGCGGTGCTGGTCGACAGTCAGTTGAGTCGCGGCCGACGCTCATTGGCGGTCGATGGCGAATACACCGCCGCCGATGCCTTGCGCCGTTTACTCGGCGGCAGCGGGCTGATGGCGCGCTACGCCCGCGACGATGCGTTCACCTTGCAGGTGGCGCAGGTCGAGGACGTGCCGTCGGCCGTGGACAAACCCACGCCGGCCAGCGCCGCCGTGAGTCGCAGCTACGCCACCGCCGTGCAAGCGGCGATCGAGCGCAACCTGTGCCGCTCGCCGCTGACCCGTCCGGGCAGTTATCGCGCGGTGTTGCAGGTCTGGGTCGGGCGGGACGGCGTGGTGCAGCACAACCGGTTGGTCACCACCACCGGTGATGAACGGCGCGATACGGCGCTGGTGGAGAGCTTTCGCAATCTCAGGATCGACCGGCCGACGCCCAGCGCGTTGCGTCAGCCGGTCACGTTGCTGTTGTTACCGGAGTCGTCAGGGAAACGCATGGAATGCACCAAATGGGAAGGAGTTTCCGGGGGATGAAAGACACCGGACAAGGTTCAATGGTCCAACTGTTCCTGACGTCCTACGAGGACTTTCGGGTGCGCTTGCGACGCCGTCTCGGCTCGGAAGACCTGGCCAACGACGTGCTGCACGAAACCTACCTGCGGGTCGACCGCATGGAAACGCCGCCGAACCTGCTGCGGCCCAATGCCTACCTGTATCGCATGGCGCTGAACATTGCCGCCGACCGACGTCAGGCCGATGCGCGCCTGCTCACCGGCAGCGAAGTCGAAGAGCTGCTGCAAATCGGCGACGAGGCTCTGGACCCGGCGCGAGTCGTGGGTGGGCAAAAGGAAATCCAGTCACTGCTCAGCGCCTTGTACGAACTGCCGGCACGCCGTCGGCGGATCTTCATCGCGGCGCGTCTGGAGGAGGCGCCGCACCTGGAAATCTCCCAGCGTTTCGGCATCTCCACACGCATGGTCGAGAAGGAAATCAAAGCCGCGTTGGGCCACTGCGCAGCGAAACTGGAAAGAAAAGTGTTTCAGCGGTTCGGTCGCGGGGCCGGAAAACCGTCTTGTGAATGAAGCTGGGTAAAAAGTCCCGATTAATCCGTTGAGAATCTGCGCGTTTGAACATCTTTCGTCTGACACCTGCCGAGCCTTCAGCCGCCGAGCGTCTGCACAGCGAGGCCCGCGACTGGTTGATCTTGCTGACCTCGGGCCGCGCCACCGTCGCCGACGCCCGCGCACTGCGCGAGTGGTGCGCACACAGCCCCGAGCACGCCCGCGCGTTCGAAGACGCCAAGCGCTTGTGGCATCAACTGCAACCAGCGGCGGAGCAATTGCAGGCACCGCGGCGCTTCGGTCGTCGGGCCTTTCTTGGCGGTGCCATCGCGGCATCGGCAGCCTTCCTGCTGGTGCGCGGCACGATTCCCGGTGGCTTCGAAGGGCTCGGCGCCGATTACATCACCGAAGTCGGCCAGCAGCGGCGCTTCGAACCGGTGGATGGCGTGAGCCTGGAACTCAACACACAAACCCGCATCAACCAGCGCTCTGGCGACGACGGTGTGCAGGGGTTTGAACTGGTCAGCGGCGAAGTCGAAGTGCAGACCGCGCGCCTGCCATTGGCGATGCAGGCCGGGGGCGGGTGGTTGCTCGCGAGCCAGGCGCGGTTCAATTTGCGCAACACCGATCAACAGGTGTGCGTGACCTGCCTTGAAGGTTCGGTGGACGTCAACGTCGATGGCCGAAGTCTGCGTTTGCAGCCGGGTGAGCAATTGACCTATGACGGGCGGCAGGTCGGGGCGGTGCAAAGCGTCGACACGGCGGCGGTGATGAACTGGCGCCAGCAAGTGCTGGTGTTCAACGGCGCGACCCTGAGCCAGATGATCGACGAGATCAACCGCTACCGCCCCGGCATGTTGCTGCTGCTCAACCGCGAACTCGGCCAACGCCGCGTCCAGGCCCGCTTCAGCCTCGACCAACTCGCCGGCGTCGCACTGCTGATCCGCGATGCCTACGGCGTCAAATGCACCGAACTACCGGGCGGCGTGGTCGTCCTCAGCTAACCCAACACCATCAACCCCTGTGGGAGCTGGCTTGCCAGCGATGACGCCCTAACAGCCAACCACCCCAAAACTGACCAAACCCAATCCCAATGTAGGAGCTGCCGAAGGCTGCGATCTTTTGATTTTGCCTTTAAGGATCAAAAGATCGCAGTCTTCAGCAATTCCTGCACGTATCACTCCAACGGCCCCATCACCTGCCGATACCGCTCCACCCCCTGCGCCGTCTCCCGCGTCAACCGAACCTCCAACCCCAACGGATCCTCCCGCCGATTCCCACTCAACTGCCGCCAACCCTCATCCACCTCCCAAACCCGCACCTGCACATCACTCACACCTTCCAACACCGCGACCCCAGCCCCCGGCGCCGGCAACGGATACCGACTCCGCGCCGCCGCCACCGCCCGAAACAACGTGTCGCCCTTAACCCACCAACGCACCCGCTGCAACGCCCCAGGCTGATCCGCCGCACTGCGAATAATATCCAGCCGAAACCCTTTGCTATCACTGCTACGCACAGTAATCGCCGGCGGCGCACTCAGCGGCTCATCATCCACGCCCACCTTCTTCGGCTCGGTCAACTCAATCCCCGCGCGCATCTCCACATCGCGCTGCAACTGATTCACCGTCCGCAACAAACGGTCACTCTGCTCACTGCTCGCCTGCAAATGACTGTCCGCCCGCGTCACACTGTCCAGCCCGCGCCACGCAATCAAACTGACCACCGCCATCAGCAGAATCGCGACCATCACCTCGATCAGGGTAAAGCCCCGTTGATCGTTCATTGCACACTGATCCTTCCGCTGGCATCACGCAGCACACTCAACCGATTGAGCCCATCAGACAGGGTCAATTGCAGCGGCGGATTGATCCACTCGGCGTTGAGCACCACCTTCTGCTTCGGCTCCACCCGCACCTCCAGCTTCGGACTCTGCCAAGTGCGCGGCCGCAACTGCGGGTCATCCTTGAAATGCTCAAAACCCCGCCCACTGTCACTGCGCCGACTGAACCGAAAGCCCTTGCCATCGCTCAGCCAAACAATCGGCCGACCATCCGCGCGCGCCTCCGCCTGCGCCACCTGCAGCAACTGCGCCACACGCTCGGCATCCTTGCGCAGCAGTTGCAGCGGATCCGGCTTGATACTCAGGCTGATCGCCGCACTGGCAATCCCGATGATCACCAACACCACCATCAACTCGATCAGCGTAAAACCCTGCTGCCTGCACCGGTTCATCGATTGCGCACTCCTTCGCGTCCAGCCCCGTCCCAAAAAAACATCCTGCACGGCCAACATGTAAGGCGTGTGAAATAAAACCGTGAGAATTGCCGCGTAGCCTGTCAGCAGGGACTAAAAGGAGATTCAGCCCATGATGCTCACCACCCGCATTTCCCCCCCGCAAACCGTCCAGGCCCTCGCACTGCTCGCCGCCCTGGTCGGCGTGGCGACCTGGTCGTCGCTGCTCCTGACCACCGCCGAATCCCACACCCCACCAGCGCCCCCACAAATGCTCGCGGCGCGCAGTGACAGCCCGGCGTTGCAGTGGTTTTCCAACCAGACGGCGCCGATGGACATCAAGGTGAGCGGGGTGATGGCGGGGAGTCGCGGGGCAGTGGCGATTTTGAGTTTGAACGATGGGCCGCCGCGGAGTTTTTTGCAGGGGGAGAGGGTGGGGCCTGGGTTGAAG
>NZ_JAFGYS010000019.1:0-108645 GCF_017491705.1 Pseudomonas sp. 86_A | reverse complement strand
CGTTACACGCTGCTGTCAACACCTCTTTTTCTCCGCTTTCGACCGAGAAGATCGAACCGTTAAAAGAGCCAAACATCACCACTCTTTCAACTCCTTCCAGGCCTCAATGAACTGAAGCTAGCCACTGTCGAAAACTGCGTAACTCATTGAATCTCAAGGAGTTTTCCGTTTCGACTGCGCCGGAAGTGGGGCGAATTATAGACCTCTGGAATTCGCCGTCAACCCCTATTTCAAAATTTATTCAGATTTCAATGTGATACGTGCAAATGCCTTCTTGCCCGCCTGGCAAACGTGGATCGCACCCACTACATATATAAAGGAGCGATCAACCACCTCACCATCAACACGCACACCACCAGAAGCCAACAGATCGCGGGCCGCCGCCGAGTTCTTCACCAGGCCTGCCTTATTAAGGACAGCAGCAATCGGCATATCTTCAGCAGAAGTCAGTTCGATCTCTGGCAGATCATCCGGCAGCTCGCCATCTTTCATGCGGTTGCCCGCAGCACGATGAGCATTGGCTGCCGCTTCCTCACCATGGAAACGCGCCACAATTTCTTCCGCCAGCTTGATCTTGATGTCGCGCGGGTTAGCCCCTGCCTCTACATCCGCGCGGAAAGCATTGATCTCATCCATCGAGCGGAAGCTGAGCAGTTCGAAGTAACGCCACATCAACGCATCCGGGATCGAAACCAGTTTGCCATACATCACACCCGGCGCTTCCTGAATACCGACGTAGTTGCCCAACGACTTGGACATCTTCTTCACGCCATCCAGACCTTCAAGCAACGGCATGGTCAGAATGCATTGAGCTTCTTGACCATAACCACGTTGCAGCTCACGCCCCATCAGCAGGTTGAACTTCTGGTCGGTACCGCCCAACTCGACGTCCGCGCGCAGAGCAACCGAGTCATAGCCCTGAACCAGCGGATAGAGGAACTCATGGATAGCGATTGGCTGATTGGTGGTGTAGCGCTTGTCGAAGTCATCACGCTCGAGCATGCGAGCGACGGTGTATTGCGAAGTCAGACGAATGAAGTCCGCCGGCCCCATCTGATCCATCCAGGTGGAGTTGAACGCCACTTCAGTCTTGGCCGGATCAAGAATCTTGAATACCTGAGACTTATAAGTCTCGGCATTTTCCAGAACCTGCTCGCGAGTCAACGGAGGGCGGGTCGCGCTCTTGCCGCTCGGATCACCGATCATCCCGGTGAAGTCACCTATAAGGAAGATCACCTGATGCCCCAGCTCCTGGAACTGGCGCAACTTATTAATAAGCACGGTGTGACCCAAGTGCAGATCCGGAGCGGTTGGGTCGAAACCAGCCTTAATACGCAGCGGCTGGCCGCGCTTGAGCTTCTCGATCAGCTCGGACTCGACCAATAGTTCTTCCGCACCACGTTTAATCAGCGCTAGCTGCTCTTCAACCGACTTCATAACAGACCCGCAAGGCTCAGATTCAAAGGGAACCAACCATACAAGATCGCGCACCAATTACAAGTTTTGCCCGGCGCACGGACACCAATCTGCAGACAGGCTGTCTGTAGACTTGCTTCGGGGATGATTTGGTTATATTTTATACAGTTATTTCATCTTCATCATGTCATTCATCTTTTCCAATTCATCTTTTTTCAAAGTCAAAATTACTTATGACCACTGAACCGTCTAAAGCGCCACCGCTTTACCCGAAGACCCACCTGCTCGCCGCAAGTGGAATCGCCGCCCTTCTCAGCCTGGCGCTACTGGTATTCCCTTCCAGTGACGTTGAAGCCAAAAAGACGACCCTGAGCCTTGAACTGGAAAGTCCTGCTGAACAACTGAGACAAGATCAAGACGCCGCTGACGCAGTTCAAGCCACAAATGAGCCCGTCGCCTCGCCATTTGCCCAGATCGAAAACACAGAAGAAAACACCCCGCAAACCGCTGAAACCGCGCCTGCGCCGACTCCGGTCGCCGAAAAACCAAAGGCGCCCGGCCATCGGGAAGTGATCGTCGCCAAGGGCGACACGCTGTCCACCCTGTTTGAAAAAGTTGGCCTGCCTGCCGCTGCCGTGCATGAAGTACTGGCCAGCGACAAGCAAGCCAAACAGTTCAGCCAGCTCAAGCACGGCCAGAAACTTGAATTCGAACTCAACCCGCAAGGCCAACTGACCAGTCTGCACAGCAAGGTCAGCGACGTCGAAACCATCACCCTGACCAAGAATGACAAGGGTTATGCGTTCAACCGGGTCACTGCGAAGCCTACCGTTCGCACCGCTTACGTCCACGGCGTCATCAATAGCTCGCTGTCACAATCCGCCGCTCGCGCTGGTCTCTCCCATAGCCTGACCATGGATATGGCCAGTGTCTTCGGCTACGACGTCGATTTCGCCCAGGACATTCGCCAGGGTGACGAATTCGACGTGATCTACGAGCAGAAAGTGGTCAACGGCAAGGCTGTCGGCACAGGTCCTATCCTGTCTGCGCGCTTCACCAACCGCGGCAAGACTTACACCGCCGTGCGTTACACCAACAAGCAAGGCAACAGCAGCTATTACACCGCCGACGGTAACAGCATGCGCAAGGCGTTCATCCGCACGCCGGTGGACTTTGCCCGCATCAGCTCGAAGTTCTCCATGGGCCGCAAACACCCAATCCTCAACAAGATCCGCGCCCACAAAGGCGTTGATTACGCGGCACCACGCGGTACACCGATCAAGGCTGCTGGCGACGGAAAAGTGCTGCTGGCCGGTCGCCGCGGTGGCTACGGCAACACCGTGATCATTCAACACGGCAATACCTACCGTACGCTCTACGGGCACATGCAGGGCTTCGCCAAAGGCGTGAAGACCGGCGGTACCGTCAAGCAGGGTCAGGTGATCGGTTATATCGGCACCACCGGCCTGTCCACCGGCCCGCACTTGCACTATGAGTTCCAGGTCAACGGCGTCCATGTCGACCCACTGGGCCAGAAGCTGCCGATGGCCGACCCGATCGCCAAGTCCGAACGCGCACGCTTCCTTGCCCAGAGCCAGCCGTTGATGGCGCGCATGGACCAAGAGAAGGCCACCATGCTGGCTTCGAGCAAGCGTTAAGCCATGGCCCTCTATATCGGTGTGATGTCCGGAACCAGCCTCGATGGACTGGACATCGCGCTGATCGAGCAGACCCAGGCAATCAAGCTGATCGCCACACACTACATCCCCATGCCTGACTCCCTGCGCGCCGAGCTGTTGAGCTTGTGCGCCAGCGGCCCCGACGAAATTGCCCGCTCGGCGGTTGCCCAGCAACACTGGGTGAAGCTCGCCGCGCAGGGGATCAATACTCTCCTCGACCAGCAGCAGCTCAAGCCCGAAGCCATTCGCGCCATTGGCAGCCATGGGCAAACCATTCGCCATGAACCCGCCCGCGGTTTCACCGTGCAGATCGGCAATCCTGCGCTACTTACTGAGCTGACCGGCATCACCGTCGTTAGTGACTTCCGCAGCCGCGATGTGGCCGCAGGTGGTCAGGGCGCCCCGCTGGTGCCGGCCTTCCACGAGGCGTTGTTTGAAGAGCGTAGCGGCAATCGTGCGGTGCTGAATGTCGGTGGTTTCAGCAATCTCAGTCTGATTGAGCCGACACGGCCTGTAGCCGGTTTCGACTGCGGCCCTGGGAATGTGCTGATGGATGCCTGGATTCACCAGCAACGCGGCGAGAACTACGATCGCAATGGCCAATGGGCAGCCACCGGCAAGGTCGAGCCCGCCTTGCTGAATGCGCTGCTCAGCGACCCGTTCTTCGTGACCAAAGGCCCGAAAAGCACGGGCCGGGAAGTGTTCAACCTGCCTTGGCTGGAACAGCACCTCTCAAGACTGCCGACCTTTGCCGCTGAAAACGTCCAGGCGACGCTGCTGGAGCTGACGGCACTGAGCATCGTCGAGTCGCTGCAAAGCGCTCAAGCCGATACCCGGGAGATGCTGGTCTGCGGCGGCGGCGCACACAATGCCACACTGATGAAACGCCTCGCGGATCTGCTGCCCAATGCGGTCGTTGCCAGCACTGCCAGCCACGGCGTCGATCCGGACTGGGTCGAGGCCATGGCCTTCGCCTGGCTGGCCCATTGCTGCCTGGAAGGCGTTGCCGCCAATCGACCGAGTGTCACGGGCGCCAAAGGTCTGCGCGTACTCGGCGCCATCTATCCCAACTGAAAATTCAGACAACAAAAAACGCCGCAGAACCTTAGGGCTCTGCGGCGTTTTATTGTGTGCAGCGCAGTGCGATCAGATCGAGAACGAAGAACCGCAACCACAGGTCGTGGTGGCGTTCGGGTTCTTGATCACGAAGCGCGAACCTTCCAGACCTTCCTGGTAGTCGACTTCGGCACCGGCCAGGTACTGGAAGCTCATCGGATCAACCACCAGGCTCACGCCTTCGCGCTCGACGATGGTGTCGTCCTCGGCCACATCTTCATCGAAGGTGAAACCGTACTGAAACCCTGAACAACCGCCGCCCGTAACGAATACGCGCAGCTTCAAGCGATCATTCCCCTCTTCATCGACCAGGCTCTTCACCTTGTGCGCAGCACCTTGGGTGAATTGCAAAGCCGTGGGGGTGAAGGATTCGACGCTCATGCTGACTATCTCCCGGCGTTACGCCGCCATAATGCGTGATGACGCGCATTATCCGCTTGTCCTAGAAAATCGGTCAACTATTGTTACGGTATATCAATAAACCCGACCAACTGCCCAGAATGCAAAAAGGCCCGTCTGACGGGCCTTTTTGCTGTGTTGCCGAACGTGTTACGGCAGCATACCAGCGTGGGACAAACCGAAGCGCTCGTCCAGCCCGAACAGGATGTTCATGTTCTGCACAGCCTGACCCGACGCACCTTTGACCAGATTGTCGATCACCGACAACACCACCACCAGATCGCCATCCTGCGGACGGTGCACGGCGATGCGGCAGACGTTGGCGCCGCGCACACTGCGCGTTTCCGGATGGCTGCCGGCCGGCATCACATCGACGAACGGCTCGTTGGCATAACGCTTTTCGAACAGCGCCTGCAGATCCACCGAGCGATCAACCACGGTCGCGTAGAGCGTGGAGTGAATGCCACGGATCATCGGCGTCAGGTGCGGAACGAAGGTCAGGCCGACGTCCTTACCGGCGGCGCGACGCAGGCCTTGGCGAATTTCCGGCAGGTGACGGTGACCTTTCACCGCGTAAGCCTTCATGCTTTCCGACGTCTCGGAGTACAGCGAGCCTACCGCTGCGCCACGACCGGCACCGCTGACACCGGATTTGCAGTCGGCGATCAGACGCGAAGTATCGGCCAGACCCGCTTCCAGCAGCGGCAGGAAACCCAGTTGTGTCGCGGTTGGATAGCAACCCGGAACGGCGATCAGGCGCGCCTTCTTGATCTGTTCGCGATTGACTTCGGGCAAACCGTAGACCGCTTCGTCCAGCAACGCCGGCGCGCCGTGCGGCTGGCCGTACCACTTGGCCCACTCTTCAGCGTCTTGCAGACGGAAATCTGCCGACAGATCGATCACCTTGGTGCCGGCTGCCAGCAGCTCACCGGCCAGAGCATGGGCGACGCCGTGCGGGGTGGCGAAAAACACCACGTCGCAAGCACCCAGGGTCTTGATGTCCGGCACGCTGAACGCCAGGCCGTCATAGTGGCCGCGCAGGTTCGGGTACATATCAGCCACGGCCAGACCGGCCTCGGATCGGGAAGTGATCACCACCACTTCTGCCTGCGGATGCTGTGCCAACAGACGCAGCAGTTCGACACCGGTGTAACCCGTGCCGCCGACAATACCGACCTTGACCATAAACCTGCCCTCAACGAACCCACTGGAAAGCCGTCGATAATAGGGGCCGCGCGCGTCTGCGACAACCATCAAGGTGACGTGCGGACGCTCAAGCCTCTACTATCCCGGCTACCGAGAATCTGGGAATAACCAAAATGCTCTATCTATGGATCAAAGCGTTGCATATCGTCAGCGTCGTGTGCTGGTTTGCCGGGCTGTTCTACTTGCCGCGGCTGTTCGTTTATCACGCGCAAAGCGAAGACGCGATCAGCAAGGAACGCTTCAGCATCATGGAGCGCAAGTTGTACCGCGGCATCATGGGCCCGGCGATGATCGCCACGCTGATCTTCGGCGGCTGGCTGATCTACCTCAATCCGGGCATCTTCAGCATGGGCGGCTGGATCCATGCCAAGCTGACGCTAGTGGTCTTGCTGATCGGCTATCACCACATGTGCGGCGCGCAGGTAAAACGCTTCGCCCGTGGCGAGAACACCCGCAGCCATGTCTTTTATCGCTGGTTCAATGAAGTACCGGTTCTGATATTGCTGGCTATCGTAATTCTGGTGGTGGTCAAGCCGTTCTAACTTCAACAGACACCACACTCGGGGGATTTCCAATGTCGCTGCCCGCTCTGCTCGAACAACGTCTGCGTCTGCCCGTCGTGGCGGCGCCGATGTTCCTGATTTCCAACCCGGAGCTGGTGCTCGCCTGCTGTCGCAACGGCGTGGTCGGCAGTTTCCCGGCCCTGAACCAACGCGAAAGCAGCGGTTTCAAAGCCTGGCTGGAGCAGATCGAAGCGGGACTGGCGACGCTGGACAACCCGGCGCCGTATGCCGTGAACCTGATCGTTCACAACAGCAACCCGCGCCTGCAGGCGGACCTGAACATTTGTGTCGAGCACAAGGTGCCGATTGTCATCACCAGCCTCGGCGCGGTGAAGGAACTGGTCGACGCAGTTCACAGCTACGGTGGTCTGGTATTCCACGATGTGACCACCCGCCGCCATGCCGAGAAAGCGGCCGAGGCCGGTGTCGACGGTTTGATTGCCGTCGCGGCCGGTGCCGGCGGCCATGCCGGAACCTGGAGTCCGTTTGCGCTGATCGCCGAGATCCGTGAGTTCTTCGATAAAACCCTGCTGCTTGCAGGATGTCTTAACCACGGCCATGAGATTCTCGCCGCACAGCTGCTTGGCGCGGATTTGGCCTACTTCGGTACGCGATTTATCGGCACCACTGAAAGCCATGCGCCTGACGCTTACAAGCAGATGCTGCTGACGGCCAAAGCAGCGGACATCATTCATACTCCTGCGGTCTCTGGGGTACCGGCCAGTTTCATGCGCCAAAGCCTGGAGGCGGCGGGTTTCGACATGGCTGCGCTGCAAGGCAAAGGTGAGGTCAACTTCGGTGACAAGCTCAAGCCAATCAATGATGAAGCCAAGGCCTGGAAGACCGTGTGGTCCGCCGGCCAGGGCGTAGGGCAAATCGATGATCTGCCGAGCGTGGATCAGTTGATCGCCCGGCTCGACGCGCAATACCGTCAGGCGCTGGAACGCGCAGCGCAGTTGCCGAAACGCTGGCCGCGCTGAGAAAAACCCGGCCAGTTACCGTCCGACTGGCCTTACAATTCGACCTTCAATTCATTCGCGACAAGGATGCCTCGGCCATGAGCGAACCCCGTTACAAGATCGTTTTCGACGGTGCTCTCCAGCCCGGTGTCGATCTCACCACCGCCAAGCTCAATCTGGCGGCCCTGTTCAAGAGCGATGTCGCCGGCATCGAGCGCCTGTTCAACGGCAATACCATCGCCCTCAAGCGTGACTTGTCCCACAGTGATGCGCAGACCTATCTGCAAGCGCTGAGCAAGACCGGAATCGATGCGCGAATCGAAACCGAAACGGCGATCGAGCTGAATCTGGCCGACGTGCGCGAACACCCGACCACCGTTGCAGAGCCGGACTCCCCATACGCACCACCACGCGCCGATGTTGGCGAGAACCTGCCGCCATTCGCCGTACTAAAGCCTTTCAGTGTCGAAGGACGGATCGGTCGCCTGCGCTTCCTCGCCTGGACGATGGTGCTGAGTCTGGTCACCCTGCCGATCGTTGGCGTATTCGCCCTGATCGGTCTCGGTCTGGTCAGCGGCGACACGACCACAGGCCTGATCATCGGCGGCATTTTTGCGTTCTTCCTGTTCCTTGGTTTCATCATTGTCAGCATCCTGTTCAGCGTGCAGCGCCTGCACGACATCGGCTGGTCCGGCTGGCTGTGGTTGCTGAACCTGGTGCCCTTCGTGGGCAGCTTCTTCCCGCTGGTGATCATGGTCATGCCGGGTAACACCGGTGCCAACCGCTACGGTCCCCCGCCACCGCCCAACAGCACCGCGGTCAAGGTGTTGTGCTCGCTGTGGATCGTGTTCTTTGCACTGGTATTTGCCGGCGGCATGCTGGGCGGCATCTCGGCCATTCAGCAGGAATACGAAAGCAACCTCGAGAGCAGCTATGAAAGCGGCTCGGTCACCACCGATGAAGTCGAGGTCGAGACTGCACCCGCGGCGAATTCGGTGGATGATGCAGCCGAAGCGGCCCCGGCCCCTGTAGACTCTGCGAAAGAATGAACAACGCTCCCCGCCGTGACACCTGCGTCGCTGGCGCGGAGCTGTTGCGATGGAGAATTGCATGACCCGTTACGCTCTGATCACTGGCGCTTCCAGCGGCATCGGCCTGGCCATGGCCGAAGCGTTGGCCCGGCGCGGCCGCAGCCTGATTCTGGTGGCCCGACAGCGTGATCAGCTGGAAAGTATCGCGATCGAACTGACCCAGCGCTTTGGCGTGGAAGTCTTGTTCCGTGCCTGCGACCTCGGCGAGCCGTTGCGCCTGTCCGGTTTCCTGCTGGAGCTGGAAGAAGGCGATCGACAGATCGACCTGTTGGTCAACTGCGCCGGCATCGGCACCTGCGGCCCGTTTCTGGCTCAGGACTGGATGACCGAGCAGGACCTGATCGAAGTGAACATCCTCGCCCTCACCCGCCTGTGCCACGCCATCGGCAACAGCATGGCGCTGCAGGGCGGCGGGCAGATTCTCAACGTAGCCTCGGTGGCGGCGTTCAATCCCGGTCCGTGGATGAGCACCTACTACGCCAGCAAGGCTTACGTCTTGCACTTCTCCGAAGCCCTGCGGGTTGAACTCAAACAGAGCGCGGTCAAGGTGTCGGTGCTCTGCCCCGGCCCGACCCGCACCGCGTTTTTCCGCACCGCGCAGCTCAACGACGACAAACTCAAGGACAGCAAGCTGCTGATGAGTCCCGAGGAAGTCGCGCTGTACACCGTGCGTGCGCTGGAGAAAAACCGCGCAATCATCATTCCGGGACGGCGCAACCGCTGGTTCGCCTTCCTGCCGCGCCTTGGTTCGCGCTGGCTCAATCGCACTATCGTCGGCATGGTCAACAAGGCTTACTGCCCGCGCTGAACTGTCCTACGGCAAAACACTGGGCGGGGTCATTTCCCATGAGTACACTCAGGCCAGCCCACACCACGGAGAAAACAGCAGTGGATACTCTGTTCACCAAGATCATCAACCGGGAGATTCCGGCCAAGATCATCTACGAGGACGACCAGGTTCTGGCGTTCCACGACATCGCCCCTCAGGCACCGGTGCATTTTCTGGTCATCCCGAAGAAACCGGTGCGCACCCTCAATGACCTGACCGAAGACGACAAGGCATTGGCCGGGCACATTCTGTTCACTGCCCAGCGGCTGGCGCTGGAGCTGGGCTGCGAAGAAGGCTTCCGGGTGGTGATGAACTGCAATGAGAAGGGTGGGCAGACCGTCTATCACATTCATATGCATGTACTGGGACAACGTCAGATGAACTGGCCGCCGGGCTGATTCACTGCAACCAGTGCAGGAGCCGCCCAAGGCTGCTCCTGCATGAAGCGAAGCAACCGCAACACAGCAGCAAATGACCCAGCGCAAACCTTCCCCGGCCGATTCGGTTAAACTGATCGCCGAGATTTTTCCCGGAGGTCAGCATGACTACCCAACGTCACTACTCGCCGATTGACCGTCTTCTGCTGCAAGCCGATGCCGCGATGCGCACCCTGCTGCCCTTCAGCGGTCAGCCTTACCGTCCGTCGCCAGCGATCGTGCAGCCGGAAGCGCAGATGAGCGACGAGGACACCCGCCACGTGGCCGGCCTGATGCGCATCAACCACACCGGTGAGGTCTGCGCCCAGGCGTTGTATCAGGGTCAGGCGCTGACCGCCAAATTGCCGCAAGTGCGTGCAGCCATGGAGCACGCCGCCGAAGAAGAAATCGATCATCTGGTGTGGTGCGAGCAGCGCATCCATCAACTGGGCAGCCACACCAGCGTGCTCAATCCGCTGTTCTACGGCATGTCGTTCGGCATTGGCGCGGTGGCCGGCCTGATCAGTGACAAGGTCAGTCTCGGTTTCGTCGCGGCCACCGAGCACCAGGTGTGCAAGCACTTGAACGAGCACCTGGAGCAATTACCAGCCGAAGACGAGAAGTCCCGGGCGATTCTGCAGCAGATGCGCATTGATGAAGAACATCATGCGGAGAGTGCACTGGATGCCGGCGGTTTCCGTTTTCCGGCGCCAGTGAAGTTCGGAATGAGTCTGTTGGCCAAGGTGATGACCAAGAGTACATATCGGATCTGAATCCTGTAGCGCTGCATAAGCCCCCTTCACGAGCAGACTCGCTCCTGCCGGGGCATGCGGCAGACATTAAAAAAGGCGACCGAAGTCGCCTTTTTTGTGCCCGTAAAATCTTACGCCGGCATGTTGCGCGCGTAGAAGATCTCCAGCATTTCGTGTTTCACACGCTCGGTCACCTGAGCACGCTGCTCCGAGGAAAGATTGCTGGTGGCGTCGCCGAACAGGTAGTTATCCAGCTCGAAGTTCTTCAGCAGCATTTTGGTGTGGAACAGGTTTTCCTGATACACGTTCACGTCGGTCATCTGGTACGCGTCGCGGGTGTCTTCGGAAAGGTAGTTCTGGATCGAGTTGATCTCGTGATCGATGAAGTGCTTGTTGCCTTCAACGTCACGGGTGAAGCCGCGCACACGGTAATCCACAGTCACGATGTCCGAATCGAACTGGTGAATGAGGAAGTTGAGCGCTTTAAGCGGTGAAATGACACCACAGGTCGACACGTCGATGTCCACACGGAACGTCGCAATACCGGCGTCCGGATGAATTTCCGGGTAGGTATGCACCGTGATGTGACTCTTGTCGAGGTGGGCAAGGATGATTTCGGGCAATGGACCCGGAGACTCTTCGATCTGGCTGTCAGTCGGGGTCACCGGCTCTTCCGAGATCAGAATCGTGACGCTGGCACCCTGAGGCTCATAGTTCTGACTGGCAATGTTCAGAATGTTGGCACCAATGATTTCGACAACTTCCGTGAGGATCTGCGTCAGGCGTTCGGCGTTGTACTCTTGATTGATGTACTCGACGTAAGCCTGCTGGTCTTGCGGGGTTTCCGCGTAGCAGATGTCATAGATGTTGAAGCTCAAGGTCTTTGTCAGGTTATTGAACCCGTGGAGCTTGAGTTTGCTTTTCACCGTTAAAAACTCTCTATGTATGCGGCGCAGCCGCGTGATCAAGCATGCCCGTCAAGTGCGAACAACGCACCTGCGTAGGACGGTTAACACCTCTTCGCGATGGCGATTTTGGTTATCTGTTCAGGCGGATGACCCGTCGGCTGACCGATCACTGCCCTGAAAAAAGTGGCGCATTATGCAGACGTCAGCGAGGGATCGCCAGAGTCTGCACTGCTTTTATGATAGTTGAATGTCGGTTCAACCGAGTTCGACGATTTCATAATCGTGGGTGATTGCCACGCCGGCCGCGCCGAGCATGATCGAGGCCGAGCAATACTTCTCGGCAGACAGTTCGATGGCGCGTTTGACCTGGGCTTCTTTCAGGCCACGCCCCTTGACCACGAAGTGCATGTGAATCTTGGTAAACACCTTCGGATCTTCGGTCGCACGCTCGGCTTCGAGGAATGCTTCGCAGCTTTCAACCGCCTGACGCGACTTCTTCAGGATGCTGACCACGTCGAAGTTGCTGCAACCGCCAACACCCAGCAGGAGCATTTCCATCGGGCGAACACCCAGATTACGACCACCGGCGTCCGGCGGACCGTCCATGACCACGACATGACCGCTACCGGATTCGCCGAGGAACATGGCTTCGCCAGCCCATTGGATGCGTGCCTTCATCGCCAAGACTCCACTGTAGAAAAAAGGGTCGCCAGCTTAGCACAGGCCTTTGCTCCGGCAGCGTGCGGCATTCCTAGGACGGATGCCTTTACTGCGTAGGTAATTTCTCGAATTTGCGACGAAGTGTCTGGTAAGCTGGCGCCAATTCGCTGGCGCCAATTGTCAGCCTGTAGCGACCGCCTTCAACGCCTCATAAAAAAATCAAACATCACCGTGCAGTCTTTTCGGGATACAACCATGGTTGCTATTACCCCCACACCCAAAATCAAGAACCTCGACAAGCTGTTGATGCATTGCCAGCGCCGTCGCCATGCGGCCAAGAGCAACATCATTTGCGCCGGTGATCGCTCGGACACGCTGTACTTCATCATCAAAGGTTCGGTCACCATCCTGATCGAGGATGACGACGGTCGCGAAATGATCATCGCCTACCTCAATGCCGGGGATTTCTTCGGTGAGCTGGGTCTGTTTGAGCAGGCGGGACAGGAACAGCAACGCAGTGCCTGGGTGCGGGCCAAGGTCGAATGCGAGATCGCGGAAATCAGCTACGTGAAGTTCCGCGAATTGTCGCAACAGGATCCAGACATTCTTTACGTCCTCAGCGGACAAATCGCACAACGTCTGCGCAATACCACGCGCAAGGTCGGCGACCTGGCGTTTTTCGACGTCACGGGGCGCGTGGCGCGCTGCCTGCTGGAGCTGTGCAAGCAGCCCGACGCCATGACTCATCCGGACGGCATGCAGATCAAGGTAACCCGTCAGGAAATCGGGCGGATCGTTGGTTGTTCGCGGGAGATGGTCGGTCGCGTGCTCAAGGATCTTGAAGAACGCAACCTGGTCGATGTGAAAGGCAAGACCATGGTGGTCTTCGGCACCCGCTAAGCGCGCAACGTCAGGCGCTATAGACCTGCGCCAGCATCAAACGAAACAGTTCATCCAGACGCGCCAAGGCATGTGGCGCGGCGAACTTCTCGTGCAGGGCAATATGGCTTTCAGCCCGCACCCGCTGCTCAAGGCCACAAGCCTCATTGAAGCGATTGACTGCCGCGACCATCGACTCGCGCTCGTTATCTATCAGCATCGCCCCGTGCACCAGACACACCGGACGCTGACCGCCCTGACTCTGGCGCCAGCGCTGGGCCGTGCCGACCATCTTGCGCCCGTCGAGATTGACGTTGAAACGACCGTCGCAGAACGCACCGTCGATTTCACCCAGGGACGACTGACCACCCAGCTCATCCAGCAATGCGCAGATCGGATCACACAATCGCCGGTAACCGGTTTCGATGCGGTTCAGATCGCCTTCGCTGCGGGGCGGAGCGTAGACCAACGCGATGTTGATGGTTGAAGCGGATTGCGGGACCGGTTCGCCACCGGTTTCACGCAGCAGCACTGGCCAGCCGGCAGCGGCAGAAATGTCGCAGGCTTGCTCGAAACCGGGCAGACGGTTGAGGCGGCGCGGCATGACCAAGGCGTGATCGCTGGGTTGCCAGAACAGCAAACCGAATTCGGCGTCGCCGGCGCAGACAGAGGCCAGCAAGTCCTGTTCGGCTTGCAGGCCGGCTTCGATGGTCAGGGAGGTGGGCAGCGACATGGCGGGCTCCGGCAGATTTGGAATCTTTGGGGATTTCGAGGGCCTCATCGCAAGCAGGCTCACTCCTACAGGGGGAACGCATTCCAAGTGTAGGAGTGAGCCTGCTCCGGGCGGCGTTCCGACGATGGCGTCGACTCGGCCAGAAAGAATATCAGTCGAGGGTCGAACCGCTGACTACCGGACCACCGCGCTCCGGGAAGAACAACCGCTGCAGTTCGGTGCCCGGGCTTTCGGCGCGCATGAACGCCTCGCCCACCAGGAACGCGTAGACGTCGCTGATTTCCATCAACTCGACATCGGCGCGGTTGAGGATGCCACTCTCGGTGATCACCAGGCGATCGCGTGGAATGCGCGGCAGCAGGTCGAGGGTGGTTTCCAGGCTGACATCGAAGGTGTGCAGGTTACGGTTGTTGACCCCGACCAATGGTGTGTCGAGGGTTTTCAGTGCACGTTCCAGCTCATCGCCGTCGTGCACTTCCACCAGCACGTCGAGACCGACGCCTTTGGCAACCGAAGCCAGCTCGGCCATTTTCACGTCGTCCAGTGCGGAGACGATCAACAGCACACAGTCGGCGCCCAGCGCACGGGCTTCGACGATCTGGTACGGATCGATCATGAAGTCCTTGCGGATCACCGGCAGCTTGCACGCGGCGCGGGCCTGTTGCAGGTAAATGTCGGCGCCCTGGAAGTAATCGATGTCAGTCAGCACCGACAGGCAGGTCGCCCCGCCCTTCTCGTAGCTCTTGGCGATGTCGGCAGGCACGAAGTGCTCGCGAATCACGCCTTTGCTCGGCGAAGCCTTCTTGATTTCGGCGATGACGGCGGGATGTTTCGTCTTGGCTTGATCGATCAATGCCTTGGCAAAACCACGGGGTGCATCGGCCGCCTTGGCCAGACCTTCCAGCTCGCTCAGGCTGACGCGAGCGCTGCGCTCGGCGACTTCCTGAACCTTGCGCGCCAGAATGTTTTCCAGAACCGTCGGTACACTCATCCCTCATTCTCCACTTTGAATACCGCGGTAAAGGCACCCAACTCCTCGAGTTTTTCCCGAGCAAGACCGGTATGCAGGGCGTCGTGCGCAAGCGCCACGCCTTCTTTCAAACTCGTGGCCAGGTCAGCGGCGTACAGCGCTGCACCGGCATTGAGCACAATCATTTCAGCGGCTTTCTGGCCGTTTTCGGTTTTGCGCTTGCCCAGCGCATCGCGGATCAGCGCCAGCGACGCTTCCGGTCCTTCGACCGAGAGGCCGTGCAGGCTCTGGCTCTTCATGCCCAGATCTTCCGGCTCGACCCAGTACTCGCTGATCTCGTTGTTTTTCAGTTCGGCGACATACGTCGGCGCGGCCAGGCTGAATTCGTCCAGACCGTCCTTCGAATGCACCACCAACACGTGTTTGCTGCCCAGACGCTGCAAGACTTCGGCCAATGGCCGGCACAGGGCCTGGGTGAACACGCCCACCACCTGATGTTTCACACCGGCCGGATTCGTAAGCGGGCCGAGCATGTTGAACAGCGTACGCAGCCCGAGATCGCGGCGCGGGCCGGCGGCGTACTTCATGGCTTTGTGATGGGTCTGGGCAAACATGAAACCGATGCCGACGTTGTCGATGCATCGGGCAACCTGGACCGGCGTCAGGTTCAGGTAGATGCCGGCGGCTTCGAGCAAGTCGGCGCTGCCGCTCTTGCCCGATACCGCACGGTTGCCGTGCTTGGCCACGGTGCAACCGGCTGCCGCGACGACAAACGAAGAGGCCGTCGACACGTTGAAGATGTTCGCGCCGTCACCGCCAGTCCCCACCACATCGACCACGCCGTCGAGGGTCTTGAGTTCGACCTGATCGGCCAGTTCGCGCATCACCGATACGGCGCCGACGATTTCATCGATGCTTTCGCTCTTCATGCGCATGGCCATCATGAACGCGCCGATCTGCGCATCTGTGCATTGGCCGGTCATGATTTCGCGCATCACGTCGCGCATTTCATCGGTGCTGAGGTCAAGGTGATCGACGATACGGCTCAGGGCTGTCTTGATATTCATGGGAAGTCCTTAGCGCGTGCCGCCGGTTTGTTTGAGGAAGTTGGCAAACAGTTCATGGCCCTGCTCGGTCAGGATCGATTCAGGGTGGAACTGTACGCCCTCAATGTTCAGGGTCTTGTGACGCAGGCCCATGATTTCGTCGACCGAGCCGTCATCGTGTTGCGTCCACGCGGTCAGCTCCAGGCACTCGGGCAAAGTATCGTGCTTGACGATCAGCGAGTGATAGCGCGTAACCGTCAGCGGATGATTCAAACCTTGGAAAACGCCCTTGTCCTCGTGGAATACCGGGCTAGTCTTACCGTGCATTACCTGACGGGCGCGCACCACATCGCCGCCGAAGGCCTGACCGATGGACTGGTGACCCAGGCAAACGCCGAGGATCGGCAGTTTGCCGGCAAAGTGCTTGATCGCGTCGATGGAGATGCCGGCTTCACTCGGCGTGCACGGACCAGGGGAGACCACGATGCGCTCCGGGTTGAGCGCTTCGATTTCGGCGATGGTCAGCTCGTCGTTGCGCACCACCTTGACCTCGGCACCCAGCTCGCCGAGGTATTGCACAACGTTGTAAGTAAAGGAGTCGTAGTTGTCGATCATCAGCAACATGGCGTTTCGAACCTCTTGAATTCTGACTTGAAGACAGCCTTCAGATGACTTGCCCGCAGGGCGCTGCACGATGTCGGACGCGGGAATGCACGTCGGCACAGCGGTATTTCAAACGGGTAAGGAAGGCAAAGCGATACAGATCCGGCCGGGCCGGCAGAAAAGATTCAGGCGCGCCAACGCCAACGGGCGTGTGCCTTGATGACTTGATCCAGAAGTTTGCTGACGATCAACACGGGGAAGGTCTCGTTCATACGTTCTGGCACAGTAACTTAGCTGGGCGGAGCGTGCAATATGGCGGGGCCGGCAGGGGAACAAACTTTGCGAGGGTTCACGACCGATGGCAAAAGGCCGGGAGTTTTTGGTACTGTCGTTTCGTTCACCTACAACAATAAATAAACGGACTTGCTCATGATCAAACAGACGTTGTTTGTACCGCTCGCCGGATGCCTGCTCGCCATGGCATGTGCCCAGGCGTACGCAGCACCCGCGCCCTACTCCAATTTCATCGTCTTCGGCGACAGCCTGAACGATGCCGGGACCTTCAAGGACACCGGCGGTCCGGCCGGCGCCACGCAGCGCTACACCAACCGCACCGGCCCGTTGTACAAGGACGGTACCGGCGAGAACCGCGACCTCAACGCCACCCAGATCATCGGCGGCAAACTGGGCTTCAGCCCTGATCAGACCGCGTCTTCGTCCTCGGCCGTACGGGCCGGCGAAGGTCTGGCCGATGGCAATAACTGGGCGGTGGGCGGTTACCGTACCGACCAGATTCTCGACTCGATTACCACGCAGTCCGCCACCGGCGAACGCACCCGCAGCGGTTACCTGCCTTCGAACGGCTTCCGCGCCGACCCGAATGCGCTGTATTACCTGTCCGGAGGCGGTAACGACTTCCTCCAGGGCCGCGTGCTCAGTCTCGATCAGGCCAGTTCGGCGGCTGATCGCCTGGCTGACAGCGCACGTACGCTGCAAGGCGCCGGCGCCAAATACATCATGGTCTGGCTGCTGCCGGACATCGGCCTGACCCCGGCGATCAACGACTCGCCGCTGCAGTCTTTCACCTCGCAACTCAGCGCTCGGTTCAACACCGAACTGGTCAGCCAGTTGCAGGGCATCAACGCCGAAATCATTCCGTTGAACATTCCGGTGCTGCTCAAAGAGGCCTTCGCCAATCCGGCACAGTTCGGCCTCGCAACCGACCAGAACCTGACGGCCACCTGCTTCAGCGGCAACAGTTGCACAGAGAACGCCAGATACGGCATCAACAGCGCCACACCGGACCCGACCAAGCTGATCTACAACGACTCGGTGCACCCGACCGAAGCGGGTCAGCGCCTGATTGCCGATTACGCCTACTCGCTGCTAGCGGCCCCCTGGGAACTGACCTTGCTCCCGGAAATGGCCCAAGGCTCATTGCGCGCGCACCAGGATGAACTGCGCAATCAATGGCTGGCCGACTGGGAAAACTGGCAGGGCATCGGCCAATGGCGCGCGATCGTCGCCGGTGGCGGTCAGCATCAGGACTTCGACGGCCAGCACAGCGCCGCCAGTGCCGATGGCAACGGCTATAACCTGAACATCGGCGGCAGCTATCGCGTCAACGAAGCCTGGCGCATCGGTTTGGCCGCAGGTTTCTATAACCAGAAACTCGAAGCCGGCGACGCCGACTCGGAATACAAACTCAATTCCTACATGGGCACCGCGTTCGCTCAGTACCAGCAAAACCGCTGGTGGGGCGATCTGGCGATGACCGCCGGCAAACTCGACTACGACAGCCTCAAGCGCAAATTCCAGCTCGGGGTCAACGAGCGCGGGGAAAAAGGCGATACCGACGGCTACGTGCTGGCGATCAGTGGCCGCATCGGTTACGACATCGCGCAGCAGGCCAGCAGCCCATGGCATCTGTCGCCATTTGTCAGCGCCGATTTTGGCAAGACCGAAGTCGATGGTTACTCGGAAAAAGGCGCGGACTCGACGGCGCTGACCTTCGATGACCAGTCGCGCAACTCTCGGCGCCTGGGCGTGGGTATCCAGGGCAAGTACCAGATCACCGCGCAGACCGAAGTGTTCGGCGAATTCGCCCACGAGCGTGAGTACAACGATGACCGGCAAGACTTGACCATCAACCTCAACAGCCTGCCAGGCAACCGTTTCACCCTCGAAGGCTACGAGCCGCAGACCAACCTCAATCGCCTGAACCTGGGCGTGAGCCACAAGCTCACTCAGGACCTGGCCCTGCGCGCCAGCTACAACGTGCGCAAGGATGACGACTTTACCCAGCAAGGGGTTAACGTCGGGGTCAGTCTGGATTTCTGATTGGCGGACATAAAAACGCGGCGCCCTTACAGGCGCCGCGTTTTTTTATGGCTGAACACAATCCAGTGCAGGAGCGAGCCTGCTCGCGATGGCGGTGTATCAGCCAACATCTATAACGACTGACACGTCCTCTTCGCGAGCAGGCTCGCTCCTACAGGGGATAACGTGAATCAAACTTCCGGGGTTTGCTCGGCCAGGGCCACCGCGCGAAACATCGCGCGTCGCTTGTTCAGGGTTTCTTCCCATTCCAGCGCCGGCACCGAGTCGGCCACGATGCCGCCCCCGGCCTGCACGTGCAGCTCGCCGTTCTTGATCACCGCGGTACGAATCGCAATCGCGGTGTCCATGTTGCCGTTCCAGGCGAAGTAACCGACCGCGCCGCCATACACGCCACGTTTGACCGGTTCCAGCTCGTCGATGATTTCCATCGCGCGAATCTTCGGTGCGCCTGACAAGGTGCCCGCCGGCAGAATCGCCCGCAGTGCATCCATCGCCGTCAGCCCGGCCTTCAACTGGCCTGTGACGTTGGAGACGATGTGCATCACGTTGGAATAGCGCTCGATGACCATCTTCTCGGTGAGCTTCACCGAACCGATTTCCGAGACGCGCCCGGTGTCGTTGCGACCCAGATCGATCAGCATCAAGTGCTCGGCGATCTCTTTGTCGTCCGACAGCAGGTCTTCTTCCAGCGCCCGATCGGCTTCTTCGGTGGCGCCACGCGGACGCGTACCGGCAATCGGGCGCACGGTGATCAGGTTGTCTTCGACCCGCACCAGCACTTCCGGCGAACTGCCGACGACGTGGAAGTCGCCGAAGTTGAAGAAGTACATGTACGGCGTCGGGTTGAAGCAACGCAGGGCGCGGTACAGATCGATCGGCGCGGCCTTGAAGTCGATCGACATACGCTGCGACGGCACGACCTGCATGCAGTCACCGGCCAGGATGTATTCCTTGATGGTGTCGACGGCTTTTTCGTAATCGTCCTGGGTGAAACTGGAGCGGAATACCGGGTCAGCTGCTTGCTGCTTGCTGAAATCCAAGCCACGGCGCGGGGTGATCGGCTGACGCAGTTTCTCCAGCAGCCCCTGCAATTGCGCCTGACCTTGCTCGTAGGCATCAGCCTGCGAAGGATCGGCCAGGACGATCGCGTGCATCTTGCCGGCGAGGTTATCGAACACCACCACCGCATCGGACACCATCAGCAGAATGTCCGGTACGCCCAGCGGATCCGGGTTCGGGCACTTGCCCAGACGCTTTTCCACATAGCGCACGCAGTCATAACCGAAGTAACCGACCAGGCCACCGTTGAAACGCGGCAGACCGGCGATGGTCGGCACGTTGTAGCGGGCCTTGAAGGTTTCGACGAAGGCCAGCGGGTCTTCGACGTCATGGCTTTCGGTCTCGACGCCGTCGACGGTGATGCTCACGTGATGGTCGTGAACCCGCAGCACGGTGCGGCACGGCAGGCCGATGATCGAATAGCGACCCCATTTCTCGCCGCCCTGCACCGATTCGAGCAGGTAGGAGTTGGGCTGGTCAGCCAGTTTCAGATAGATCGACAGCGGCGTGTCGAAGTCGGCCAGGGTTTCGCAGGCCAACGGAATGCGGTTGTAGCCGTCGGCGGCCAAGCGCAGGAATTCTTCGCGGATCATGAGGTGCCTCGTGGTGTGAGGTGCTGACAGTCAGGTATGCAAACGCGCCGGCATGCCGGCCAGGAACCAGTCAGGCGCGCCAACGCCAGCGGGCCAGAGCCTTGATGACTTTCATCCAGAGTTTGCGAGTGACCACCACGATGGCGTTTCCAGAATGGGATTGAGAAGCGTCGGGCAACGTTATCTCAGCGGCTGTACCGAGGCAACCGGGAATTAGCTGGCGCAGATCGTCGATCACCAGCGCCGGGGATTCCTCGGCAATCGGCCGGCCGTGGTTGTAGCCGTAGCTCAACCCAACACATTTGACCCCCGCCGCTTTCGCCGCCAGCACATCGCTGCGCGAATCACCGACGAACAGCGATTGCGAGGCCGGGATATTGGCCATTTTCATCACGAAGAACAGCGCGGCCGGATCGGGTTTCTTCTGCGGCAAGGTATCGCCACCGATGATCCACTTGAAGTAACGGCCAATCTTCATCTGATCCAGCAACGGCGCGACAAAACGCTCCGGCTTGTTGGTGATCAGCGCCATGACCACGCCCTGCTTGTGCAGCCACTTGAGCGTGTCGCGCACGCCGGGATAGACCACAGTCAGCTCATGGCTGGCGCCGTAGGCGTCCATGAACACTTCCAGCGCGTGCTCGGCCTCGACGTCGTCCACTGCCGAATGATCGATGCCGCCGGCCAGCGCCCGGCGCACCAGCACCGGTGCGCCATTGCCGACCCACTCGCGCACCGACTCGATGCCGGCAGGCTTGCGGCCGAGAGAGAGCAGCATGGTGTCCACCGCCGCCGCCAGGTCGGGAACCGAGTCGATCAGCGTGCCATCCAGATCGAACATCACCAACCGTGGCAGTTGCCCCGGGAACAGCTGCTCAAAACCGCTCATGGGCGCGCCAGCGCCAGTTCGGAACGCATCTTGTCGATGACTTCCTGATAGTTCGGCGCATTGAAGATCGCCGAGCCGGCGACAAAGGTATCAGCGCCAGCGGCAGCGATTTCACGGATGTTGTTGACGTTGACGCCGCCATCGATTTCCAGGCGAATGTCGCGGCCCGAGGCATCGATGATCGCCCGCGCTTCGCGCAGTTTGTCGAGGGTGCCGGGAATGAACTTCTGGCCGCCGAAGCCCGGGTTGACGCTCATCAGCAAGACCATGTCGACCTTGTCGATCACGTACTTGAGCACGTCCAGCGGGGTCGCCGGGTTGAACACCAGGCCGGATTTGCAGCCGCCTTCACGGATCAGTTGCAGCGAGCGATCGACGTGCAGCGTGGCTTCCGGGTGGAAGGTGATGTAGGTGGCGCCGGCCTCAATGAAGTCGCCGACGATGCGATCCACCGGGCTGACCATCAGGTGCGCGTCGATCGGCGCGGTGATGCCGTACTTGCGCAGTGCCGCGCAGACCATCGGACCGATGGTCAGGTTCGGCACGTAGTGGTTGTCCATGACATCGAAGTGAACGAAGTCCGCACCGGCGGCCAGAACGTTGTCCACTTCTTCGCCGAGGCGGGCGAAGTCGGCGGAGAGAATCGACGGAGCAATTACGAAGGGCTGCATGACGCACCTTTTCTGAGCTAAATCACGATGGCGCGCATTGTATACCTCAAGTTTCCGCGCGCGCACCGTGACCGCGATGATCAGTAGGCTGCGCGGTAGATCTTCTCGATATCGATGGCGCTGAGCTTTCGCGGGTTATTGCGCATCAAGCGCTCGATTCCCGCGGCCTCCACGGCCATGGCCGGGATCGCATCTTCCGGTACACCGAAACTGCGCAGGCCGACGGGAATTTCCACCGCCACGCACAAGTCGGTCATCGCCTGCACGGCTTTGTCCGCCGCTTCGCTGGCACTCAGATGAGCGGTCTTCAGCCCCATGGCTTCGGCGATATCCTGCATGCGCTCGACACAGGCCATCTTGTTCCAGGTCATGACATACGGCAGCAGCAAGGCATTGCTGACGCCGTGGGCGATGTTGAAACGTCCGCCCAGCGGATAGGCCAACGCATGCACCGCGCCGACCCCGGCATTGCCGAACGCCATGCCGGCCATCAGGCTCGCGGTGGCCATGTCTTCGCGGGCTTGCAGGTTGGCGCCGTTGGCGTAGGCCTTGGGCAACGACCTGGCGATCAGTTTGATCGCGCCGAGTGCCAGCGAGTCGGTAATCGGCGAAGCGTTGACCGACAGATAGGATTCGATGGCATGCACCAGCGCATCGACACCACTGGCGGCAGTGACGCTGCGCGGACAGGTCAGGGTCATTTGCGGGCTGACCAGCGCGACGTCCGGTAACAGATAGTCGCTGACGATGCCTTTCTTCAGTTGCGCAACCTTGTCGGAAAGGATCGCCACGTTGGTCACTTCCGAACCGGTGCCGGCGGTGGTCGGGATGGCAATCAGCGGCGGGCCTTTGCGCGGCACTTGATCGACGCCGAACAGGTCCTCCAGCGCGCCGTGGTATCCGGCATACGCGGCGACACTCTTGGCGATGTCGATGGCACTGCCGCCACCCAAACCGATCAAGCCGTCATGCCCGCCTTCGCGATAGACGCGCATGCAGTCTTCGACGATGGCGATTTCCGGGTCCGGCAGCACCCGGTCGAAAATCTCGTAATCGCGCCCACCCAATTGGCACAGCGCCAGCTCGACGGTGCCGGACTTGACCAGCGCAGCGTCGGTGACGATCAGCGGGTTGTCGATATCCAGGCGCGTGAGTTCCGCCGCCAGTTGCTCGATGGCCCCGGCGCCGGTGATCAGTTTGTGAGCGATTTTGAACTGGGACAGACTCATCGTGCGCAGCCTCTTATAGATGTGGGAGCTGGGCACAAGATTAGCTGGGGATTTGGGGTTGTCTGTTATTCAGGTCGTGAATGACCGCAAGAACCCTTTAAACAATTACCCCCTGTAGGAGCTGCCGAAGGCTGCTCCTACAGGGGATCGGCGTCAGACCTGAGCGGTACGCAGTTTTTCGCTGCGGCCTCGCAGCCATTCCAGGGTCAGCAGCAGGATGACGGAAAAGGCGATCAGCAATGTAGCCGCAGCGGCAATCGTCGGGCTCAAGTTCTCGCGGATCCCGCTGAACATCTGCCGTGGCAGCGTCGCCTGCTCGGGGCCGGCGAGGAACAGCGTCACCACCACCTCATCGAACGACGTCGCGAAGGCGAACAGCGCCCCGGAAATCACCCCCGGTGCAATCAGCGGCAGGGTCACCCGGCGGAACGCGGTCAGCGGTGAAGCGCCTAGGCTGGCCGCCGCCCGTACCAGGTTGTGGTTAAAGCCCTGCAGCGTTGCCGACACGGTAATGATCACGAACGGCACACCCAGCACCGCATGCACCACGATCAGCGAGAAGAAACTGTTGCCCAGGCCCAGCGGCGCGAAGAACAGATAACTGGCGACACCGATGATCACCACCGGCACCACCATCGGTGAAATCACCAGCGCCATCACTAGCGATTTGCCGGGGAAGTCGCCACGGGTCAGGCCGATGGCGGCCAGGGTCCCGAAGACCATCGCCAGCACGGTCGCGGCCGGGGCGACGATGATGCTGTTCTTCAGCGCGCGCATCCATTCGGCCGAGGCGAAGAAGTCCTGGTACCAGTGCAGGGAAAAACCCTGCAACGGATACACGAGGAAACTGCCCGAGTTGAACGACAGCGGCACGATCACCAGCACCGGCAGAATCAGGAACAGCAGGATCAGGCCGCAGAGAATCCGCAAGCTGTAGAACCACACCCGTTCGATGGGCGACATGTAAGGACTCAGCATTTCAAATTCCCCTTAGCTCAGACGCAGGCGACTGGCGCCCACCAGCCAGCTGTAAATCAGATAAAGCACCACGGTCGCCAGCAGCAGCAAGCCGCCCAACGCAGTGGCCATGCCCCAGTTGATGCTGGTGTTGGTGTAGAACGCGACGAAGTAGCTGACCATTTGATCGTTCGGGCTGCCCAGCAGCGCCGGGGTGATGTAGTAGCCGATGGCGAGGATGAACACCAACAGGCAACCAGCGCCGACACCGGCATAGGTCTGCGGGAAGTACACCCGCCAGAAACTGGCGAACGGGTGGCAGCCCAGCGAAATTGCGGCGCGCATGTAGGTCGGTGAGATGCCTTTCATCACGCTGTAGATCGGCAGGATCATGAACGGCAGCAGGATGTGCACCATCGAGATGTAGACCCCGGTGCGGTTGAACACCAGTTCCAGTGGCTTATCGATGATGCCCATCGCCAGCAGTGCGCTGTTGATCAGACCGCCCGATTGCAGCAACACGATCCACGCGGCGACCCGCACCAGAATCGAGGTCCAGAACGGCAGCAGCACCAGAATCATCAACAGGTTGCTCTGGCGCGATGGCAGGTTGGCCAGCAGATACGCCAGTGGATAAGCGAGCAGCAGGCAGATCACCGTGATGATCAGGCCCATCCAGAAAGTGCGGGCGAAGATGTCGAGGTAGATCGCCTGATCCGGGGTCGCCGGGGCGAGTTCGCCGAGGTCGTCAATACGGTGATCGACCGCCGCCAGCAGATAATACGGGGTGATGCTGCTGGTGTTGCGTTTGACCGCTTGCCAGTAGGCCGGATCGCCCCAGCGCTCATCGAGGCCTTCGAGTGCTTCTTTATAAGAGGCCGGCTCGCTGGCAAATGGCAGCGCCCGGGCCGTTTTGGTCAGCAGGCTGCGATAGCCGGCCAACTCCATGTTCAAGCGCTTGGACAGGTCGCCCAGCGTCTGGTTTTTGCGCGCTTCGGCGAGGTCTTCGCCGGCCGCTTTGTACACCGGTTCAGCGGGCAGGCCGCGGCCGTCCCAACTGGCGATGGCTGCCACGGTGCGCGGCATGCCGCCGACCACTTCCGGGTTGCCGACGCTTTTATAGAGCAGCGCCACGATCGGCACCAGGAACACCAGCAACAGAAACAGCACCAGCGGCGCAATCAACGCCTGGGCCTTCCAGCGGTTGACCCGCTCGGCGCGCTTGAGCTTCTGCTTCAAGGTGGGGCTGGCGCCCTCGTTCAGGGGAACGGCGATGGCCATGACGTACTCCGCAAATCTTTGATCGTTACAGAGGTGGCGAACCACCTCTGTTGTGTTGAAACACCACTACCGGTGGGAGCGAGCCTTGCTGAGAGAGCGAACCTTTGTGGCGAGGGGATTTATCCCCGATCGGCTGCGCAGCAGTCGTAAAACCTGAGAATCCGGTTTATCTGACACACCGAGCGGGTATGGCTTCGGGGCTGCTGCGCAACCCATCGGGGATAAATCCCCTCGCCACAAAAGCTCCCTTGCCACAAAGTCTCTCATCCAGTCGGAGCCGGGTTACTTCGCCGCCCAGGAGTTGAAGCGCTGCTCCAGTTGCTCGCCGTTGTCAGCCCAGAAGCTGACGTCGATCTGCACCTGGTTGGCGATGTTTTCCGGGGTGGTCGGCATGTCTTTCAGCACGTCCTTGCTCAGCAGCGGAACGGCTTGGGTGTTGGCCGGGCCGTAGGCGATGTTTTCCGAGTAGGTCTTCTGCTGCTGTGGCTGGACCGAGTAGGCGATGAATTTCTTCGCCGCTTCAGCACGCGCCTTGTCCAGGCCTTTCGGGATGGCCCACGCGTCGAAGTCGTAGATGCCGCCGTTCCACACCACTTTCAGGTTGGATTCTTTCTGCACCGCAGCGATACGACCGTTGTAGGCCGAGCTCATGACCACGTCACCGGAAGCGAGGTATTGCGGCGGTTGCGCGCCGGCTTCCCACCACTGGATGCTTGGCTTGAGTTCATCGAGTTTCTTGAACGCACGGTCCTGGCCGTCCTTGCCGGCCAGCACTTTGTAGACGTCTTTCGGGGCCACACCATCGGCCATCAAAGCGAATTCGAGGGTGTACTTGGCGCCTTTGCGCAGGCCACGCTTGCCCGGGAATTTCTTGGTGTCCCAGAAATCGGCCCAGCTGGTCGGTGCGGTTTTCAGCTTGTCGGCGTTGTACGCGAGCACGGTCGACCAGACGAAGAAACCCACGCCGCAAGGCTGGATCGCACCCTTGACGTAATCTTCGGACTTGCCGAACAGCGCCGGGTCCAGCGGTTCGAACATGTCTTCATCGCAGCCACGGGCCAGTTCCGGCGATTCGACCTCCACCAGGTCCCACGACACGCTCTTGGTGTCGACCATGGCTTTGACCTTGGCCATTTCGCCGTTGTACTCGCCGGCGACGATCTTGCCATTGCCCGCCGCTTCCCACGGTGCATAGAAGGCTTTGACCTGCGCAGCCTTGTTCGCCCCGCCAAACGACACCACAGTCAAATCCGGGCCAGCGGCCATGGCGCTGGCCGCGCCCATTAGGCCCAGGGTCAGGGCGGTGAACTTCAGGGATCTCAACATTTATTGTTCTCTCCACGTGCAGGGTTGGTGTTGGTATTGCGGGGGCGATCAGTTCGCCTCTAACAGCGGGTCAAGTGCACGAACGTGCTCGACCTGCCAGCCAAGCGGTACCACGTCCCCGACGGCGAGCGCGGGATCGAGCTCGGCAATCGGCTGTTTCACGAAGAAGTCGGTCTTGCCGCAGACTTCCAGGCGCACCCGGACGTGGTCGCCCAGATAGATGAATTCCGCCACCCTCCCTGAGAAGCGGTTGACGCATTGGTCGCTCGAGCCATTGAGGCTGACGCGTTCCGGACGGATCGACAGGGTCACTGGTTCGCCGGTCTGGCCGACGTTGACCGCCAGCGCCTCGACCTTCTCGCCACGACTCAGCTCGACCACGCAGCGCTCGCCGCTCTGGCTGAGCAGGCGACCGTTGAGGCGGTTGTTCTCGCCGATGAAGTTGGCGACGAAGGTGTTTTTCGGTTCTTCGTAAAGGCTGCGTGGCGGGGCGATCTGCTGGATCTCGCCCTGATGGAACACGGCCACACGGTCGGACATGGTCAGCGCTTCGCCCTGGTCGTGGGTCACGTAGACCACGGTCACGCCAAGACGCTGGTGCAGGTGCTTGATCTCCATCTGCATGTGTTCGCGTAGCTGCTTGTCGAGCGCGCCCAACGGTTCGTCCATCAGTACCAGTTGCGGCTCGAACACCAGCGCGCGGGCCAGTGCCACCCGCTGCTGCTGGCCGCCAGAGAGTTGCGCCGGATAGCGCGACGCGAAGGCGTCGAGCTGGACCATGCTCAGGACTTTCTTGACCTTGTCGCTGACATCGCTCTTGTTCAGGCCGCGCACGGTCAGCGGAAAGGCGAGGTTCTCGGCCACGGTCATGTGCGGGAACAGCGCGTAGTTCTGGAACACCATGCCGATGTCACGCTTGTGCGGCGGCACGTTGTTGATTGCGCGACCGGCCAGAAGGATTTCGCCGGCGGTCGGTGTTTCGAAGCCGGCGAGCATCATCAGGCTGGTGGTCTTGCCGGAGCCGGACGGCCCGAGCAGGGTCAGGAACTCGCCTTTGCGAATGTCCAGGTTGAGGTCTTTGACGATCAGGTTCTCGCCGTCGTAGCTCTTCTGCACTCCACGAAAGCTGACCAGCACGTCACTGGCCCCTGCGTTTGAATCGACCTGGCTCATACCCACACCTTTGTTATTGGTAACTGCTGTGGAACAAGCCTAGTGGCTGGCGCCAGCCACGCAAATCGGGGCGCAGGAGAGAATCGCCTCAGCCGGATGGAAGGTTGGGGGTAGGGATCGCCCTACAAGGATGGCGCTAATGGACAAGGCAGTTGCAAGCGTCGAGCTGCAAGCCACAAGAACAAGCAAAAGCGGTTGTCGCTAACAGATATGCCCACAATTTAGGGTGCTATGAAGATCCCCTATAGGAGTGAGCCTGCTCGCGATAGCGGTGGCTCAGTCACCGAAGTGTTGCCTGACAGATCGCTATCGCGAGCAGGCTCACTCCTACAGTTTTAACTGCGGTGATCTTTAGAGGAGTTTGTGTTCCATCGCGTATTTGACCAGATCGGCCAGGGAGGTGATGTTGAGCTTCTGCATCAGCCGCGCCTTGTGGGTGCTGATGGTCTTGCTGCTCAGGGCCAGTTGCTGGGCGATGTCGTTGACGTTGGCGCCCTGGGCCAGGCGTTCGAACACCGAGAACTCGCGCTCGGACAGCAACGAATGCAACGGACGCGTGTCGGTCAGGCCGACTTCGAAGACCATCCGGTCGGCCAGTTCCGGGTCGATGTAGCGCCCGCCGGCCGCGACTTTGCGAATGGCGGTCAGCAGCAATGCCGGATCACTGTCCTTGGTTGCATAACCGGCCGCGCCGACCTTCAGCGCGCGGGCGGCCATTTGCGCTTCGTCGTGCATCGACAGCACCAGAATTGCTGGCGGGTTGTTCAGCGCGCGAATCCGCGGGATCGCCTCCAGCCCGTTGACCCCGGGCATCGAGATGTCCAGCAGCACCACCTCGCACGGCACGCTGCGCAGGGTTTCCAGCAACTGCTCGCCATTGCTCGCCTCCCCCACCACTTGCAGGTCCTTGGCCAGGCCGATCAATTGCTTGATCCCTTCACGGACGATGGTGTGGTCTTCGGCTACCAGTACACGGATCACGTTCTTCTCCATTGTTCTTATTCAGCGTCAGGATCATTCGCGAGCCGGCTCGCTCCCACATTGCAATGCATTCCCCCTGAGGAGTGAGCCTGCTCGCGATAGCGTCAGCTCAAACACCGCAAATCTTCAGACCTCGGAAATCGGCACCCAGACATTCAGGCTGGTGCCCTCCCCCGGCTCACTCTCAAGCCGCAAGCGTCCGCCCATGATCAGCACCCGCTCGCGCATGCCGACCAGGCCAAAGGAGGTCGGCCGATCGCTCGCGACGACAAAGCCTACGCCATCGTCGCTGACCGTCAGACACAATTCGTCGCCTTCCAGCGCCAGCGTCAGTTCCACAGTATGCGCCTGGGCATGCCGCATCACATTGGTCAGCGCCTCCTGCAGAATCCGGAACAGGCCAATGGCCTTGGCATCGCTGAGCGCCGGCAGATTGTCCGGCACCTGCACCAGACACGGAATCTGCGTACGCGCTTCAAATCGCCGCGCCTGCCATTCAATCGCCGAAGCGATCCCGGCATCGAGAATCGGCGGGCGCAGCGCCGTTGCTACATCGCGCACCAGCTGGAACAACTGGGCGATCAGGCGTTTCATGCTGTTGAGCCGCTCGTTCAGCCCGGGGTCGAGTTGCGCATAAGCCAGTTCGCACATCGAGGTTTCCAGTTTCAGCACCGTGAGCATCTGCCCCAGCTCATCGTGCACTTCCCGGGCAATGCGCGCCTTCTCTTCTTCACGCACGCTTTCCAGGTGCGCCGACAGCTCGCGCAGTTGCTCGCGGGACGCCGCCAACTCCAGTTCAATGCGCTTGCTTTCGCTGATGTCCCAGACGATGCCGTCCCAGACATAGGCGCCGTCTTCCAGTTGCCGGGTGATCGCCTTGATCTCGGCCCAGCGTTGTTCGCCCTGACGGGTGAGAATGCGGCCCTGCCACGACCAGTCACTGTCGGTGTCGAGCGCCTGATCCTGGGTCTGGTGGTAACTGGCCTTGTCGTCGGGATGCACCAGGCTGCGCAGGCCCATGTCACGGTGCGCGATAACGGCCGGCGCGTAACCGACCAGACTTTCGCTGCCCTCACTGATGTAGGCGAAATCGATCTGCCCGGTCACCGGCGCCCGCTCCAGGCGGAACACCAGCCCCGGCACGTTGGCGGCAATGCCCTGCAAGCGCGCTTCACTTTCCTGCAGGGCGGCCAGGGCGCGGCGCCGTTCGGTGACGTCGGTGAGATAAACCACCAGATACTCGCTGTCGCGAAAGCGCAAAAAACTCAGCGAGACGTCGGCCGGCAGGATGCTGCCATCGGCGCGCACGCAACTGGTTTCAAAACTCAGCGGCCCTTCTTCACTGGCCCGCGCGCGTTTCCACAGGTTGAGCCAGCGGTCCATGTGCAGCCCGGGTTCGAAGTCGATCAGCGGCCGTTCGATGAGCGCGCCCTGTGGATAACCGAGCATGCTTTCCGCCGCACGGTTGGCGTAACGCACATGGCTGTCCCAGTTGACCCAGAGAATGCCGACGGTGCTTTGATCGATGGAGAACTGGGTCAGACGCAGGGCTTCTTCGCTGGCCGCGCGCAGCGCGATGTCCTCTCGCGCCGCCCGTAACCGGTGCTCAAGGCTGTGCTGCTGACGGCGCTGCCACCAGACGATGGCGATACAACTGAGCAGCAGCACCGCGAACAACAGGCTCAGGTTCTGCCAGAACCCCGGCGACTCCGACAGACGCGGATATTTGGGTTGCAGCCACTGCGTGTGCAGGCGCTCCAGATCCTTGGCCGGGATCGCTCGCAAGGCGCTTTCGACGATCCCGGCCAGCTCCGGCCAGTCGCGTCGCGTGGCGACCCGCAACAGTTGCGGCAGCCCGATATCACCGACCACCACCAACCCGGCGAACTCCGGTTCAGCCGACAAGCGCCCGAGTTGCGCTTCATCCACCACGGCGTAGGACGCCTGCTGACTCAACAGCAGTTGCAGCGCCTGACGCTCCAGCGGCACGCCTTGCAGATTCAGGTGCGGATAATTGCTGCGCAAGTAATCGGCGGTGGCGCTGGGCGTGCGCACGGCGACGCGGGCGAGGCTGTCGACTTTCTCCAGTTCCACCACGCCGCTGCTCTTCTGGTCGCTGACCACGAGTTGCGGCACGCGCATGTACGGATCGGAAAACAGCCACAGACGCAGCGCGCCCGGGGTCTGTGTCAGGCCCGGGGCGATGTCGATCTCGCCTGCGTGGGCGGCTTCCTCCAGCTGCGCCAGATCCTGGAAATTGCGCCAGCTCAGCTCGACATTCAGCGTCTTGGCCAGCGCCTTCATCAACTCGACGTTGGCCCCGGACAGCCGCTGCAGGCGCCGGTCGTATTGCGCGTACGGCGCCTGCAGGACCAGCCCCACGCGCAGTTCACGGTGCTGCGCCAGCCATTGCTGCTCGCTGAAGGTCAAGGACGCCGCATGCGCCGCTGGCGCAGACGCCGCCCAGCCCATCAAGGGAAAACACAACCAGCCGATAACCCACAGGCAGCAAAAACGCATCATTGAAGTCTCGTACACTGACAAATTCTGACCAACCCATTAGGCTGCCGGGATACTTTTCTGGCCTGGAATAACCGATGCCCTCTGTCTACCGCCTGGCAATGCCAGCATTGTGCCTGTCGCTGATCCTGCCTTGTGCGTTTTCCGTCGAAGCCGCCGATCCGGCGCCCGCCTCCACTGCCGAGCAAGCGGCCGCCGACAAACCGGCCGAACGCCAGCCACTGCTTGAGCGTAGTCAGGAAGAAGCCGCAGCACTCGAACGCCAAGTCCCGGCGCAAGAACAGCAACAATTGCAGGCCGGCGCCGACACCTTCCTCGCGCTGTGGAAACCGGCCAACACCGCCGAGCCCAAAGGCGCTGTGATTATCGTCCCCGGCGCTGGCGAAACCGCTGACTGGCCGCAAGTGATCGGCCCGCTGCGCAGCAAATTGCCCGACGTCGAGTGGAGCAGCCTGAGTATCACCCTGCCCGACCTGCAAAGCGATGCCATCGCACCCCGGGTGATTGCAGCCGCGGCGGCGCCGAAAGCCCCGGAAAGCGGCAGCAAGGATTCGACCACCGCCCAACCGATCGAGCAGGCGGCGGGCGGTGAAGCGGACGTCGCGGATCAGGTGGTCGCCGAAACGACTGAAGAACAGTCCAAGGCCGATGCCGAGCGAATCTTTGCGCGGATCGACGCGGCAATCGCCTATGCCGAACAACAGAGCGCACGCCGTGTCGTCGTCCTCGGTCACGGCACGGGCGCCTACTGGGCGGCGCGTTTTCTCAGTGAGCGGCAGAGTTCTCAGGTCGAGAAGCTGGTGATGGTGGATGCGCAAACGCCGAGCAAGGCCAAGCCGCAGCTGGCGGAACTGACGCCGACCCTGAAACTGCCGACGGCCGACATCTTCTATATGGACAAGGCGCTGGACCGCAACGCAGCACTGGAACGCATGCAGGCCAGCAAGCGTTTGAAGACTTCAGCGTTCAGCCAGGTCGCGCTCAAGGCGTTGCCGGATAAAAAGGCTGAGCAGGAGCAGCTGTTCCGGCGGGTTCGCGGCTGGTTGAATCCGCAGAAGGCTGACTGATAAATCGAGTTGCCCGCAATCGCGAGCAGGCTCACTCCTACAGTTGATCGCATTCCATCTGAAGGAACTCGACCACCTGTAGGAGTGAGCCTGCTCGCGATGAGGCCCTTTCAGAAAAACCCATCTTTAACGGCAACGATCAGCGAAAATCCCGCCGCGTCCGAATCAGGGTAAACGCGTTGTGCAGCTCGCGGGTTTTCTCGGTCGCTTCTCGCACCTGTTCCGGCGTGGCACCGCTGCCGGCAATCTTGTCCGGATGATGACGGCTGAGCAGGCGCCGGTAGGCGCGCTTGATCTGCGCCGGTTCGCTGGTCGCCGACACGCCGAGCAGGCGCATTGCCTCCTGATAACTCACCGCTGCACTGACGATCGGGCGCTTGTTCGGTTCGTAATCACTGGCCAGCGCCTGGATCTGCTGCGTTGTCCACCCCAGCCACTTGCCCCACTGCGCCAGCAGTTCACGCTCGCTAACGCCGGCGCGACCGTCGGCCCAGACCATCCGCCAGCAGGCGCGCAACACGCCTTCGGCCGCATGCGGCTGGGCACTCAGGCGTCGTAAATAGCCGCGCAAGTGATCACCACCGGACTTGCCGCGATTGAACGCGGCAATGGCCCGTCGCCGTGCCGGTTCACTCATTTCCAGGGCGTTCATTTCATGGCGCGCCTGCTGGATATGCCCGTCCGTCACCCGTCCATCGCTTTTTGCCAGACGCCCGAGCAACACGAACAGCAGTTCGTCGTTGCGCAGCATCGGCCGACCGCCGAGTCTTTCCCGCAGATGTCCCCAGCTCTGCAAATGCAGGCGCCGATCCAGCGCCTGCCCCAACAACGCCCCAAGCATGGCCCCCGGAATACTGGCAATTGCAAAACCCGCTCCGGCTCCAATCAGAGTCCCTGGCCACAACATATCAACGACTCGCTTTTATCAATGCTTCAGCTTCGGCCAGACGCTCGTGCGTACCGACATCGACCCAGTGACCTTTCAAGCGCTCGCCCGTGACCTGTCCTTCGGCCATGGCCTTGCGCAGCAGCGGTGCCAGCTTGAACGCGCCGTCCGTGCAGCCATCGAACAACTGCGGATGCAGGACCGCGATGCCGCTGTAGGTCAGGGTTGGCGCGTCCGCCCGGGCGTCGAGCACCTGACCGTCGGCCAAGGTGAAATCGCCTGTCGGGTGATGGGCCGGGTTGTCCGCCAGCACCAGATAGGCCAGACCGTTGATCGGTTGGTGCAGCACGCTGAAGTCGTAATCAGTCCAGATATCGCCGTTGACTACCAGGAAGGCATCGTCACCGAGCAACGGCAAGGCGCGGAAGATTCCGCCGCCGGTTTCCAGCGGCTCGCCTTCCGGCGAGTACTGAATGCTCACGCCGTATTGCGAACCGTCGCCCAGGTAATCCTCAATCTGCTGACCGAGCCAGGCATGATTGATCACGATTTCGCTGAAACCGGCCGCCGCCAGCGCCCGCAGGTGATATTCGATCAACGGCACGCCGCTGGCACGCACCAGCGGTTTGGGGGTGGTCAGGGTCAGCGGGCGCATGCGTTCGCCCTTGCCTGCCGCCAGAATCATGGCCTTCATGCAGTCACTCCGCCACGCAGACTGGCGAACAGCGCCTGCAGATCCGCCAGTTCAGGACGACGGGCAATCACCGCTTCTATATAAGCAAAGAAGCGTGGCACGTCGGCCAGGTAACGCGGCTTGCCATCGCGATGGCAGATGCGGGCGAAGATGCCGATGACTTTCAGGTGGCGCTGCACGCCCATCAGGTCGCTGGCGCGCAGGAAGTCTTCGAAGTCGGTCTGCACCGGGATGTTCAGTGCCGAGGCTTGCTGCCAGTAACTTTCCAGCCAGCCACGCACGCGCTCTTCAGGCCAGCTGAGGAAGGCGTCCTTGAACAGGCAGGTCACGTCGTAGGTGACCGGGCCATACACCGCGTCCTGGAAATCCAGCACGCCGGGATTCGGCTCGCTGAGCATCAGGTTGCGCGGCATGTAGTCGCGGTGCACCAGCACTTTCGGCTGGGCCAGGGCGCTGTCGATCAGCAGCTCGCTGACGGCTTGCCATTGTTGTTGCTGGGCCGCGTCGAACTCGATGCCGAGTTCGCGTTTCACATACCACTCGGGGAACAGTTCCAGCTCGCGGCGCAGCAGTGCCACGTCGTAACTTGGCAGCGGTGCCACCATCGGCAATTGCTGAAATGCCAACAGGGCCTGCAGGGCATCGCTGAACAAAGCGTCGGCATTTTCGCCGTCGATTACGTCCAGATAGGTCTTGTTGCCCAGGTCATTGAGCAAAAGAAATCCGCGTTCGAGGTCTTCGGCATAAATTTTCGGCACGTTAATTCCGGATTTCGCCAGCAAAAAGGCGATATCCACGAACGGTTTGCAGTTTTCCTGGGGCGGTGGCGCGTCCATCACGACGAAACTGCGGCCCTCTCCTTCCCAGCGGAAATAACGCCGGAAACTCGCGTCGCTGCTGGCCGCGGTCAACGTGGCCGGGGGCACGGCGCCCCAGCCCTGATTTGCAAACAGGATTGCCAACTGCTCATCGAGCCAAACTTTCAGGTGTTGCAAGCGTACATCTTGGTCAGGCATTGCAAGGGTCTCCGACGGCGCTAGCCGTCAAGCGGGTCATGCTTTATTATCCAGCATCTTTTTCAGACCATCGAGAGGCGTGCGGCCCACACCGCGGGCAGATGGCACGCAGGAAGCCCGGACTAATAAGATGGCATTGAAATCCCCCGCGTTTCGTAAAAAATTTCCGTTGTTGGTAACCGGCAGTCTGCTGGCTATGCAACCTCTGGCCAGTCAATTCGTTGTTGCCGCCGAGCAGTATGACTGCGCCGTATCGGCAACGGGTGGCTGGGCGTGTGCGCCCAAGACGCCGGCGGCTGCCTTGCCGCCGCGTCCGGTGCATGACGGCAGCGCTGTCAGCGCCGCCGGCGAAGCCCCGGCCCAGAACGGTTCCACATCCGACACCGGCGCCAAGCCCGTGCTGGTCACCCAAGCCAAGGGCCGCGGCCTGAAATCCCGTAGCGAAGACTACAGTCACCTCGACTGGGTTCCGCGCGAGAAGCTCACCGCCGCCCAATTGGCCGAGACCGGCCCTTACTGCTCTGGTTCCTATATCGAACCGATTCGTCCTGGCATGAATGACAAGACGAATAAAAGTGACGCACCGACCTTTATCGGCGCCAAGGCCTCGCGCTACAACACCGAAGATCAGGTGGGTACGCTGGCCGGCGACGTGGTCCTGCGTCAGGGCAGCATGCAGGTCGAGTCCGACGAGGCCAGCCTGTATCAGGCCGAGAGCCGCGCCGAACTCAACGGCGACGTACGCATCCGCGACAACGGTGCACTGATCGTCGGCGACCACGCCGATGTGCAGCTCGACACCGGTGAAGCCAAGGTCGACAACGCCGAATACGTGATGCACAAATCGCGCATCCGCGGTAACGCGCTGTACGCCAAGCGTGCCGAAAACGCGATAATCCGCTTGAAGGACGGCACGTACACCACGTGCGAACCGAACAGCAACGCGTGGCAGCTCAAGGGCAACAACATCACCCTGAACCCGGCCACCGGCTTCGGTACCGCGACCAACGTGACGCTGCGGGTCAAGGACATTCCGATCCTGTACACGCCGTACATCTACTTCCCGATCGACGACCGTCGCCAGTCGGGCTTCCTGCCGCCGACCATCGGCACTGGCAGCGATACCGGCTTTACGCTGGTTACCCCGTACTACTTCAACCTGGCGCCGAACTACGATGCCACGTTGTATCCGCGTTACATGAGCAAGCGCGGCATGCTGGTCGAAGGCGAGTTCCGTTACCTGACCAAGACCAGCGAAGGTCAGTTCGGTGCGGCGTATCTGAACGACGAAGATACCGATCGCAGCAAGCAGACCGACTACGAAAAGAATCGCTACATGTACAACTGGCAGCACAAGGGCGGTCTCGACTCCCGTGTGATGACTCAGGTTGACTACACCAAGATCAGCGATCCGTACTACTTCCAGGACCTGACCACCGATCAGATCGGTGTGAAGAGTGCTGACTTCGTCAATCAGCAGGGTTCGGTGACTTACCGTGGTGACAGTTACACCGCACGCTTGAATGCTCAGCAGTACCAACTGGCTACTGTTTCGAACATCACGCCGTATGGCCGTCTGCCACAGATCACCTTCAACGGTCAGTTGCCGTATCACCCGGAAGGTCTGAATTTCGATTACGAGACCGAGATCGTCCGTTTCGATCGTGATTTGAAAACCGGTAATTTTGTCAACGAAGATGGCATTACTACCCAACCACGGTTGGATACCAATATATTCGGCCTTGCTCGTGCAAACGGCGACCGCCTGAATCTGAAACCTGGCGTCAGCCTGCCAATGAACTGGACCTATGGCTTCTTGAAGCCATCGTTAAAGTATCAGTACACCCAATATCAGTTGGATCTGGATGGCCAGGGCAAACGAGACATTGCCACGCAAAATGCCGAGCAGAACAAACTCAACGGCACCTTCGACAGCAACCAGAGCCGTGGCGTACCGATCGCCAGCGTCGACAGCGGCCTGTACTTCGACCGCAACACGTCCTACTTCGGCAAGAACTATCGCCAGACCCTGGAACCGCGTCTGTTCTACCTGTATGTACCCAAGGTCGATCAGGAAGACATCCCTGTCTTCGACACCAGCGAATACACCTTCAACTACGCTTCGCTGTTCCGCGACAACCGCTTCTCCGGCTCCGACCGCGTCGGCGACGAGAACAAGCTGTCGCTGGGCGTGACCAGCCGCTGGATCGAAGACAATGGTTTCGAGCGTCAGCGCATCAGCGTCGGCCAGGCTTACTACTTCAAGGATCGTGAAGTACAACTGCCAGGCATCGCGTTCAATGATCGTAAAGATGCCCAGTCCGACGTATCGCCATACGCGCTGGAATACGAATACCGCTGGAACCGCGACTGGCGCACCACGGCCGACTACAACTGGGACCCGGACAGCCGCAGCCCACGCTCCGGCAGCGCGATGTTCCACTACCAGCCTGAAGACAACCCGAACAAGGTGGTCAACGTCGGTTATCGTTATCGCAACGACCAGGTTCGTTACGACCAGAACACTGGTAAATGGTCGGTGGGCGGCGGTGACTACGGAACCCCGGGGCAGCCTGGCTACGTGAAGGACTACTACAAGATCCAGCAGCATGACTTCTCGGTCATCTGGCCGATCGTTCCGCAGTGGAGCGCGATCAGCCGCTGGCAGTACGACTACAACCGCAACCGTACGCTGGAAGCCTTCGGTGGTTTCGAATACGACAACTGCTGCTGGAAACTGCGCCTGATCAACCGTTACTGGGTCAGCTATGACGAATTCAGTCAGAACGCCCCGGAAAACGAAAAAGGCGACCACGGCGTCTTCCTCCAAATTGTTCTGAAGGGACTCGGCGGCCTGACTGGCGCCAAGGTAGAGAGCTTCCTCGACAAAGGCATCCAAGGTTATCGTCAACGTGAAGACCAAGCTTTCTGATTCTCTGCGCCCGCTGCTGCTGGGCGCGCTGTTCCTGGGTACTGCGGCGAACGCCGCAGTACAGTCCATCGATAAAGTGGTCGCGATCGTTGATAACGACGTAGTCATGCAGAGCCAACTGGACCAGCGTGTCCACGAAGTTCAGCAGACCATCGCCAAGCGTGGCGGCGGCATGCCGCCTCCGGGCGTGCTGGATCAACAGGTGCTTGAGCGTCTGATCGTCGAAAACCTGCAATTGCAGATCGGCGAGCGTTCCGGCATCCGCATTACCGATGAAGAGCTGAACCAGGCTGTTGGCACTATCGCCCAGCGTAACAACATGACTGTGGATCAATTCCGCGCTGCTCTGGCTCACGACGGTCTGAACTACGACGACGCCCGTGACCAGATCAAGCGCGAAATGATCATCAGCCGTGTGCGCCAGCGCCGTGTGGCAGAACGCATTCAGGTCTCCGAGCAGGAAGTGAAGAACTTCCTAGCCTCCGACCTGGGCAAGATGCAATTGTCCGAAGAGCTGCACCTGGCCAACATCCTGATTCCTACGCCGGAAAGCGCCAATTCTGAAGCGATTCAGAATGCCGCGCGTCAGGCCATGGAGGTTTACCAGAAGCTCAAGCAAGGCGCTGACTTCGGCCAGATGGCCGTTGCCAAGTCCGGCAGCGACAACGCGCTGGAAGGCGGCGACATGGGCTGGCGTAAAGCCGCGCAACTGCCACCGCCGTTCGACCGTGAACTGAGCAGCATGGCGGTTGGCGATATCACCCAACCTGCACGCACGCCGGGTGGCTTCATCATCCTCAAGCTGCTGGCCAAACGTGGTGGCGAAGCGCAGATGCGCGATGAGGTGCATGTGCGCCACATCCTGGTCAAGCCAAGCCCGATCCGCGACGAAGCCAAGACCAAAGCCTTGGTGCAATCGCTGTACGACCGCATTCTGGCGGGTGAGGACTTCGCTGAACTGGCGAAGAACTACTCCGAAGACCCGGGCTCGGCGCTCAACGGCGGCGACCTGAACTGGATCGACCCGAACGCACTGGTACCGGAATTCCGCGAAGTGATGGCCAAGACCCCACAAGGTCAGCTGTCCAAGCCGTTCCAGACCCAGTACGGCTGGCACGTGCTGGAAGTCCTTGGCCGCCGCGCCACCGACAGCACCGCACAAGCCCGCGAGCAACAAGCGATGACCGTTCTGCGTAACAAAAAGTACGATGAAGAGCTGCAGAACTGGCTGCGTCAGATTCGTGAAGAAGCCTACGTAGAAATCAAACTCCCTGGTGCAGACCAGGCAGCGCAGTGAAACCCAAGCGTTTCGCGCTGACACCCGGCGAACCAGCCGGCATCGGTCCCGACCTGTGCCTGCTGCTCGCCTCGCAAGCCCAGCCACACCCCCTGATTGCCATCACCAGCCGCGACCTGCTCCTCGAGCGGGCCGCGCAGCTGGGGCTGGCCGTCACCTTGCTGGAGGTGGCGCCCGGTCACTGGCCGGACGCGCCGGCCCCCGCCGACAGCCTGTACGTCTGGGACACCCCGCTCAGCGCCCCCGTGGTTGCCGGGCAACTGGACAAGGCCAACGCCGCGTTCGTCCTCGAAACCCTGACCCGTGCCGGCAACGGCTGCCTCAACGGCGACTTCGCCGGGATGATCACCGCCCCTGTACACAAGGGCGTGATCAACGAGTCCGGCATTGCCTTCTCCGGGCACACAGAGTTTCTGGCTGATCTGACCCATACCGCCCAAGTGGTGATGATGCTCGCCACCCGCGGTTTGCGCGTGGCCCTGGTCACCACCCACCTGCCCCTGCGCGAGATTGCCGACGCCATCACACCGGAGCGGCTGGAGCGGGTCACGCGGATTCTGCACGCCGACCTGCAAGACAAATTCGGCATCGCCCGGCCACGCATTCTGGTTTGCGGACTCAACCCGCACGCCGGTGAAGGCGGGCATCTGGGCCATGAAGAAATCGACATCATCGAACCTACCTTAGAGCGCCTGCGCGGCGAGGGCATGGACCTTCGTGGCCCGCTGCCTGCCGACACTCTGTTTACCCCCAAATATCTGGAGCACTGCGACGCAGTGCTGGCGATGTACCACGACCAAGGCCTGCCCGTGCTGAAGTACAAAGGCTTCGGCGCGGCGGTCAATGTGACCCTCGGCCTGCCGATCATCCGCACCTCGGTTGACCACGGCACTGCCCTGGATCTGGCCGGCAGCGGCAAGATCGACACCGGCAGCCTGCAGGTCGCCCTGGAAACCGCTTACCAGATGGCCGAGACCCGTTTATGACCGAGCAATACCAACACAAGGCGCGCAAACGCTTTGGCCAGAACTTCCTGCACGATGCCGGCGTCATCGACCGCATCCTGCGCTCCATCAGTGCCAAGTCCGAAGACCGCCTGCTGGAAATCGGCCCGGGCCAGGGCGCGCTGACCGCCGGCCTGCTCAACTCCGGCGCGCAACTGGACGTGGTGGAGCTGGACAAGGATCTGATCCCGATCCTCAACCAGCAGTTTGCCGGCAAGAGCAATTTCAACCTGCATCAGGGCGATGCGTTGAAGTTCGACTTCAATACGCTGAATGCCGCACCGAACAGCCTGCGCGTGGTCGGCAACCTGCCGTACAACATCTCCACACCGCTGATCTTTCACCTGCTGAACAACGCCGGCATCATCCGCGACATGCACTTCATGCTGCAGAAGGAAGTGGTCGAGCGCCTGGCCGCCGGCCCGGGTGGCGGTGATTGGGGTCGCCTGTCGATCATGGTTCAGTACCACTGCCGCGTCGAACACCTGTTCAATGTCGGCCCGGGTGCGTTCAACCCGCCGCCGAAAGTCGACTCGGCCATCGTCCGTCTGGTGCCACACGCAGTCCTGCCACACCCGGCCAAGGATCATCGCCTGCTGGAGCGCGTCGTTCGCGAAGCCTTCAACCAGCGCCGCAAGACCCTGCGCAACACCCTCAAGCAATTGATGACCACCGCCGAGATCGAAGCCGCCGGCGTCGACGGCAGCCTGCGTCCGGAGCAACTGGACCTGGCCGCCTTCGTGCGCCTGGCCGACAAGCTCGCCGAACAGGTCCCGGCCTCCCCTGCCGCCGACTGACCGGCGATGAACGCTATCGGGCAGGACGCCACTCTGGTTTACTGCCCGATACTTGCCTAGACTGACTCCCATCAGCTACGCCCCGCGTTCCGCTTTGCTTAAGGCCTTTTTGCATGTCCGATCCTCGTTATCAGGTCGACGTCAGTGTCGTTACCCACTACCTGGCAGACCAATCGCAACCCGAGCACGACCGCTTCGCCTTCGCCTACACCATCACCGTGCAGAACAACGGAGAGCAGCCGGCTCGCCTGATGTCGCGGCACTGGGTGATCACCGACGGTGACGGCCATGTCGAAGAGGTTCGCGGCGCAGGTGTCGTCGGCCAGCAACCGCTGATCGACGTTGGCCAAAGCCATACCTACAGCAGCGGCACAGTGATGACCACCAAGGTCGGCACCATGCAGGGCACCTACGAAATGGTCGCCACCGATGGCAAACATTTCGACGCGATCATCAAGCCTTTCCGCCTCGCCGTCCCCGGAGCCCTGCACTGATGAGGACGTACGCCGTCGGCGACCTGCAAGGCTGCCTCGAACCGCTCAAATGCCTGCTCAAGCAAGTCGCGTTCGACCCGGCGCTCGATCGGCTGTGGCTGGTTGGCGATCTGGTCAATCGCGGCCCGCAATCGCTGGAGACCCTGCGCTTTCTCTATGGCATGCGCGAGTCACTGGTCTGCGTGCTCGGCAATCACGATCTGCACCTGCTTGCCGCCGCCAACAACATCGAGCGGCTGAAGAAGTCCGACACCCTGCGCGAGATTCTCGAAGCTCCCGATGCCGCCGATCTGCTCGAGTGGCTGCGACAGCAGAAACTCGTGCACTACGACGAACAACGCGAAGTCGCCATGGTCCACGCCGGCATTCCTCCGCAATGGTCACTGCGCAAGGCCTTGAAGTACGCCGCCGAAGCCGAAGCGGCGCTGCGTGACGACAACCTGTTCCCGCTGTACCTCGATGGCATGTACGGCAACGAGCCGGCCAAATGGGACAGCGATCTCACCGGCGTCACCCGGCTGCGCGTCATCACCAACTACTTCACCCGCATGCGCTTCTGCACTGCCGACGGCAAGCTCGATCTCAAGAGCAAGGAAGGCCTCGACACCGCACCGCCGGGCTACAAGCCGTGGTTCCTGCATAAAGAGCGCAAGACCCGCGGCCTGCGGATCATCTTCGGCCACTGGGCCGCGCTGGAAGGTGATGTGCATGAACCGGGCATTTCGGCGCTGGACACCGGTTGTGTCTGGGGCGGCAGCCTGACCCTGATGAACGTCGACAGCGGCGAGCGCGTGTCATGCAAATGCGATGAACACGGCGGCCTTGCGCCAACCGTCGCACCACTTATCCCCGAAACGTCGCCAGTCAGCGTCCCGCGTTAGACTGCGCATTCTGCCGAGCTACAGGAACCCGCCATGAGCGAATTCAAACGAATCCCCCCGGAACAGGCCCAGGCCCTGCGCGAGCAGGGCGCCGTAGTGGTCGACATCCGCGATCCGCAAACCTATGCCGCGCTGCACATTGCCGGCTCCAAGCATCTGGATAACGTTTCTATCTCGGATTTCATCCGAGCCGCCGACCTCGACGCACCGACTGTCGTGGTGTGCTATCACGGCAACTCCAGTCAAAGTGCAGCGGCCTACCTGATCAGCCAAGGCTTCTCCGACGTCTACAGCATGGACGGCGGCTTCGAGCTGTGGCGTACGACTTATCCGTCGGAAACCGCGCAAGGCACCGCCGAATAATTTTTTTGTTGCGCGCAGGCCCCGGCTGCCGTGGGCCTGCGCGGGGCAGACGAACGGTCTGCCACACATAATTACGTATCTCGCCTTTACCTCCCGAATTCCCAACTATCCTTAAGCCCAGGCCATCCAAAACAGGGGAGAGCCGGTACACCGGCGCACGGGTCATCGGGAGTGACTTTCAAGGTTGTCGACCGCGAAAGTGTTCTGGGGGGTAAACAAGCGGCCACCGCGGCTGCTTGCCAGCATCGACTGAGTGATCCGGCGTCGGCTCCACGTATCGAGCGAGGTGACGTCATGAGTATCTTTAGCCACTTCCAACAACGCTTCGAGTCCACACGCCAGGAAGAACTCTCGCTGCAGGAGTACCTGGAACTGTGCAAAAAGGACCGCAGCGCTTACGTTTCCGCCGCCGAGCGTCTATTGATGGCCATCGGCGAACCCGAGCTGCTCGACACGTCGACCAACTCGCGGCTGTCGCGGATTTTCTCCAACAAGGTGATTCGTCGCTATCCGGCCTTTGAAGACTTCCACGGAATGGAAGAATGCATCGACCAGATCGTTTCGTACTTCCGCCATGCCGCCCAAGGCCTGGAAGAGAAGAAACAGATCCTCTACCTGCTCGGCCCCGTCGGTGGCGGTAAATCGTCCCTGGCCGAGAAGCTGAAACAGCTGATGGAAAAAGTGCCCTTCTACGCGATCAAGGGCTCGCCGGTATTCGAATCGCCTTTGGGTCTGTTCAACGCCACCGAAGATGGCGCGATCCTCGAGGAAGACTTCGGCATTCCACGGCGCTACCTGAACACCATCATGTCGCCGTGGGCGACCAAGCGCCTGGCCGAATTCGGCGGTGACATCAGCCAGTTCCGCGTGGTCAAGCTGTACCCGTCGATCCTCAACCAGATCGCCGTGGCCAAGACTGAACCGGGTGACGAGAACAACCAGGACATCTCGGCACTGGTGGGCAAGGTCGACATCCGCAAACTCGAGGAATACCCACAGAACGACGCCGACGCCTACAGCTATTCCGGTGCACTGTGCCGGGCCAACCAGGGCTTGATGGAATTCGTCGAAATGTTCAAGGCACCGATCAAGGTGCTGCACCCACTGCTGACCGCCACCCAGGAAGGTAACTACAACAGTACCGAAGGTCTGGGGGCGATTCCGTTCACCGGGATCCTGCTTGCTCACTCCAACGAATCGGAGTGGCACACCTTCCGCAACAACAAGAACAACGAAGCCTTCATCGACCGGATCTACATCGTCAAGGTGCCGTACTGCCTGCGAGTCAGCGACGAGGTGAAGATCTACGACAAGTTGCTGTTCAACAGCTCCCTGGCCAAAGCCCACTGCGCACCCGATACCCTGAAGATGCTGGCGCAATTCACCGTGCTGTCGCGCCTCAAGGAGCCAGAAAACTCCAACATCTATTCGAAGATGCGCGTCTACGACGGGGAAAACCTCAAGGACACCGATCCGAAAGCCAAGTCGATCCAGGAATACCGCGACTCGGCCGGCGTTGACGAGGGCATGAACGGTCTGTCGACCCGCTTTGCGTTCAAGATCCTGTCCAAGGTGTTCAACTTCGACCCGCATGAAATTGCCGCCAACCCGGTACACCTGTTGTATGTGCTGGAACAGCAGATCGAACAGGAACAGTTCCAGGCAGAGACCCGCGAGCGTTATCTGCGTTATCTCAAGGAATACCTGGCGCCGCGTTATATCGAATTCATCGGCAAGGAGATCCAGACCGCTTATCTCGAGTCTTACAGCGAATACGGGCAGAACATTTTCGACCGCTACGTGCTGTATGCGGATTTCTGGATTCAGGATCAGGAATACCGCGATCCGGAGACCGGCGAGATCCTCAACCGCGTCGCGCTGAACGAAGAACTGGAGAAAATCGAGAAGCCGGCCGGTATCAGCAATCCGAAGGATTTCCGCAACGAAATCGTCAACTTCGTCCTGCGTGCCCGGGCCAACAACAACGGCAAGAATCCGACCTGGCTCAGCTACGAGAAGCTGCGGGTGGTCATCGAGAAGAAAATGTTCTCGAACACCGAAGATCTGCTGCCAGTCATCAGCTTCAACGCCAAGGCCAGTAAAGAGGATCAGCAGAAACACAACGACTTCGTTACTCGAATGGTCGAACGCGGCTACACCGACAAACAGGTACGGCTTCTTTCCGAATGGTACCTACGGGTCCGCAAATCGCAATAAAGCAGCTGCAAGCTTCTAGCGACAAGCTGCAAGAGAACAGCAACAACCGATCTCGAGAACGGGGGCGCTTTCTCTTGCAGCTTGAAGCTTATGACTTGAAGCTCCCCGGAGGGGTCTATGAGCTATGTGATCGACCGACGTCTCAATGGCAAGAACAAGAGCACGGTGAACCGCCAGCGTTTCCTGCGGCGTTACCGTGATCACATCAAAAAGGCTGTCGAAGAGGCGGTCAGCCGGCGCTCCATCACCGACATGGAGCACGGCGAACAGATCAGCATTCCCGGTCGCGACATCGACGAACCGGTGCTTCACCACGGCCGTGGCGGCAAGCAGACTGTGGTTCACCCCGGCAACAAGGAATTCACCGCCGGCGAGCACATCGCCAGGCCACCGGGCGGTGGCGGCGGACGCGGCCCAGGCAAGGCCGGCAATTCCGGCGAAGGCATGGACGAATTCGTCTTCCAGATCACTCAGGAAGAATTCCTCGAATTCATGTTCGAAGATCTCGAACTGCCCAACCTGGTCAAACGCAACCTGAGCGGCACCGACACCTTCAAGACCGTGCGCGCGGGGATCAGCAACGAAGGCAATCCGTCGCGGATCAACATCATTCGCACACTGCGCTCGGCGCACGCCCGGCGCATTGCGCTGTCCGGCAGCAGTCGCGCCAAACTTCGCGAAGCCAAAGAGGAACTGGCGCGACTCAAACGGGAAGAACCGGATAACTTCGGCGATATTCAGGAACTCGAGGCGGAAATCGAGAAACTCAGCGCGCGCATTCACCGCGTGCCATTCCTCGACACCTTCGACTTGAAATACAACCTGCTGGTCAAGCAACCCAACCCCAGCTCCAAAGCGGTGATGTTCTGCCTGATGGACGTTTCCGGCTCCATGACCCAGGCCACCAAGGACATCGCCAAGCGCTTTTTCATCCTGTTGTACCTGTTTCTCAAGCGTAACTACGACAAGATTGATGTGGTGTTCATCCGCCATCACACCAGCGCCCGGGAAGTGGACGAAGAAGAGTTCTTCTATTCACGGGAAACCGGCGGCACCATCGTTTCCAGCGCCCTGAAACTGATGCAGGAGATCATGGCCGAGCGTTATCCGAGCAACGAATGGAACATCTACGCCGCGCAAGCCTCCGACGGCGACAACTGGAACGATGACTCGCCCATCTGCCGCGACATCCTGATCAACCAGATCATGCCGTTTGTGCAGTACTACACTTATGTGGAGATCACCCCGCGCGAACACCAGGCCCTCTGGTACGAATACGAACGCATCGCCGAAGCCTTTTCCGACACGTTTGCCCAGCAGCAGCTGGTCTCGGCCGGGGATATCTATCCGGTCTTCCGTGAACTCTTCCAGCGCAGGTTAGTGACATGACCGCCAAAGAGCAGAAACGCCAACCCATCTCCACCGGCTCCGAATGGACGTTCGAGCTGATTCAGGCCTACGACCGCGAGATTGCCCGGATTGCGGCCGGCTATGCCCTGGATACCTATCCCAACCAGATCGAAGTGATCACCGCCGAGCAGATGATGGACGCCTATGCTTCGGTCGGCATGCCACTGGGCTATCACCACTGGTCCTACGGCAAACACTTCCTCAGTACCGAGAAATCCTACAGCCGCGGGCAGATGGGGCTGGCCTACGAGATCGTGATCAACTCCGACCCCTGCATCGCCTACCTGATGGAAGAAAACACCATCTGCATGCAGGCGCTGGTGGTGGCGCACGCGTGCTATGGCCACAACAGCTTCTTCAAGGGCAACTACCTGTTCCGCACCTGGACTGACGCCAGTTCGATTATCGATTACCTGGTGTTCGCCAAGCAGTACATCATGCAGTGCGAGGAGCGCCATGGCATTGATGCCGTGGAGGACCTGCTCGACTCCTGCCATGCGCTGATGAACTACGGCGTCGACCGCTACAAACGTCCTTATCCGATTTCCGCCGAAGAGGAGCGCCGGCGGCAGAAAGATCGCGAAGAACACATGCAGAAGCAGATCAACGACCTGTGGCGCACCATCCCCAAAGGTGCGGACAAATACAGCGACAAGGACAACGCGCGCTTCCCGGCCGAGCCGCAGGAAAACATCCTGTACTTCATCGAGAAACACGCACCGCTGCTGGAGCCCTGGCAGCGGGAAATCGTGCGCATCGTGCGCAAGATCGCCCAGTACTTCTATCCACAGCGCCAGACTCAGGTGATGAACGAAGGCTGGGCCACGTTCTGGCACTACACGCTGATGAACGACCTGTACGACGAGGGCCTGGTGACCGACGGGTTCATGATGGAATTCCTCACCTCGCACACCAGCGTGGTGTTCCAGCCGGGCTTTGACAGCCCTTACTACAGCGGGATAAACCCTTATGCACTGGGTTTCGCGATGTATCGCGACATCCGTCGCATGTGCGAAGACCCGACCGAGGAAGACCGTCGCTGGTTCCCGGACATCGCCGGCTCCGACTGGCTGTCGAGCATCAAGTTCGCCATGAGCAGCTTCAAGGATGAGAGTTTCATCCTGCAGTACCTGTCACCCAAGGTCATCCGCGACCTCAAGCTGTTCAGCATTCTGGATGACGACCAGAAGGATGACCTGCTGGTGCCGGCGATACACGACGAAACCGGGTACCGGATCATCCGCGAGACCCTGGCCGCACAGTACAACCTCGGCAACCGCGAACCGAACGTGCAGATCTACAGCATCGACCGGCGTGGCGACCGTTCCCTGACCCTGCGTCATCAGCAGCACGACCGCAAACCCTTGGGCGATTCCACCGACGAGGTACTGAAACATCTGCACCGCCTGTGGGGCTTCGACATTCACCTGGAAACCCTGCAGGGCGACCAGATCATGAAAACCCACCACGTACCGCCACGCAGTGAACACAGCGAAGGGGATTACGGCAGGCTCGATCTGGCCGTGATTCATCTTTGATCCGGTTTTGGCCTCCGAAAGTCCGACGCAAGGGTTATCCTGTCGGGCCAACGGAGGTTTTTTATGCAGATTTACAAGGTCGGCGGCGCAGTACGTGATCGCCTGCTCGGGCTACCGGTTACCGATGTCGATTGGGTGGTGGTCGGGGCCACGACAGAAGAGATGCTTGCCCAGGGTTATCGCCCGGTTGGCGCGGATTTTCCGGTGTTTCTCCATCCCAAGACTGGCGAGGAATACGCCCTCGCCCGCACCGAGCGTAAAAGCGGTCGCGGTTATGGCGGCTTCACCTTTCACGCCAGCCCCGAAGTGACCCTCGAAGAAGACCTCATTCGCCGTGATCTGACGATCAACGCGATGGCCGAGGACGGCCAGCAGAATCTGACCGATCCTTATCACGGCCAGCGTGATCTGGAAAACCGAATCCTGCGCCACGTTTCCCCGGCGTTCGCCGAAGATCCGCTCCGGGTATTGCGCGTAGCGCGCTTCGCTGCTCGCTATGCCGCGCTGGGTTTCACTGTTGCCCCGGAGACCCTTGAACTGATGCGTCAGCTCAGCGAGTCCGGCGAACTGCAAGCACTGACCGCCGAGCGCAGCTGGAAGGAGATTTCTCGGGCGCTGATGGAGGATCAGCCACAGGTGTTCATCCAGGTGCTGCGCGACTGCGGCGCATTGAAGGTCTTGATGCCTGAAGTGGATGCGCTGTTTGGCGTACCGCAACCGGAGGCCCATCACCCGGAGATCGACACCGGCATCCACACCCTGAGCGTGCTCGAACAGGCGGCACTTCACAAACAGCCGCTGACCGTGCGCTGGGCCTGCCTGCTGCACGACCTCGGTAAAGGCCTGACGCCCGAAGCAGAATGGCCGCGACACATCGCCCACGAGCACACTGGGCTGAAGCTGATCAAAGCAGTCAACGAACGCTTCAAGGCGCCGAAAGATTGCCAGGAACTCGCGCTGCTGGTCGGCCAGTATCACACCCACGGCCACCGCGCTCTGGAGCTGAAGGCGTCGACCCTGCTGGAGCTGTTACAGAGCTTTGACGTGTATCGCCGCCCGCAGCGTTTTGAGGAATTCATCGTCGCGTGCGAGATGGATGCGCGCGGACGCAAGGGACTGGAGCAGCGCAGTTATCCACAGGCGGATTACCTGCGCGGCGCGGCCAAGGCAGCGCGGGAAGTCGCGGTGCAGCCGCTGCTGGAGAAGGGATTCAAAGGCCCGGAATTGGGTGAGGCGCTCAAGCGCGAGCGGCTCAAGGCGTTGAAGGCTTACAAGGAAAACCGCTAAAGCAAGATCAAAAGATCGCAGCCTGCGGCAGCTCCTACAGAGAAACGCATATTCCCGTGTAGGAGCTGCCGCAGGCTGCGATCTTTTGCTTTTAAAGATTCGGAGGGGTGAGCTGTTCGCCGCGCCATTCAAAAGCCACCGGCGCCAACACCTGATCGATCTGCGCCTCGGCCCACAGCGTTGCGAAGCTTTTTCCCACACCCGGATGCACCCGATCCGGCGCAATCAGCGACAGCGGCCACAGCACAAAGGCGTTTTTCAGGATCTCGGCACGCGGCAGGATCAAACCGTCGAAGTTACCCGTCAGATCGCCGTACAACAGCACGTCGATATCCAGCGGCAACCCCTTGCGGTCCGGTGCATAGCGACCGTTATCGGCCTCAATGCATTTCAAGCGCCGATCCAGCTCCGTCAACGGCAGATCGGTAAACGCCGAGACCACGAAATTGAAGAACGGCCCGCTCTTGATGCCCACCGGCTGGCTCTCGAACACCGCCGAACAGCGGATATCCACGAGGAATGTCGCCAAAGCGTCGAGCCCGGCGCGCAAATGGGTTTCGCGCTCGATATTGCTACCGAGCCCGAGATACACCTGAGTCAGCGACATCCGCGCTCGATCTCCACGCCCACGCCACCCTTGGCCGCTGGCACGGCACCGGGCTTGGTCAGTTTCAGCCGAACCCAAGTGATCTTGAACTCGGCCATCAGCACTTCGACCAGCCGCTCGGCAAAGGTCTCGACCAATTGGAACTGTGCCTGCTCGGCAAAAGCCTGGATGCGCGTAGACACGCTGGCGTAATCGAGCGCCAGGGTCAGGTCGTCACCGGCCGCGGCCGGGCGATTGTCCCAGGCGAAGCTCAGATCAAGACGCAGACACTGGCGGATGCCGCGCTCCCAGTCGTAGGCACCGATTACGGTGTCGACTTCCAGGCCCTCGATAAACACTCTGTCCAAGCACTTTTCTCCGCTGCACGACAAGGGCGCAATGCGCCGTTAGAATCAGGGCGTCCTCGCCCGGAATAGTTAGCATGTTTTGGTTATTGGCGACTTTCGCCTACCTGCTCGGCTCTCTGTCCTTCGCCATTTTGCTCAGCCGCCTGACCGGAAATCCGGATCCGCGAATGAGTGGCTCGGGTAATGCCGGTGCCACCAACATGCTGCGCCTGGCCGGCCGCAAACTCGCGATCCTGACCCTGCTGGGTGATCTGTGCAAAGGCCTGTTGCCGGTGCTGATCGCAGCGGCCATGGGCCTGTCGCTGCAGGATCAGGCCTGGATCGGCGTGTGCGCCGTGATCGGTCACCTGTTCCCGCTGTATTTCCGTTTTCGCGGCGGCAAAGGCGTCGCCACCGCTGCCGGCATGCTGCTGGGCCTGTATCCGCCCGCCGCGCTGTTGGCGGTGTGCGCCTGGCTGCTGACGTTCTACCTGACCCGCACCAGCTCGCTGGCGGCGCTGATCGCCACGCCCCTGACCCTGCCATTGCTGGCCTGGCAGGAACCGGAAGCGCTGCTGCCGATGAGCGCGTTGACGCTACTGATCGTCTGGCGCCACCGCGGCAATCTACGCGACCTGTTTGCCGGGCGCGAACGGCATTTTTAAATAGCGCTCATCACAGTGCCGACAGCTGTTCCATCGGCCAGCGTGCCTGCACGCTGATCGCCAGGCTTTCCTTCTGACCCGCCTGCAAACGCTGGCAACCGGCAAACGCGATCATCGCGCCGTTGTCGGTGCAGAACTCGGGGCGGGCATAGAACACATCGCCGCTCATGTCGCCGAGCATTTTTTCCAGCGAAACACGCAAGGCCTTGTTGGCGCTGACGCCGCCAGCAATCACCAGACGCTTCATCCCGGCCTGTTTCAGGGCACGCTTGCACTTGATGGTCAAAGTCTCCACCACGGCCTGCTGGAACGCCAGCGCGATGTCGCAACGGGCTTGCTCGCTGTCGTCCCCGGCGCTGACGCATTGCTGCCAGGTGTTGAGGGCGAAGGTCTTCAAGCCGCTGAAGCTGAAATCCAGCCCCGGACGATCACACATCGGACGCGGGAAGGTGAAACGTCCTGCAACGCCCTTCTCCGCCAGCTTGGCGATTTCCGGTCCGCCCGGATAATTGAGGCCCATCATTTTTGCGGTTTTGTCGAAGGCTTCGCCGGCCGCATCGTCGAGGGTCTCGCCGAGCAGGCTGTATTGGCCGATGCCATCGACCTGAACCAGCTGCGTATGACCACCGGAAACCAACAAAGCGACGAACGGAAACTCCGGCGGCTTTGCCTCCAGCATCGGCGCCAGCAGGTGGCCTTCCATGTGGTGCACGCCGAGTGCCGGAATGCCCCAGGCAAACGCCAGCGCCTGAGCGCAGGAAGCCCCCACCAGCAGCGCGCCGACCAGGCCAGGACCCGCGGTATAGGCGATGGCGTCGATCTCGGTCGGCACGCAGTCGGCCTCGGCCAACACCTGACGAATCAAGGGCAGCATGCGTTTCACATGATCACGGGAGGCCAGCTCCGGCACCACGCCACCATAGACGCGGTGCAGGTCGATCTGGCTGAACAGCGCGTCGGCCAGCAGGCCGCGTTCACTGTCGTATAACGCGACGCCGGTTTCGTCGCAGGAGGTTTCTAATCCCAGTACTAGCATGGGTTTGCGCCTTGTTTAGGCTGAATTCGAAGGCGCGCATAATAGTCGCCGCGTGAGGCCCCGACCAGCGGTTTTCGATCAGAGGCTTTGCATTCCGAGCGATGAGGGGTTAACATCCGCAACCCTTAAAAACCGACGTCTTCAAGTGCTCTTTTGCCGCGAGGATGTTGACCCCGGTAATGAATGAAGGTAGCTCTGGATGCCAGCCGTCAAAGTTAAAGAGAACGAACCCTTCGACGTAGCTCTGCGTCGTTTCAAGCGCTCCTGCGAAAAAGCCGGTGTACTGGCTGAAGTTCGTAGCCGCGAATTTTACGAGAAGCCAACTTCTGAGCGTAAGCGCAAAGCAGCAGCCGCTGTTAAGCGTCACGCCAAGAAAGTTCAGCGCGAACAGCGCCGCGCCGTTCGTCTGTACTAATACACAGACGTTCGTAGCAAGCTTCTTGCCTAAGCCCGGCCCTCAGCCGGGCTAATGGCATTTGCGTAAAACGCTTGATGCTTCACTGTCGAAGCCGCACACGCGACCGAGACAAATCTGCTTCACACGTCAGACCTGGCTTTTTTGCCAGCGGTGCACGTCTTTTCTGACGAGCCTTTCAAGGCTACTGACGAGCACACCCACTGATTCCTCTTACGACGATCAGCCCAAGGCACCTGCATGCGTGCCCGCTTTATTGAGCTATCCGAGGCCATTTATCGGCCGTCAGCGGATTCAGCGCAACACTTTCAAATAGTCGAAGACTGATAGGTACTAACGTCAGTGGATTTTCGGCAGATACACTTCCCGACAGCGATCAAGCAAACGACACCGGTCGAGCCGCCCATCATGCGCGCCTCAGTCAAGACCTGCGTCCGGCCGCCCTTCGCATCGGACTCAATTACCGCACAGACGAGAACGCCATGGCCGGGCTGATTCCCCAGAGCTTTATTGACGACCTCCTGAACCGCACCGACATCGTCGACGTGGTCAGCTCGCGCGTGCAACTGAAAAAGGCCGGCAAGAACTACACCGCCTGCTGCCCGTTCCATAAAGAGAAAACCCCGTCGTTCAGCGTCAGCCCCGACAAGCAGTTCTATTACTGCTTCGGTTGCGGTGCCGGCGGCAACGCCCTGGGCTTTCTCATGGACCACGACAACCTGGACTTCCCCCAGGCCGTCGAGGATCTGGCCAAAGCCGCCGGCATGGAAATCCCCCGCGAAGAAAGCGGCCGCCCGCACAAACCGCGGCAACCGACCGATTCGCCGCTGTACCCGCTGCTGACCGCCGCCGCCGACTTTTACCGGCAGGCGCTCAAGAGCCACCCAGCGCGCAAAGCCGCCGTGGATTACCTCAAGGGCCGCGGACTGACCGGCGAGATTGCCCGGGACTTCGGTCTCGGCTTCGCGCCGCCGGGCTGGGACAATCTGTTCAAGCACTTGAGCAGCGACACCCTGCAGCAGAAAGCCATGATCGACGCCGGCCTGCTGATCGAGAACGCCGAAACCGGCAAACGCTATGACCGCTTCCGCGATCGCGTGATGTTCCCGATCCGCGACACCCGTGGCCGGATCATCGCTTTCGGCGGCCGGGTACTCGGCGACGACAAACCGAAGTACCTGAACTCGCCGGAAACCCCGGTCTTCCATAAAGGCCAGGAACTCTACGGCCTCTATGAGGCCCGCAAGAACAACCGCAACCTCGACGAAATCATCGTCGTCGAGGGTTACATGGACGTCATCGCCCTCGCCCAGCAAGGCTTGCGCAATGCCGTCGCGACGCTGGGCACCGCGACCAGCGAAGAGCACCTCAAGCGCCTGTTTCGCGTCGTGCCGAACGTTTTGTTCTGCTTCGACGGCGACCAGGCCGGGCGCAACGCCGCATGGCGCGCGCTTGAGGCAACACTTCCGTGCCTGCAGGACGGACGCCGCGCGCGCTTCCTGTTTCTGCCCGAAGGCGAAGACCCGGACACCCTGGTCCGCGCCGAAGGCACTGACGCCTTCAAGGCGCGCATCAATCAGCATGCGCAGCCGCTGGCGGACTACTTCTTCCAGCAATTGACCGAAGAAGCGGATCCACGCTCGCTTGAGGGCAAGGCCCACATGGCCACCCTCGCCGCACCGCTGATCGACAAGGTGCCCGGGGCCAACCTGCGCATTCTGATGCGCCAGCGCCTGAGCGAAATCACCGGCCTGAGCAGTGAAACCGTCAGTCAGCTGGCCCAGAGCGCGCCGCAGGAAGCACCGCCGGCCTACGATCCGGGCATCGATTACGACGCAATGCCGGACTACAGCGACTACCATCAGCCGCAGGCACAGGACATGTATGTGCCGCAGCAGGAATGGACGCCGAAGAAACCCGGCGCCGGCGGCAAGAAATGGGACAAGAAACCCTGGGACAAGAACGGCAAGCGTGGCGGCGATCGCGACCAGCAGCGCCCGCGGACGCCGATTGGCGTTGAATCGCCGACCCTGACCGCCCTGCGTACCTTGCTCCATCACCCGCAGTTGGCCAAGCGCGTCGAGGACGCCGGGCACATTGCGGACGAAAATCAGACCAATGCCCAGTTGCTTGTGGCGCTGCTCGAAGCCGTACAGAAGAATCCCAAGCTAAACTCATTTCAGTTGATCGCGCGATGGCACGGTACTGAACAGGGTCGTCTGCTCAAGGCGCTGGCGGAAAAGGAGTGGCTGATTGACGGAGAAAACCTTGAACAACAGTTTTTCGACACCATTACTAGCTTGTCAGCCCGCCAACGCGAGCGAAATCTGGAACAGTTGCTCAGAAAAGCGCGTCAAAGCGAACTGAGTGCCGAAGAGAAAAATCAACTGCGCGACCTTTTAAGTCGCAATGTTTCCGCATCAAACCCGACCTCAACTGGCGCGTGAGGTCATAGCTCAGGTATAATCCTCGGCTTGTTTTTTGCCCGCCAAGACCTTCAGTGGATAGGGTGTTATGTCCGGAAAAGCGCAACAGCAGTCTCGTATTATTGAGTTGATCAAACTGGGTCGTGAGCAGAAGTATCTGACTTACGCCGAGGTCAACGACCACCTGCCCGAGGATATTTCAGATCCGGAGCAGGTGGAAGACATCATCCGCATGATTAACGACATGGGGATCCCCGTACACGAGAGTGCTCCGGATGCGGACGCCCTTATGTTGGCCGACGCCGATACCGACGAGGCCGCTGCGGAAGAAGCAGCCGCCGCGTTGGCAGCGGTGGAGACCGATATCGGTCGCACCACTGACCCAGTGCGCATGTACATGCGTGAAATGGGTACGGTCGAGCTTCTGACTCGTGAAGGCGAAATCGAAATCGCCAAGCGGATCGAAGAAGGCATCCGTGAAGTGATGAGCGCTATCGCGCACTTCCCTGGCACGGTTGACCACATTCTCTCCGAGTACACTCGCGTCACCACCGAGGGTGGTCGCCTGTCCGACGTTCTGAGCGGTTACATCGACCCGGACGACGGCATTGCGCCGCCGGCTGCCGAAGTGCCACCGCCGATCGATCCGAAAGCCGTGAAAGCGGATGACGACACCGACGACGATGACGCCGAAGCTTCGGATGACGAAGAAGAAGCCGAAAGCGGTCCGGATCCGGTCATCGCTGCCCAGCGTTTTGGCGCTGTGTCCGACCAGATGGAAATCACCCGCAAGGCCCTGAAAAAGCACGGTCGTCACAACAAGGCAGCGATTGCCGAGTTGCTGGCCCTGGCCGAGCTGTTCATGCCGATCAAACTGGTGCCGAAGCAATTCGAAGCCCTGGTCGAGCGTGTTCGCAGTGCCCTGGATCGTCTGCGTCAACAAGAGCGCGCGATCATGCAGCTGTGCGTACGTGATGCACGTATGCCACGCGCTGATTTCCTGCGTCAGTTCCCGGGCAACGAAGTCGACGAAAGCTGGTCCGACGCCCTGGCCAAAGGCAAGAGCAAATACGCCGAAGCCATTGGTCGCGTACAGCCGGACATCATCCGTTGCCAGCAGAAACTGATGGCGCTGGAAACCGAGACCGGCCTGACCATCGCTGAAATCAAGGATATCAACCGTCGCATGTCGATCGGTGAGGCCAAGGCCCGCCGCGCGAAGAAAGAGATGGTTGAAGCCAACTTGCGTCTGGTGATCTCGATCGCCAAGAAGTACACCAACCGCGGCCTGCAATTCCTCGATCTGATCCAGGAAGGCAACATCGGTCTGATGAAAGCGGTGGACAAGTTCGAATACCGTCGTGGTTACAAGTTCTCGACCTATGCCACCTGGTGGATCCGTCAGGCGATCACTCGCTCGATCGCCGACCAGGCCCGCACCATCCGTATTCCGGTGCACATGATCGAGACGATCAACAAGCTCAACCGCATTTCCCGCCAGATGCTGCAGGAAATGGGTCGCGAACCGACTCCGGAAGAGCTGGGCGAACGCATGGAAATGCCTGAGGACAAGATCCGCAAGGTATTGAAGATCGCTAAAGAGCCGATCTCCATGGAAACCCCGATCGGTGATGACGAAGACTCTCATCTGGGTGACTTCATCGAAGACTCGACCATGCAGTCGCCAATCGATGTTGCAACCGTTGAAAGCCTGAAAGAAGCGACTCGCGAAGTGCTGTCCGGCCTCACTGCCCGTGAAGCCAAGGTACTGCGCATGCGCTTCGGTATCGACATGAACACCGACCACACACTCGAAGAAGTGGGCAAACAGTTTGACGTAACGCGTGAGCGGATCCGTCAGATCGAAGCCAAGGCGCTGCGCAAGCTGCGCCACCCGACGCGAAGCGAGCATCTGCGCTCCTTCCTCGACGAGTGATACCAGAACCCCCGGCCCAGGCCGGGGGTTTTGTTTTTACAGCAGATTAAATCCCTCGCAACGCCCCTCCCCCGCATACCCCGTCTACACTCGAAACAATGAATCCCGTGCCCTAACGAGACGGTTATGCCCAGACTGGCGCCCGTGCTTTTCTTGCTGTCACTGATGATCTGGACCGCAACGGCTAACGCGCTGACTCTGACCGATGAAGAACGTAGCTGGCTCGCGGCTCACCCGGACTTGCGCCTGGGTGTCGATGCTTCGTGGCCGCCGTTCGAGTTCCGCGATGAACAGAACCGCTATCAAGGCCTCGCCGCTGATTACATTGACGTGATCCGCCAGCGCCTGGCGGTCAAACTCACCCCGATCGAGCCGTCGAGCTGGACCGAAGTGCTGGCGCAGGTAAAAAACGGCAAAATCGACCTGCTGCCGGGGATCATGTCCACGCCCGAGCGCCAGAACTACCTCTCGTTCACCCGTCCCTATCTCGATTTCCCGATCGTGATCCTCGCCCATATCGGCGGTGCACAACCGCGCAAAATCGAAGACCTGTACGGCCTGAAGATCGCCGTAGTGGAGAATTACGCCCCCCACGAACTCCTGCGCACCCACCATCCCGACCTGAACCTGGTGGCCATGCCCAATGTCAGCTCGGCCTTGCAGGCCTTGGCTACGGATGAAGTAGACGCCGTGGTCGGCGATCTCGCCTCCAGCGTCTGGAGTCTTCGCCAGCTCAAGCTCGACGGCTTGTACGTGAGCGGCGAAACCCCGTACCGCTATCAGTTGGCGATGGCTGTGCCGCGTGACAACAAGATGCTGGTGGGCATTCTGGATAAAGTCCTGGCGGACATGAGTCCGGAGGAAATCAGCAGCATTCAGGAGCATTGGGTCGGCAATGTCCTGGACCATCGAACCTTCTGGTCAGACCTGCTGATCTACGGCCTGCCGGGCCTGGTATTGCTGATAATCATCCTCGCGGTGGTCATTCGCATCAACCGCCGCTTGAGCTCGGAAATCGCTCGGCGCGTTGACCTCGAACAGGAACTGCGCAGCAGCGAATACCACTACCGCGGCCTGGTCGAAAGCCTGTCGGCCATTGCCTGGGAAGCGCGCATGAGCGACTTCACCTACAGCTACGTGTCGCCCCATGCCGAAGACCTGCTCGGTTATCCACAGGCGCATTGGCTGATCCCCGGGTTCTGGCGCAACATCATCCACCCCGCCGACCTGACCCGCGCCCAGGCCATTTGCGATGACGCGGTGCGTGAGGGGCGCGATCACACTCTCGACTATCGGGTCATCACCGCAGACGGGCGCTGCCTGTGGGTGCGCGACATCGTCAGCCTGATAGAACACGGGCATGAACCGGTGATGCGCGGGCTGATGATCGACATCAGCGAAACCAAGCGCACCGAGGAAGCGTTGCGGCTGTCGGAGCAGAAGTTCGCTTCGGTGTTCCAGCAATGCCCGGACATTCTGGTGATCGCGCGGCTGTCGGATGGCTGCCTGCTGGAGGTCAACGAAGCCTTTGAAGAACAGATCGGACTCAAGGCCGAGGATGTCGTCGGCCAGACCGCCACCGAACTCAACATCTGGGGCATTCCCGGGGTCGGGCCGGGACTGCTCCAGCGCTTGCAGGCCGGCAGTATCCGTAACCTGGAAATGCCCTTTCGCCGCAACAACGGCCAGGTGTTTACCGGTCTGATCTCTGCCGAACCGTTCGACCTCGACACCACCCCGGCGCTGGTGGTGGTGGTGCGTGACATCACCCAGCTCAAAGAAACCCAGCAGCAACTGCAAACCTCCGAGGAGAAATTCGCCAAGGCGTTCCATGCCTCACCGGACGGCTTGTTGCTGTCACGCCAGAGCGATGGCCTGCTGCTGGAGGTCAACGAAGGTTTCAGCCGTATCACCGGGTTCAACAGCGCGATGTCCGTAGACCGTTCGGCGCTGGACCTGGGGATCTGGGTCAACCTCAACGAACGCAAACAGATGCTCGACCTGCTGCACCGCGACGGTTTCGTCCGCGACTTTACCTGCCACATCCGCCGCAGCGACGGGCAGATCCGCCTCTGCGAAGTGTCCAGTCGACCGCTGCCGATCGGCGAAGAAGACTGCATGCTGACCATCGCCCGGGACATCACCGAGCGCCATCTGATGCAGGAAAAGCTGCAGCAAGCGGCCACCGTATTCGAAAGCACCGCCGAGGGCGTGCTGATCACCGACACCCAGCAGCACATCAGCGCGGTCAATCGGGCCTTCACCGAAATCACCGGCTACAGTGAAAGCGAAGCCCTCGGCCACACCCCGCGCCTGCTCGCCTCCGGACTGCACGACAGCGCGTTTTATGCGGCGATGTGGCACCAGTTGACCGACGAGGGCCACTGGCAGGGCGAAATTTCCAACCGGCGCAAGAACGGCGAGCTGTACCCGAGCTGGCTGACCATCAGCGCCGTGCGCAACCGCGACAGGTTCATCACCCACTTCGTCGCGGTGTTTGCCGATATCTCCAGCCTCAAGCACGCGCAGGCCAAGCTCGATTATCAGGCGCACCACGACCCGCTGACCGGCCTGCCAAATCGCACGCTGTTTGAAAGTCGCCTGCTCACGGCGCTCAACAGTCAGCAGGAAAATGGCGGTCAGGGCGCGGTGCTGTTCCTCGATCTCGACCGTTTCAAGCACATCAACGACAGCCTCGGGCACCCGGTAGGCGACCTGCTGCTCAAGGGCATCGCCGTGCGCTTGAAAGAACAATTGCGCGACATCGATACCGTCGCGCGCCTGGGCGGCGATGAATTCATCATCCTGCTGCCCGGCCTGCAACAGGCCAGCGACGCCGACCACATCGCCACCAAACTGCTCAATTGCTTCAGCGCCCCGTTCCAGGCCGGCGAACACGAGTTCTTCATCAGCGCCAGTATCGGCACCAGCCTCTACCCAAGGGACGGCTGTGACGTCGCCACCCTGGTGAAAAACGCCGACGCAGCGATGTACCGCTCCAAGGCCAAGGGCCGCAACCGCGTCGAGAGCTACACCCGCGACCTCACCGCCCAGGCCAGCGAACGGGTGGCGCTGGAGCATGAACTGCGCCGAGCCATCGAGCGCAATGAGTTGTTCCTCTACTACCAACCCAAAATCAGCCTCGACGACCATAGCCTGGTCGGCGCCGAAGCCCTGATTCGCTGGCACCATCCGACCTTCGGCGACGTGCCGCCCGAGCACTTCATCCCGCTGGCCGAAGAGAACGGCATGATCCTACAGATCGGTGACTGGGTGCTCGAGACCGCCTGCCGGCAGATGTTCGAGTGGAACCAGATCTACGACAGCCTCGGTCCTTTGTCGGTCAACCTCGCGGGCGCACAACTGCGCCAGCCGAACCTGCTCGGGCGCATCGAACAACTGCTCAGGGAAAACCGTCTGCAGCCGGATTTGCTGCAACTGGAAATTACCGAAAACTTCATCATGAGCCAGGCCGAAGAAGCGCTGGCGGTGCTGCATCAGCTCAAACACCTGGGTGTGCAACTGGCGATCGACGACTTCGGCACCGGCTACTCCTCGCTCAGCTACCTCAAGCGCCTGCCGCTGGACATCCTCAAGATCGACCAGTCGTTCGTCCGCGGCCTGCCGGACGATCCCCACGACGCGGCCATTGTGCGGGCAATCATCGCGCTCGGCCGGAGCATGCAATTCACCGTGATTGCCGAAGGCGTGGAAACCCAGGCCCAACAACAATTCCTCGCCGCCGAGGGCTGCGAACAGATCCAGGGCTACATCGTCAGCCTGCCACTGCCGCCAGAAGAATTCGCCGCGACATTTCTTCATATAACCGTATCGGATTATTCGGATAGCACAGCCGCCAAACCGTCGCTATAATCCGCGACCTACTGAGGGCCTATAGCTCAGTTGGTTAGAGCAGAGGACTCATAATCCTTTGGTCCACGGTTCAAGTCCGTGTGGGCCCACCAAATTTGAAAGCCGCGCTACATGCGCGGCTTTTTCTTGGGCGATCGGTTGAGAGGACAAGTCTTTGCGAGCGCAATGTTCAGAAGACTTCCCCGGAGGCTGTAGGCAAGTTCCGAAGCTGTGTTATCTCAACTCCCCGCATATTGTTGAGCGTTTCTCCCGACGAGTAATCTCCGGACGCTACCGCCCGCTCAGGATTATTTTCATGCTCGTGAATGCTGCGCCACTGATAAAGGAAGCAGCCGATCAACAAACCTGGATCGACCTTGCTCTACCCGACCTGAGAACGTTATCGCGAGAGCTTCGGTCAGCCGCAATAGAAGAAATAAAAAGGGCTGACGACGCAGAAGGCGCCCTCAAAATCCTCTTGGATCACTTCGGGTTTTTCGACGACTCCGTATTGGCGGTTACCATCCTCACGCCCATTGGGAATGTTGCAGTTATGAGAGACAAACTGGCGCACATCGTCGAGAAACGTCCAGACTCCCGAGAACGCTATGTCCGACATGCCATTGATACACTGACGGGGCCTTTCGAAGTATGGAAAGTCCTTTACGATAACGGCGGATACCGAATGGCATTCATCAATGCGTATGAGGCAAAAAATGACATGCTTGTCGTGGTCGATGTGCGAAACGGGCACGTCCTCTGGAACTTTATGCATGCTCCGGCAAGAGCCATGAACAAGCACCGCCAAGGCGACCTTTTGTACAAGCGATACATTCTTGAAGACAAAGAAAAGGGCAGCCATTTGGCTGCCCTTGATGTTTGAATCCTGATATTTGCATCCTCAGGAAATGGGATGAAGAGGTCTCACCTTACACCGATGTTGCAGCATCGCTGAGGTACCTACGTCCGCTAATGCCCTGCAAGGCAGCAGATTTCGCGCTCTTGCTGGCATTCTTGAGAAATAGGCCAGGCAAGTCAAATCAAATATCCGATGTTTTGTTAGCGCAGGACGATAACGTCGACGCTTGGATGATCCGTTTAAACATCACCTGCAAGCGTGTCGCTGATCGTGCCTGTAACATGCATAACTCACCCGCCGCCGCGCCAATGGAGCCCACCCCTTGCCCGACAACCGCCCCCCCGCACTCGATGAAATCGATCGACAGCTAATCGCCGCCCTGCAGATCAATGCCCGCGAAAGCGTAGCCATGCTCGCCCGGCAGTTGGGCATTGCACGCACCACCGTGACTTCACGCCTGGCGCGGTTGGAAAAGGCCAAAGTGATTACCGGTTATGGCGTGCGTTTAGGGCAACGTGTGGTCGATGGTGGGTTGCAGGCGTACGTCGGGATCAAGGTGCAGCCACGTTCCGGCAAGGAAGTGTTACGCCGTTTGAGTGCGATGGCGCAGGTGCAGCAATTGTGTGCGGTGAGTGGCGAATTTGATTATGTGGCGTGGTTGCGCACCGATTCGCCGGAGCAACTGGACCAGTTACTGGATCAGATTGGCAGTGTGGACGGGGTGGAGAAGACGACGACGTCGATCATTTTGAGTAGCAAGATTGATCGGGGGCAGCCGGTTTAAGGTTGTGTCCGGACTTCTCGGGTGGATTACAGGGCCTCTTCGCGGGCAGGCTCGCCCCCCTATTTTGGTCGGTGTGTAGTTACTAATCGTCATATTGATCAGTTATTTGGCAAAACGACGACACTTTGCGTCTTATTAACGTGGTCCGTGCTCCCTAGAATGGCTGGCATCTTTTCCTATACTCAGACGCGCATTCGGCGTCGGGTCGCCAGCAAGGTCAGCCATGAACAAGAACAATCGCCATCCTGCAGACGGTAAAAAACCAGTCACCATTTTCGGTCCGGACTTTCCCTTCGCTTTCGACGACTGGATCGAACACCCGGCCGGTCTCGGCAGTATTCCTGAACACCATCATGGCGCTGAAGTGGCGATTGTCGGCGCTGGTATTGCAGGCCTGGTGGCCGCGTACGAGCTGATGAAACTCGGTTTGAAACCGGTGGTTTACGAGGCTTCGAAGCTCGGCGGACGTCTGCGTTCGCAAGCGTTCAACGGCACCGACGGCATTGTCGCGGAACTCGGTGGCATGCGTTTCCCGGTGTCCTCCACCGCGTTCTACCACTACGTCGACAAGCTCGGCCTCGAGACCAAACCGTTCCCGAACCCGCTGACGCCGGCTTCCGGCAGCACGGTGATCGACCTGGAAGGCAAAACCCATTACGCACAGAAACTGGCGGACCTTCCTGCACTGTTCCAGGAAGTGGCTGACGCCTGGGCGGATGCGCTGGAGGCCGGCTCGCAATTCTCCGATATCCAGCAAGCGATCCGCGACCGCGATGTGCCGCGCCTCAAAGAGCTGTGGAACACGCTCGTACCGCTGTGGGACGACCGCACCTTCTACGACTTCGTTGCCACTTCCAAGGCCTTCGCCAAGCTGTCGTTCCATCACCGCGAAGTGTTCGGTCAGGTCGGTTTCGGCACCGGTGGCTGGGACTCGGACTTCCCTAACTCGATGCTGGAAATCTTCCGGGTGGTGATGACCAACTGCGACGATCACCAGCACCTGGTGGTCGGCGGCGTGGAACAAGTGCCACAAGGCATCTGGCGGCATGTGCCGGAGCGTTGCGTGCACTGGCCTGAAGGCACCAGCCTGAAATCCCTGCACCGTGGTGCGCCGCGTTCCGGCGTGAAGAAAATCGCCCACGCGCCGGACGGCCGGTTCGCCGTCACCGACAACAACGGCGACACCCGTGAATACGCCGCCGTGCTGACCACCTGCCAGAGCTGGCTGCTGACCACCCAGATCGAGTGCGACGAAACCCTGTTCTCGCAGAAGATGTGGATGGCGCTGGACCGCACGCGCTACATGCAGTCGTCGAAAACCTTCGTGATGGTCGACCGGCCGTTCTGGAAGGACAAGGATCCGGAAACCGGTCGCGACCTGATGAGCATGACCCTCACCGATCGCCTGACCCGTGGCACCTACCTGTTCGACAACGGTGACGACAAGCCGGGCGTGATCTGCCTGTCGTACTCGTGGATGAGCGACGCACTGAAGATGCTGCCGCACCCAGTGGAAAAACGCGTGGAACTGGCGTTGAACGCGCTGAAGAAGATTTACCCGAAAGTCGACATCGCCGCGCGCATCATCGGCGATCCGATCACCGTGTCGTGGGAAGCCGATCCGCACTTCCTCGGTGCATTCAAAGGCGCCCTGCCCGGCCACTATCGCTACAACCAGCGCATGTACGCGCACTTCATGCAGGACGACATGCCCGCCGAGCAGCGCGGGATTTTCATCGCCGGCGACGACGTATCGTGGACCCCGGCGTGGGTCGAAGGCGCAGTGCAGACCTCGCTCAACGCGGTGTGGGGCATCATGAAGCATTTCGGCGGGTCGACACATAAAGAGAACCCGGGCCCGGGTGATGTGTTCAAAGACATCGGCCCTATCGCCTTGCCCGAGTAAGAGGAATCCCTGATGCGTGTAGCCCTTTACCAATGTCCACCGCTGCCCCTGGAGCCCGCCGCCAACCTGCATCGCCTGCACCAAGTGGCGATGGAGGCCAAGGGCGCCGACCTGCTGGTGCTGCCGGAGATGTTTCTGACCGGCTACAACATCGGCGCCGAGGCAGCCAGTACGCTGGCCGAGGTCTACAACGGTGAGTGGGCGCAACAGATCGCTCGAATCGCCAAAGCCGCCGGCCTGGCGATTGTCTACGGCTATCCGGAGCGCACCGCCGACGGGCAGATCTACAACGCCGTGCAGTTGATCGATGCGCACGGCGAGCGCCTGTGCAATTACCGCAAGACGCATCTGTTTGGTGATCTGGATCGCTCAATGTTCAGCCGGGGCGAAGACGAGTTTCCAGTGGTCGAGCTCAATGGCTGGAAGCTCGGCTTCCTGATCTGCTACGACCTGGAGTTTCCGGAGAACGCGCGGCGTCTGGCGCTGGCCGGCGCCGAGCTGATTCTGGTGCCGACGGCGAACATGATTCCGTTCGATTTCGTCGCCGACGTGACCGTGCGTTCCCGCGCCTTCGAAAACCAGTGCTACGTGGCGTACGCCAACTATTGCGGGCATGAAGGCGAGATCCACTATTGCGGGCAAAGCAGCATCGCCGCGCCGGACGGCAGTCGTGTCGCCCAGGCGGGCCTTGATGAGGCGCTGATCGTCGGTGAGCTGGATCGTCAGTTGATGGTCGATTCCCGCGCCGCCAATCGCTACCTCAGTGACCGTCGTCCCGAGCTTTACGACGCACTGAACAAGCGCTGACCCCACGCAATCCGCTAGCATTGGCACTTCACTGTTCTGGAAGTGCCCATGCCTGCGCCGACTCACCCCCGCCCTCACACTGAAATTCTGGCCAACGGCTTGCGCGTGACCCTGCGTCATGTGCCCGGCTTGAAGCGCAGCGCCGCCGCGTTGCGAGTGGCCGCCGGCAGTCATGATGTGCCGCTGGAGTGGCCGGGGCTGGCGCACTTCCTTGAGCATTTACTGTTTCTCGGCACTGAGCGCTTTCCTGCCGATCAGGCACTGATGGCGTTCGTGCAAAGGCATGGCGGCCAGGTGAATGCCAGCACCCGCGAGCGCACCACTGACTTCTTCTTTGAACTGCCGACCTCGGCCTTCGGCGCCGGGCTCGAACGTCTGTCAGACATGCTCGCACACCCGCGTATGAATCCGGACGATCAGTTGCGTGAACGCGAAGTACTCGACGCGGAATTTGTCGCGTGGTCGCAGGATCCTACAGCGCAGCAGGCACTTTCCTTGTACGAGGGTTTACCAGCGACGCATCCGTTGCGTGGATTTCATGCGGGTAATCGCGACAGCCTGAAGGTCGAGCAACCGGCGTTCCAGCAGGCGTTGAAGGAGTTTCATCAGCGTTTTTATCGCAGCGGGCAAATGACCTTGAGTCTGGTCGGGCCGCAAAGCCTTGAAGTGTTGCGAACACTGGCGCAGCAGTTCGCGGCGGCGTTGCCGGTTGGGGATAACATTGCGCAAGCGACGACCCAGCCACTGCCGGCAAACAGTTATCAACAGGTCGGCGAGCAGCACTGCCATCTACTGTTTGGCTTCGAAGCACTGCCCGACGCCTCCGTCGAAGCGCTGGCGTTCCTCTGCTACTGGCTGAACAACGCCAAGCCCGGCGGCCTGCTCGCCCATCTGCAACAACAGAATCTCGCGCACAGCCTGAAAGCCACGCCGCTGTACCAGTTTGCCGGACAAGCCTTGCTGCACCTGCAATTCAGCGCCGCCGGCGAATCCCTGAACGCCCTTCGCGAACAGGTGCTGGATTGGCTGAGCTTCTTCGCCGCGCAGCAGGACTGGAAAGCGTTGCGCGAGGAGTACGCCAAGCTGCTGGAGCGTCAGCAACAGATCAGCGGCGCACTGCAACTGGCACGGCTCGATAGCGAACGCCACGAACACGGCTTGTCGGAAAACGGCGTCGTCGCGCTCAGACAGATCCTGCGCGACATCGGCGTTGTGGGTAACTTCAGCGCGCACTGGCAGCTACCCGCCGCCAACCCCTTCCTCGGCTCCAGCGAACCTTTGGCCAATGCCGGGTTGATTCGCGGTCAAACCAGCGCCCACCGAGGCCTGCGCACGTTCGCTCAGGATCGTTCACGCAGCCGCCGCGAACGCTCACCGATGCAATTCAGCCAGGCTTTGGCGGACACCACTGCTGAAGGGGCGATTTACCTGCGCTGGCAACTGGAAGCGGCGGCAACGGCCGATCTGCACGGGAAGCTGCAACGCAGTCTGCGGGAAACCCAAGAGGACGCGCGTCAGGCCGGGGTCGAGTTGTCATTCAGTGCCAGCGGGACTCAATGGCTGCTGAAACTGACCGGTCTGCAGGAACCCATGCCCAGCGTCCTGGAGCATGCGCTGAAATGTCTGACGCAAGTTGATGCCGATTCTGCGAGCCCAGAGCCAGAAGCCCCGCTGATACCGATCCGCCAGTTACTCAAGGCATTGCCTGAACACTGCCTGCCAACGGCGGCGCGTTCGGACGACGTCAAACAACTGTGGACAACTTCCCGTTGGGACGGACTCGCCCTTGGCTTGAGCGCACAGACCCAATCTGCCATGGGCCTGGCCCTGAGCCGGATCCCCGGGGTCCCGGACAATCACCTCCCCGTCCAGCCAGCGAGTGACGCTCGACAAATCTGGAGCCACATCGACACCGACTCCAGCGAACATGCGCTGCTGCTGTTCTGTCCGACCGCGAGCCACGAGATCGCCGACGAAGCCGCTTGGCGTCTGCTCGCGCAGCTGTGCCAGACACCGTTCTATCAGCGTCTGCGGGTCGAATTGCAGTTGGGTTATGCAGTGTTCAGCGCCTTGCGCCAGCTGCACGGCCAGAGCGGACTGCTGTTTGGCGTGCAGTCGCCCAACGCCGCGCCCGAGGCGTTGCTCAAGCATATTCAACAGTTCCTCGCCAGCGCTCCGGAGCTGATCGAAAGCCTGGACGACCACAGCTTCAACCAGTTGCGCCAGTCACTCGTGGAGCAATTCGACGAGAGCAATCTGTCCGTCAGGGACGCCGCCGAGCTGCTGTGGCAGGCCAAGCTCGCCGGCCACTCGTCGGATTATCTGGCGCAATTGATCGCAGCCATTGCGCAACTGCAGCGTCCGGCACTGCTGGCGGCCGCGCAACGCTTGATCAACGCCGAGGCCGGCTGGCACTGTCTGGCCAGCAGCGTGTCACCGGGCGCACCGTGGCAAGCGGGAAAATGATCATTACGCAGGCTGCAAGGAGCTTTCTCAAAGATTCACGGGCAATCACCTGGAAATTTTGAGTAACATAGCAGCCTAACTATTTGGAACATCCCTGCGCTGCCGTGGACTATAACTATGGACAGCGCTATCCCACCCACCGCGTCACCCACTTGAAGGAGTCACCTCATGGCTTGGACCAAACCGGCTTACACCGACCTGCGTATCGGCTTCGAAGTCACCATGTACTTCGCCAGCCGCTGAGTTCTGCCTACGCAGACTTGCAGTGCAACGCCTCGGCTCGCCGAGGCGTTTTATTTTCAGCGTTGAAAGATGGGAGCGTTCATGTTCGTCCAGATTCTGGGTTCGGCCGCCGGTGGCGGATTTCCGCAGTGGAACTGCAACTGCGTCAATTGCGCAGGCTTTCGCGACGGCAGCCTGAATGCCAAGGCCCGCACCCAGTCGTCCATCGCGATTTCCGATGATGGCGTGAACTGGGTGCTGTGCAACGCCTCGCCGGACATCCGCGCGCAACTGCAGAGTTTCGCCCCGATGCAACCGGGTCGCGCCCTGCGTGACACCGGCATCAGCGCGATCATTCTGATGGACAGCCAGATCGACCACACCACCGGCCTGCTCAGCCTGCGCGAAGGCTGCCCGCATCAGGTGTGGTGCACGGACATGGTTCACGAAGACCTGAGCACCGGCTTCCCGCTGTTCAAGATGCTCACCCACTGGAACGGCGGCTTGGACTGGAATCGCATCGAGCTCGACCAGAGCTTCACCGTCGCCGCCTGCCCGAACCTGCGCTTCACCCCGCTGCCGTTGCGTAGCGCCGCGCCGCCGTATTCGCCGCACCGCTTCGACCCGCACCCGGGCGACAACATCGGCCTGATCGTCGAAGACCTCAACACCGGCGGCAAACTGTTTTACGCCCCGGGCCTGGGCAAGGTCGACGCGCCGCTGCTGGAGATCATGGCCGGCAGCGATTGCTTGCTGGTGGACGGTACGCTGTGGGACGACGATGAAATGCAGCGCCGTGGCGTCGGCACCCGCACCGGTCGCGAGATGGGCCACTTGGCGCAGAACGGCCCCGGCGGCATGCTCGAAGTGCTGGAACAGTTGCCCGAACAGCGCAAGGTGCTTATCCACATCAACAACACCAACCCGATTCTCGATGAGGATTCGGCTGAGCGCGCGGAACTGGCGCGGCGTAATGTTGAAGTGGCGTTTGATGGCATGAGTATCGTGCTGTAAGCATTTGAGACCGCTGCGCGGTCTATCGCGAGCAGGCTCACTCCTACATTGGAATGCGATCACCTGTAGGAGTGAGCCTGCTCGCGATAAGGCCGGCACAGACACCAGATATTTCTAGGGTTGTTCCCCGGAGAACCGCAATGACTGACACGCCTATGTCCCCCAGCGAATTCGAAGCGGCCCTGCGCGCCAAGGGCGCCTACTACCACATCTACCATCCGTATCACGTGGCGATGTATGAAGGCCGCGCCACCCGCGAGCAGATTCAGGGCTGGGTCGCCAACCGCTTCTACTATCAGGTGAACATCCCCCTGAAAGACGCGGCGATTCTCGCCAATTGCCCGGATCGCGAAATCCGCCGCGAGTGGATTCAACGCCTGCTCGACCACGACGGCGCTCCCGGTGAAGACGGCGGCATCGAAGCCTGGCTGCGCCTTGGGCAAGCGGTCGGTCTCGACCCGGATCAACTGCGCTCTCAGGAGCTGGTGCTGCCCGGGGTGCGTTTCGCCGTCGATGCCTACGTCAACTTCGCCCGCCGCGCCAGTTGGCAGGAAGCCGCCAGCAGCTCGCTGACTGAACTGTTCGCGCCGCAGATCCACCAGTCGCGCCTCGACAGCTGGCCGCAGCATTACCCGTGGATCGACCCGGCCGGTTACGAATATTTCCGTACCCGCCTCGGTCAGGCGCGGCGCGATGTCGAGCATGGTCTGGCGATCACGCTCGAGCACTACAAGACCCGTGAGGGTCAGGAGCGCATGCTGGAAATTCTCCAGTTCAAACTGGACATTCTTTGGAGCATGCTCGATGCCATGAGCATGGCTTACGAACTGAACCGCCCGCCGTATCACAGCGTCACCGAGCAACGGGTCTGGCACAAAGGAATCACCCTATGAGTTTCGACCGCAGCAAGACCCCGACCTGGCGTCCCGGCTATCGTTTCCAGTACGAACCGGCGCAAAAAGGCCACGTGCTGCTCTACCCCGAGGGCATGATCAAGCTCAACGACAGCGCCGGGCTGATCGGCGGTTTGATCGACGGTGAACGCGATGTCGCGGCAATCATCGCCAAACTCGATGAACAGTTCCCCGGCGTGCCTGAGCTCGGTGACGACATCGAGCAATTCATGGAGGTTGCCCGTGCGCAGCACTGGATCACCCTTGACTGATCTGCCGCCCAAGCCTGAGGTCGGCCTGCCGCTGTGGCTGCTCGCCGAGCTGACTTACCGCTGCCCGCTGCAATGCCCGTACTGCTCCAATCCGCTGGATTTCGCCGAGCAGGGCAAAGAGCTGAGCACCGAGCAGTGGATCAAGGTATTCCGCGAAGCGCGGGAGATGGGCGCGGCGCAGTTGGGCTTTTCCGGTGGCGAGCCACTGGTGCGCCAGGACCTCGCCGAGCTGATAGCTGAAGCGCGAAAATTGGGGTTTTACACCAACCTGATCACCTCCGGCATCGGCCTGACCGAGCAGAAAATCAGCGACTTCAAGAAGGCCGGTCTCGATCACATCCAGATCAGTTTCCAGGCCAGTGACGAGCAAGTGAATAACCTGCTCGCCGGCTCGAAAAAAGCCTTCGCGCAGAAGCTGGAAATGGCTCGTGCGGTGAAGGCCCACGGCTATCCGATGGTGCTGAACTTCGTCACCCACCGGCACAACATCGACAAGATCGACCGCATCATCGAGCTGTGCATCGCGCTGGAGGCCGACTTCGTCGAACTCGCCACCTGCCAGTTCTACGGCTGGGCGCAGCTCAATCGTGTCGGCCTGTTGCCGACCAAAGAGCAACTGGTGCGCGCCGAGCGCATCACCAACGAATACCGCGCCAAGCTGGAAGCCGAAGGGCATCCATGCAAGCTGATTTTCGTCACCCCGGATTACTACGAAGAACGCCCGAAAGCCTGCATGAACGGCTGGGGCAGCCTGTTTCTGACGGTCACCCCGGACGGCACCGCCCTGCCCTGTCATGGCGCCCGACAACTGCCGGTACAATTTCCCAACGTGCGCGACCACAGCATGCAGCACATCTGGTACGACTCGTTCGGCTTCAACCGTTTTCGCGGTTACGACTGGATGCCCGAGCCGTGCCGCTCCTGCGACGAGAAGGAACAGGACTTCGGCGGCTGCCGCTGCCAAGCCTTCATGCTCACAGGTGACGCGAGCAATGCCGACCCGGTGTGCAGCAAATCCGAACATCACGGCGTGATCCTCAAGGCCCGCGAAGAAGCCGAGCACGCTACCCAGACCATCGAACAACTGGCCTTCCGTAATGAACGAAACTCACGCCTCATCGCCAAGGGCTGAGCCTTTCAGCGCCACCCAGGCCGTCGCCGCCGGCATGGATTTCGCCGAGCTGCAGCTCGGCGCCCACGGTGTGTTCTGGAATGAATATCGCCCGGAAGATGCCGCGTGCCGGATCTGGCAGTGGCGCGACGGCGTGGCGAAATGCCTGACGCCGAAGGGCTTCAGTGTGCGCAGCCGGGTGTACGAATATGGCGGCGGGGCGTTCTGTCTGACGCCGGACGGGGTGGTTTTCGTCAATGAGACAGACCAGCAGCTGTACCGACAGACGCTGGATGGCGCGCCTGAGGCGCTGACGTCAGGCGAGTGCCGTTATGGCGATCTGCATTTTGCTGGCGGCCAGGTTCTGGCGGTTGAGGAACAGCAAGATCAGCATCGGCTGGTAGCGCTTGATCTGGCTGACGGCACCCGGCATGTCTTGGCTGAGGGCGCGGATTTTTATGCCTCCCCCACCATCAGCCCGGATGGTCGACGTTTGGCGTGGATCGAGTGGAGCCGCCCGCATCAGCCGTGGACCTCAACGCGTTTGATGGTGGCTGAACGCCTGGCCGAGGATGCATTCAGTTCACCGCGATGCGTGGCTGGCGCCGAGGGTGAAGAGTCCATCCAGCAACCGCGATTCGATGCCGGAAATCGCCTGCATTGCCTGACCGATCGCGGTGGATTCTGGCAGCCGTGGGTAGAAACCTCCGACGGCTTAAGACCATTGCCAGCGGCGCAGGCCGATCATGCGCCGGCGCCGTGGCAACTGGGCGGTTGCACTTGGCTCCCGGTCGAGGATTCGTTACTGGCGAGTTGGACCGAGGGCGGTTTTGGCCGCCTGATGCTCGGCGGCGAAGACTTCACTGGCGACTACAGCCGCTTCCGCCATCTGGCGCTGGATCAGCAATTCATCTACTGCATCGCTGCCTCGCCGATCAGCCCTTCAGCGGTGATCGCGATTGATCGCGCTACCCGCAAAGTGCAGGTGCTGGCCGGTGGTGTGGCGCCCTTGCCCGCCGAACGCATCAGCCGTCCGCAAACCCTGCGCTATCCGAGCGGCACGGGCGAGGCCCATGGCTTTTTCTACGCGGCCATGAATGACGAAGCCAGACCACCGCTGGTGGTATTCATCCACGGCGGCCCGACCTCGGCCTGCTACCCGATGCTCGACCCGCGCATCCAGTACTGGACGCAACGCGGTTTCGCCGTCGCCGACCTCAACTATCGCGGCAGCAGCGGTTATGGCCGCGAGTATCGCCAGGCTTTGCACCTGAGCTGGGGCGAGGTGGATGTCGAGGACGCCTGCGCGGTGGTGGCATACCTGGCCGGACAAGGCTTGATCGATGGCGAGCGCGCCTTCATCCGTGGCGGCAGCGCCGGGGGTTACACCACGTTGTGCGCACTGGCGTTTCACCAGGTGTTCCGCGCCGGCGCCAGTTTGTATGGCGTCAGCGACCCGGTGGCACTGGCCCGGGCGACGCACAAGTTTGAAGGTGATTATCTGGACTGGCTGATCGGCGATCCCGAGCAGGACGCCGAGCGCTATGCGGCGCGCACGCCATTGCTGCACGCGAGCAACATTCGTGTGCCGGTGATTTTCTTTCAGGGTGAACTGGACGCCGTCGTCGTGCCGCAACAGACCCGCGACATGGTCACGGCACTGGAGCGCAATGGCATTGATGTCGAAGCGCATTACTACGCTGACGAGCGCCATGGCTTTCGCCGGGCGGTGAATCAGGCGCATGCGCTGGAGCAGGAGTGGAAGTTTTACCGGCGGGTGATGGGGTTGGCGGACTGAACACCGCATTTGCTATTCGGAATTGCGGTGTCCCAATCGCGAGCAGGCTCACTCCTACAGGATTTGTGAACGACACCGATCCTCTGTAGGAGTGAGCCTGCTCGCGATGGCTTTGTATCAGACGCCGCAATGCTCAGCGCTTGGCAATGATATACACCGCATGCACGATCCCCGGAATGTAGCCACACAGCGTCAGCAGAATATTCAACCAGAACGCCCCGCCGAACCCGACCTGCAGAAACACGCCCAGTGGCGGCAACAGAATGGCGATGATGATGCGAATGAAGTCCATGGTCAGCTCCTGAATGGGGGTTGGCTCACATGAGCCATACAAGCTAATCGACCAGCGCCATTCGTCAGGGTTCAGTGCAAACGCCATTTGATCGCCATCATCCAGGCCAAAAAAACGCCCCACGCCAAAAGAATCAGGCGTGAGGCGTGCGTTATACCGCGAGACGGTTCTTGAAATCAGGCAGGACACTTCAGCTCAAACGGCAATTCCTTTACGGCATTGCAGTTGGGCGGTGCGCACCCGCGAAAAGGCGCGGGTCAGACGCAGGAGCATTTCGTCGATGTTGGCCTTGCTCACGGTGAGCGCCGGGGTGAAGCGCAGGCAATTGGCATGCGGCGCGTTGAGCAGCAAGCCTTCGTGCAACGCGGCATTGACTACGGCATCGGCAGAATCCTCTGACAGGCTCAAGCCCCAGAACAGCCCTTGCCCGCGTAACTCGCCATGGCCGTAGCGGCGTGCCAGTCGCGCGAGGCCCTCACGCAGGTGCTGGCCGCTCTCGTTGACTTGCTGCAGAAAGGCCCGATCCTGCACGCTGTCGAGGACCACCAGACCGGCCGCAGCCATCAGCGCGTTGCCATGATGAGTGCCGCCCAACTCACCCGCATCGAAGCAGCAGGCCTTGCCCCGAGCCAGCAACGCCGCCAGCGGAACGCCGCCGCCAAGGCCCTTGCCGAGCACGACGATATCGGCGCGTACGCCGTAGGACTGTTCGGCGAGCAAGGTGCCACAGCGACCGATGCCGGTCTGCACTTCGTCAAGGATCAGCAGAATGCTCAGCTCGCGGCACAGGCGCTCGACACCCTTGAGGTAATGTTCGGTGGCCGGAATCACCCCGGCATCGCTCTGGATCGGTTCGAGCATGATCGCCACGGTGTGCGCGTCCACCGCAGCGTGCAGCGCCGGCAAGTCGTTGAATGGCACTCGATCGAAACCCGGCAGCAACGGGGCGAAGCGGTTGTGCAGGTTGCCACTGTCTGACGCGGAAATCGTCGCCAGACTACGGCCGTGGCAGCCTTGTTTGGCCACGATGATCCGTGAGGCGCCACCACGATGCAGCTGGCCCCATTTGCGCGCCAGTTTGATCGCCGCTTCACAAGCCTCACTACCGCTGTTGAGCAGGTAGGCCTGATCACTGCGAGTGCTGGCACACAGGCGCTCGGCGAGGCTGAGCATGCCGCGATTGTGCAGATTGAAACCGGGATTGATCAGCGCCTGGGCCTGCCCGGCAATGGCTTTGACCAGCGCCGAGGGGCTGTGCCCGAGACTGTTGGCGCCGCCGGCCTGGGAGAAGTCGAGGTAGGCGCGGTCATTGCTGTCCCACAACCAGGAACCCTGACCACGAACGAACACCTGCTGCGGGCGCTCGACGCTGGGCATCAGGCGGGCGGCATTCAGGCTTTCGCCTGCATCGGGAGGGCTGGCATCAAACGCGAGGTCATCGAGACTCGGCGCCTGGCGCCGCAAACTGAACAGATTCATTGAAAAAAACCTCGTTTGAGGTTTTTTGAACTGCCTATGCAAACACTGTCGAAGCAAACGCTATTCATCGCGCTCTCTGGCCCTGTAAGCCTTGTGATTGCGGTTAGACTAGGCTCACTGAAGGCTTCGGGCCATTTCGATTTACCAGCATTTTCGATAAGCATTACTTATGGATTTCAAACAACTGCGTTATTTCGTCGCGGTCTACGAAGAGGGTCATGTCGGCCGCGCTGCCGAACGCCTGTCGATCTCGCAACCGGCGCTGTCGCAGCAGATTCGCCAACTTGAGCAGAATCTCGACGTCACCCTGTTCGAACGCAGCAGCAAACGCCTGTTGCCGACACTCGCCGCGCATACGCTGTACAACCACGCCCTGCCGCTGCTCGATGGACTGCAGCGCGCGCGTGAGGCACTGGGCAACTTCAAGGGCCAGGCCTTGCGCACCTTGGCGATTGGCGTGCTGCAAACCGTGCACACCAGCCTCGTGCCGCAAATGCTGGAGCGGGTACGCAAGGCGCAGCCGCATCTGGTGGTGCAGATTTATGAGCTGACCGGGCTGGAAATCGAGCGCCGCTTGCTTAACGGCTCGCTGGACATCGGTATCAGCTATCTGCCACCGCGGCAGCCCGGGCTGCATGGCGTGATGCTGTATGAAGATGAGCTGACGCTGGTGATCCCGGCGGATCATCCGTTGCGTGAGTTCAAGAAGGTCTCGATGCGTCAGGCCGCCGAGTTGCCGATGTTGCTGCTGGGTGAAGAGTTTCAGATCCGCCAGATCTGGCAGGCGCAACTGACGAGCCTCGGGCGTCGGCCGCAGGTGCAGGCCGAACTGAACAATATGCTGGGGATTCTCGACAGTCTGCCGCACACCAAACTGGCGACGGTGCTGCCCGGGCGTTCACAGAAGGAATACGACGATGAGGATCTGTTGTGGAAACCGCTGAGCGAACCGCGGGTGCCGCTGACAGTCGGGCTGGTATGCCGCGATGTGCAACGCCAGCAGGCGTCTTTGGCCCTGCTGCGGACGTTACTGGAAGAGGTGATTCAGCGTGAGGACAAACCGCTCAAAGGCGCGCCTGCGCGAGATCCATTGAGCTGAACACTTTTCTTCAGGCAAAAGAAAACCCCGCCGAAGCGGGGCTTTGCAGACTGTTTCCCTGACATCCATTTCACTCCGCCACCCTGGCAGAATCCTACGTGTCCGTGTTGTTGCTTTGCGCTTCCTGCGCGACGTCCATGAGTTGTAGATTAGCTGTGGATCCAATCTACGCCTATGGGAGAACAGCAGCACGTCATGTAAGAGAATGCTTACATCACGCTACATCATCAGAACTGTTCAGCGTTCAGCAGGAACAGCGATTCACTACCAGCCTTCACTGACGCGCTCAGCGAGTGGATACGCGGCAGCAGACGGGCGAAATAGAACCGCGCGGTACCCAGCTTGCTGGCGTAGAAATCGTCCTGCGCTTCTTTGCCCAGCGCGGCTTTCGCCATCAGTGCCCACATGTAGGCGTAGGCGGTGTAGCCGAACGCTTGCAAATATTCGACCGAGGCCGCGCCGATTTCGTTCGGATTGGTTTTCGCTCGATCCAGCAGCCATGCGGTCAGCTCGTCAAGAGTGCCGACGGCGTCGTTCAGCGGCTTGGTGAATTCGCCCAGATCAGCGCTGGCCGTCGCGGTGAAGTGGCGGATCTCGTCAGCAAACAACTTGTAGAACGCGCCGCCGCTACCGACGATCTTGCGCCCGACCAGGTCCAGCGCCTGAATGCCATTGGTGCCTTCGTAGATTTGCGTGATGCGTACGTCACGCACCAGTTGCTCCTGGCCCCACTCGCGGATGTAGCCGTGGCCGCCGAAAATCTGTTGGCCGTGAACGGTGGTTTCCAGACCCAGGTCGGTCAGGAATGCCTTGGCCACTGGCGTCAGCAGCGCCACCAGATCTTCCGCACGCTTGCGGGTGGTCGGGTCTTCGCTGAACTTGGCGGTGTCGAGCTGCATCGCCACGTAGGTGGAGAATGCGCGGCCACCTTCGTTCGAGGCTTTCATGGTCAGCAGCATGCGACGCACGTCCGGGTGGACGATGATCGGGTCAGCGACCTTGTCTTTGTTTTGCGCACCGGTCGGTGAACGGCTTTGCAGACGATCACGGGCGTATTCGACGGCGTTCTGGTAGGAACGCTCACCGCTGGCCAGGCCTTGAATGCCGACGCCCAGACGCTCGTAGTTCATCATGGTGAACATCGCCGCCAGGCCCTTGTTCGGTTCACCGACCAGATAACCCACGGCTTCATCAAAGTTCATGACGCAGGTCGCGGACGCCTGGATGCCCATCTTGTGTTCGATCGAACCGCAGTTCGCCGGGTTGCGCGCGCCGAGGCTGCCATCGGCATTGACCATGAACTTCGGCACCAGAAACAGCGAAATACCTTTCGGGCCCGCCGGGGCGTCCGGCAGTTTCGCCAGCACCAGGTGAATGATGTTTTCGGTCAGGTCGTGCTCACCGCCGGTGATGAAGATCTTGGTGCCGCTGACCTTGTAGGAGCCGTCGGCCTGAGGCTCGGCCTTGGTGCGGATGATGCCCAGGTCGGTGCCGGCGTGCGGCTCGGTCAGGCACATGGACCCGGCCCAGATGCCGGCGTACATGTTCGGCAGGTACGCGGCTTTCAGCTCTTCGCTGGCGTGGGCGTTGATCGACAGGCACGCGCCGGCGGTCAACATCGGATACAGACCGAACGACAGGCTGGCGGAGTTGACCATTTCTTCGACCTGCGCCGAAACGGCTTTGGGCATACCCATGCCGCCGTAAGCCGGATCGCCACCGACACCGACCCAGCCGCCTTCAGCGTAAGTCTGATAAGCCTGTGGGAAACCGGCCGGCGTGGTGACGGCACCGTCCTTCCAGTGGCAGCCTTCTTCGTCGGCAGCTCGGCTCAGTGGCGCGATGCTTTTGCTGGTGACCTTACCGGCTTCTTCGAGAATGGCCTCTACGGTTTCCGCATCAACGGTCTCGGCCAGTGCCGGGAGTTCGGCCCAGAGTTTGGCGACTTCGAATACTTCATTGAGGACGAAGCGCATATCGCGCAGCGGCGCTTTGTAGTCAGCCATGGCAAACCTCGCAAGATCTAAACAGGTGATTCGTGGAAGGGTGTTTTCTGTGAGGCCGAGTGTACCTCAACAACTTTTGCGACACATAGGGTCAGGCAGTGACCGATTTGTTATTTTTGGTCACTGGCGTTTCAAGGGTAAAAAGAAGCCCGCAAGCAGCGGGCTCTTTATATACGGTTGGGCCTCGATTCAGCCGGCGGCGCTGTCCATGCGCACCGCCCCGCGGCGGTTCTGTCCGAACGCCATGACGCAGTTACGCCCGGCACCCTTGGCGCTATACAACGCCTGGTCGGCGGACTTCAGGACTTCTTCCGGGGTCCGCTGCTCGACGCGTTCGGCGACGCCGATACTGACCGTGACCGAGACACTGGAAGCACCGGAACCACCGCGACGCTGCCGACCTTGCAAGTCATCCTGTGGACGGTTTTCCTGATTGCGCAACTGAATGTTGTAGGACGCAATCGACTCGCGGATGACTTCCAGGTGCGGCATGCACTCCTCAAGGGTTTTGCCTGCGAACACCAAAGCAAATTCCTCACCGCCATAGCGATACGCCCTACCGCCACCGCTGATTTTCGACAGTTTGCTGGCGACCAGACGCAACACCTGGTCACCGACATCGTGACCGTGGGTGTCGTTGAATTTCTTGAAGTGATCGACGTCGCTCATCGCCAGCACATAGTTGCGCCCCAGACGTTGCATGCGTTCGTTGAGCGCGCGACGCCCCGGCAGACCGGTGAGTTCGTCACGGAAGGCCATTTGGTAAGCCTCGTGCGCAACGGCGGCGGCGATCATCAACATCACTTGGCTGCACATGATGTTCAGGGTAAACGGCAGGATGAAGGTTTTCGGCAGCATCCAGAACACGCCGAGCAGGCCAACCAGTTGCGCCGCGTGCAGCGGGCGCGGGTTGCGCCAGTATTGCCAGGCCAGCAGCAGGAACGCCGAGATAAATACTGGATAAGAGAGCTGGATCAGGCTCATCCACGCGCCGTGCAGCGCCGGCCAGCGGATCTCCGAAAGCCACATCAGCAGCGCCTGGGGATAACTTTGCTCAAGCCCCAACGCCACACTGCCGAAGGCCAGCAACACCGCGAAGCGCGCGACCATGTCTTGAAACAGATGCGTGCGCTCCTGCCACGCCGCAAACAAGCCGAACAGCAGCGGCAGCAGCAGGCAGACCAGGTGGAACACCACGGCGGCGTCGTCGCGTACTTTGCCGTTGTCGCGGTAATAATCGGTCTGGGTGTCGAGCAGAAAGTAGGCGATGTACACCGTGAGCATCAGAAACAGTTCGCGCTGACGTCGGTAAACCGCGCAGTAAGCCCCGCCCAACAGCAGCACCAGGGTCGGCAGCACGTTGAACAGCGAAGTGAAGAACACGTTGAGGTCTTTGACGTACGCAGCCGCCAACCCCGCAAGCAACAACAGCAGTGAAGGTAGGAAATGACTGAAACGTACAGCGGAAGAACGCGGCAAGGGTAAAGCTCCGACCCGTCATATCAAAGAGATGGCATTGTGCCTGCAATGTGGCCAGTTAAGCACACACAATGTGATCCAGATCACAGGCAGTCTCTTTAACGGCAGAAAAGCCGGGTTTCTGAGCGCTTCAGAAACAAAAAAACCGCTGCCCCCGAAGGAGCAACGGTTTCGTCAGACCGCGTTAAGGCTTAGTAGCCCAGTGCGAAGTCTTCTTCCTTCATGTCCATCAGGTTGTTGGCGCCCGACAGCATGGTGGCCACGTGGGTACGGGTACGTGGCAGGATGCGCTGGAAGTAGAAGCGCGCGGTTTGCAGCTTGGCGGTGTAGAACGCTGCGTCGCCGCTGCCTTCTGCCAGCTTCTCGGCGGCGACACGTGCCATGTCGGCCCAGAAGTAGGCCAAGCAGGCGTAACCGGAGTACATCAGGTAGTCCACGGAGGCCGCGCCGACTTCTTCGCGATCCTTCATGGCGGCCATACCGACCTTCATGGTCAGCTCGCCCCACTCTTTGTTCAGTGCTGCCAGCGGTGCAACGAATTCTTTGACGGCTTCGTTGCCTTCGTTGGTCTGGCAGAACTTGTGGACGATCTTGGTGAAGCCTTTCAGAGCCTCGCCTTGAGTCATCAGCACTTTACGGCCCAGCAGGTCGAGCGCCTGGATACCGGTGGTGCCTTCGTACAGCATCGAGATGCGGCTGTCGCGAACGTTCTGCTCCATGCCCCACTCGGCGATGAAGCCGTGGCCGCCGTAGATCTGCACGCCGTGGTTGGCGGCTTCGAAACCGACTTCGGTCATGAAGGCTTTGGCGATTGGCGTCATGAACGCCAGCAGTGCGTCTGCCTTTTTCTTCTCTTCTTCATCGACGCCGTATTTGACGATGTCGACCTGTTTGGCAGTGAAGTACACCATCGCGCGGTTGCCTTCGGCGAATGCCTTCATGGTCAACAGCATGCGGCGCACGTCTGGGTGCACGATGATCGGGTCAGCGGCTTTGTCCGGCGCTTTCGGGCCCGTCAGGGAGCGCATTTGCAGACGATCGCGAGCGTATTTCAGGCCGCCCTGGAAGCCGATTTCGGCGTGGGCCAGACCTTGCAGTGCGGTACCCAGACGTGCGGTGTTCATAAAGGTGAACATGCAGTTCAGGCCTTTGTTCGCCGGGCCGATCAGGAAACCGGTGGCGCCGTCGAAGTTCATCACGCAAGTGGCGTTGCCGTGGATGCCCATCTTGTGTTCCAGCGAGCCGCAGCTCACGGCATTGCGAGCACCGATGGTGCCATCAGCGTTCGGCAGGAACTTTGGAACGATGAACAGCGAAATGCCTTTGGTGCCAGCCGGTGCGTCCGGCAGGCGGGCCAGTACGATGTGGACGATGTTGTCGGCCATGTCGTGCTCACCGGCCGAGATAAAGATCTTGGTGCCGGAGACTTTGTAGGAACCGTCGGCCTGAGGCTCGGCCTTGGTGCGCAGCATGCCCAGGTCGGTGCCGCAATGCGGTTCGGTCAGGCACATGGTGCCGGTCCACTCGCCGGACACCAGTTTGGTCAAATAGGCTTCTTGCTGCTCAGGGGTGCCGTGCTCGGAGATGGTGTTCATCGCGCCGTGCGACAGCCCTGGGTACATGCCCCACGACCAGTTGGCTTCGCCAACCATTTCGCTGACGGCCAGACCCAGCGACTCCGGCAGGCCTTGACCGCCGTGCTCGACGTCGTGCGCCAGGCTTGGCCAGCCGCCTTCGACGAATTGCTTGTACGCCTCTTTGAAGCCAGTCGGGGTTTTCACGCCAGACTCGCTCCAGGTGCAGCCTTCGAGGTCGCCCACACGGTTCAGCGGCGCCAGTACCTGCTCACAAAACTTGGCGCCTTCTTCGAGAATGGCATCAACCATGTCCGGAGTTGCGTCGGCGCAAGCCGGAAGGCTCTGATAGTGCGCTTCGTAGCCAAGCAGTTCGTCACGAACGAAGCGAATATCACGCAAGGGGGCCTTGTAGTCAGGCATAGCGATAAACCTCTGCTGATGTAACCGGGAATGAACGACCGCGTTGATTTGTTATGACGGTCAAACAGTTGTTTGAAACATACGTTTACGCCGAAATCTTGTCAAGCATCGATCTTTTGCCGTTCGTCACCACGCCCCTCACAGGCACCGCCATCTTTGTGGTTCTGCCCCTCTGGCCGTCAAGGCATCAACCCCGTCAGCTGATAGAGCACGATCCATGACCGAAAAAACTGGATAGACGCGAATATCAGGCCCCCCCTGTAATTTCTGACAGTTGTGCACATGTTTCAGCGGGTATCTGATAGCGACAGCACGTTTCCAGTCGAAGTGCCTTCATCAGACCTAACATAGGACATGACAATGGACGTATTGAAGGATAGTGAAGCATGGTGGCGGGATCCGGACCTTGATCCAGATTTCGGGCTTGAAAAGGGCTACTTTTTTCCGGAGCCGATCACTCCCATCGTTCCCAGAAATATTCGCGCGGTCGTCCTGAGCCCTGACCAGTCGCTCAATCTGGCCAGCACATCAGAAGACGGCAAATATCAATTCAGTCGTGCAGACGCGAACGGTTTCCCCCTCGCAGGCTTTCAACCGACATCAGCAGGGTTTGAATCAGAAGGCACGTCCAGCCCGACGCGGCTGTTACTACAGCGTGATGGCAAGATCATCATGATTGGCACTTTCACGCCCGAATCAAACGACAGTCGCCTTCGCGTCGCCCATCCGGCCATCACCCGCTTTAACGCCAACGGAACGCCTGATCTGGTATTCGAGCGCCAGGTATTGCGCCATCCTCCTGAAGACGCGACTGCCTCGCCGTTTCCGAGAAAAATGGCCGATGGCTGCCTGCAAACGGATGGCAAGATACTGATCGCCAACGTGTATCAGCTGGCGCCGGCGAATTCCTCTAACTACGCCAGCAAACTGACTCGATTAAACAGTGACGGCTCGCGGGACTCAACGTTTGGCAACGGCGGAAGTATTGATGTCGTGTTTGATGGCAAACCTACTAACGCCGATCACGTACAAGTCCAGCGCGACGGAAAAATTATCGTCGCAGGCCTGATGATCAGTAATGGACAACATCAACTCACACTGGCGCGTTACACCACCGACGGCAGCCCCGACCTGAGCTTCGGCGACGACGGATATGCGCAGTACGCAGTACCTGAAAAAAACACTTTGATTAATCAACTGGTTGTCCATCAGGACAAGTTGATATGTGCCGGCTCCATCACCGGACCGCAGAGCGCTGCTCTGTTGATGAGATTTGATGCTGATGGCCAGATTGATCCAGCGTTTAACGATGGCATGCCCGTTCTGACCCGCGATGGATACGACAACCTTCAATGGGCGTGCATGTCGGTGCAATCCAGCGGCAGGATTGTTTTAGCCGGCACCGCTCAAACGCGGGATGGGAAGGAGTCCATTGTGAAACGTTTTCTGGAGGATGGACGGCCAGATTTCGGTTTCACATCGGCACCAAAGCCGATTAGCTACTCGGATATCGCCATTCAGACTTCTGGACGGTTGGTTCTAACGGCAGTTAACAGAAGTTCGTACGCGCTGGCGGTAGGTTTGCGCGGTCAGTCTTGACCCTTCAAAAAAAAGCGCTCAAAGGTTTTGAGCGCTTTTTCAGTGACAAGATCCTAGGCAAACGTGTCGATGATGGTACCGAGCATTTCATCGGAGGCCTTGGCGACCTTGGTGCCCAGCTCCACCTGGAACTTGCCTTGGGCCATCTCGGCCATGGCGCTGGCCGGATCCATTTGCTGGCTGCGGTCAATACCGCGCAGACGATCCACTTGCGCTTCGGAAGACTGGCTGGTAACCGAACGCTCGATGGTGTTGTTGGCAATCTGGCTGGCGGCCTGATCGACGCGGTTCTGCCCGGTCTGAATGGTGCTCAAACCCGCATAAAAAGCTGTATTACCGGAGATTTCCATGGGAGTTCTCATCCTTGGGAAGGATCAATGGTTGCCATTGAAGCAGAGGCGCCAGAAAAACACCCGTCAAAAATACTGATGGCACAGTGCCTTGTCATAGCCAAAAACATTAGTCGAGCAAATCCAGCTGCAAATGATCCGCCACCGCCTCGGCGCTCAGCGCCTTCAATTTCGGCACACGCCCCAGGCACGGCGCTGGCAGCCGCTCGGCCAGGGTCGCCAGGTTCTCTTCCAGCCGCGAAGTCTTCGGATCAATGATGTTGGCCACCCAACCGGCCAGTTGCAGGCCATCGCGCGCGATCGCCTCAGCCGTCAGCAACGCATGACTGATGCAGCCCAACCGGACCCCCACCACCAGGATCACCGGCAGCTTCAACGCCATGGCCAGGTCGGAGAGATTGGCCTGATCCGCCAACGGGACGCGCCAGCCACCCGCCCCCTCAATCAGGGTGAAATCGGCATTCAGCGCCAGAATCTCGCGCATCGGTGCCAGCAACGATTGCACCGTCAACGCCACGCCTGCCTCGCGCGCCGCCAGATGCGGGGCGATGGCCGGTTCGAACGCCACCGGATTGACCTGTTGATACGTCAGTGGCAGCGAACACTCAGCCAGCAATGCCAGCGCATCGGCATTGCGCAGCCCTTTGGGCGTCACTTCGCAGCCCGAAGCCACCGGTTTGCCCGCCGCCGTACTCAACCCTGCTGATCGTGCCGCATGCAGCAACCCGGCAGCCACGGTGGTTTTGCCGACGTCGGTGTCCGTTCCGGTGATGAAATAGGCTGCGCTCATAAGGGTTTCTCCAACACGGCGTAAACCACTTGATAGGTCGCCGGCAATCCCTGTGCCTGACGGTACTGCTCATAAGCCTCGACCAGACCGAGAATCCGCGCTCGCCCGGTCAAACCTCCCGGTCGACCAGGGTTCAGATTGTGCGCACCCAGCGCCTTGAGCTCATGGGTCAGGCTGCGCACATCCGGATAATGCAGCACGTGCGCCTGATTCTGCAGACTCACCGTGCGCAAGCCGCTGGCCGTGCACAACTGTTGATAACGGGCGAACTCACGGAAGCGGTTGACGTGCACCAGCCCATCGACCTCGCGCCAGCTGTCGCGCAATTCGTACAGCGTCCCGACACAAAGACTAGCAAACGCAAAAATCCCGCCGGGTTTCAGCACGCGAACAGCCTCATTGAGCACCGATTCGAAGTCGGCGCACCACTGCACCGCAAGGCTGGAGAAAACCAGCTCGCAGGTCGCATCCTGCAGCGGCAGACGCTCGGCATCACCGGCGATGAAATGCTCCGCGCCGCCCAGCGGACGTGCGTGCTCGAGCATGCCTTCGGCGATGTCCAGCGCCAACCCCTGGCCATCCGGGAAACGCTCGGCCAGTGCGCGAGTGAAATAACCGGTGCCGCAACCCAGATCCAGCCAACGGGACGGCACGAAACTCGCCGGCAAGCGCTGCAGCAACTGCGTGCCAACGTCGCGCTGCAACTCGGCGACGCTGTCGTAACTGGCCGCTGCACGGGAAAAGGAGGCCGCGACCTGGCGCTTGTCGGGCAAGCCGCCGGGCAGCGCAACAAGAGACAAATCAGTCATCGCCACACTCATGTAGAAAAGCCTGGATCGCACCCGCCACACCATGGGGGTCTTCCAGAAGAAACGCATGACTGGCCTGTTCGATCAGGCCAATTTCGATATCCGGCAACAGCGCGAACAAAACGCCCGCCGCCTCCGCAGGCACCAGGCCGTCCTGCCCGGCGAACAGGTGCAATTGCGGCCCACGGAACGCCTGCAACGCATCACGGGTGTCCAGTTGGGCGAGCAATTCCAGCCCGACCATCAATGCGACTGGCGCGGTGTTCGGCGCGCCGCCGAGCATCAGGCGCGACAAACCGCGTGGGTCTTGCGCACCCTGGGCACACAGCAGCGTAAAACGTTTGAGGGTGGTTTTCGGATCGGCCGTGCAACCGGCAAGAAACGCATCGAACGTTTCGCCCGGCATCGCACTCGGCCATTGCTCGTGAGCCACGAACGACGGATTACTCGCCAAGGTCAGCAGGCCGCAGCAACGCTCACCGCGCCGTGCTGCCAATTCAGAGGCAAGCATGCCGCCCAGCGACCAGCCGCCCAGCCACACATCTTGAGGAATGCGCTCATCGAGTTCGTTGAGCCAGTCCTGCAGAGCGCTGGAGTCCAGCTCCGGCAACGGCTCGATCTCGACATGCAGATGCTCGTCGAGCCCGCGCAACGCCGCCGCCAAGGGCTCCAGCGGCGAAACACCGAGGCCCCAGCCGGGCAGCAGAATCAGGCGATCACGCATGGCTTGGCTCCGGCGACAGTTGGGCAAAGCAATCGGCCAGTCCTTCTAACAATAGCTGCACCTGCGCCACGCTGTGGGCGGCGGTCAGGGTCACGCGCAGGCGTGCGCTGCCAGCGGGCACGGTAGGCGGACGGATTGCAGTGACCATCAAGCCACGCTCACGCAGCATCTGCGACAGGCGCACCGCGCGAGCGGCATCGCCGATCAGGATCGGCTGGATCGGGGTGAAGCTGTCCATCAGTTGCAGACCGATCTGCTTGGCACCTTGGCGGAACTGGCGAATCAGCGTCTGCAAATGTTCACGACGCCAGTGTTCGCTGCGCAGCAACTCCAGACTTTTCAGCGTGGCACAGGCCAGCGCCGGAGGTTGGCTGGTGGTGTAGATGTACGGCCGGGCGAACTGGATCAGGCTTTCGATCAGCTCTTCGCTGCCGGCGACAAAGGCGCCGGCGGTGCCGAACGCCTTGCCGAGGGTGCCGACCAGCACCGGCACATCGTCCTGACTCAAGCCGAAATGCTCGACGATCCCGCCGCCATTGGCGCCGAGCGGGCCGAAGCCATGGGCATCGTCGACCATCAGCCACGCGCCCCTGGCCTTGGCCTCACGCGCCAGCGCCGGCAGATCGGCGATGTCGCCGTCCATGCTGAACACGCCATCGGTGACCACCAGCGTATTGCCGGTGGCTTTCTCCAGACGCTTGGCCAGACTGTCGGCGTCGTTGTGCAGATAACGATTGAAACGCGCGCCGGACAACAGCCCCGCATCAAGCAGCGAGGCATGGTTGAGCCGGTCTTCCAACACCGTATCGCCCTGCCCGACCAGCGCCGTGACCGCGCCGAGGTTGGCCATGTAGCCGGTGGTGAACAGCAGCGCACGCGGCCGGCCAGTGAGATCGGCCAATGCTTCTTCGAGCGCATGGTGCGGGCCGCTATGGCCGATCACCAGATGCGACGCGCCGCCACCAACGCCCCAGCGCTTGGCACCGGCGCGCCAGGCTTCGATCACCTGCGGGTGATTGGCCAGGCCCAGGTAGTCGTTGTTGCAGAACGCCAATAATGGCTGGCCGTCGACCACCACTTCAGGTCCCTGCGGGGACTCGAGCAACGGGCGCTGGCGGTAGAGGTTTTCAGCACGGCGGGCAGCAAGGCGTGCGGCGAGATCGAAAGACATGCAGGCCTCGACTTTCAAGTGACACAGATCCCCTGTAGGAGTGAGCCTGCTCGCGATGGCGGTGTATCAGTCGACATTATTGGTGAATGTCAGACCGCTATCGCGAGCAGGCTCACGCCTACAAGGTTTTGCATTTCAAGTGGCGGTCAAACCGCAGCGTTATAGAACTGCTCGCTGCTCTTCTGCTCCACCAGCGCCTGCTCGATCGCGGCCTGATGCACCTCATCGGAATGCTCTTCGCGCGCTTCCGGCTGGATGCCCAGACGCGCAAACAGTTGCATGTCCTTGTCGGCCTGCGGGTTGGCGGTGGTCAGCAGTTTGTCGCCGTAGAAAATCGAGTTGGCACCGGCAAAGAACGCCAGGGCCTGCATCTGCTCGTTCATCGCTTCGCGGCCGGCGGACAGGCGCACGTGGGATTGCGGCATAAGGATGCGCGCCACGGCGAGCATGCGGATGAAGTCGAACGGGTCGACGTCGTCAGCGTTTTCCAGCGGCGTGCCGGCGACTTTCACCAGCATGTTGATCGGCACCGATTCCGGATGCTCCGGCAGGTTGGCCAGCTGGATCAGCAGATTGGCGCGGTCATCCAGCGACTCGCCCATGCCGAGAATGCCGCCGGAGCAGATCTTCATCCCCGACTCACGCACGTAGGCCAGGGTCTGCAGGCGCTCGCTGTAAGTACGGGTGGTGATGATGCTGCCGTAGAACTCCGGCGAGGTGTCGAGGTTGTGGTTGTAGTAATCCAGACCAGCCTTGGCCAGCGCTGCGGTCTGCTCCTGGTCGAGACGACCGAGGGTCATGCAGGTTTCCAGGCCCATGGCCTTGACGCCTTCGACCATCTTCAGCACGTACGGCATGTCTTTGGCCGACGGGTGTTTCCACGCCGCGCCCATGCAGAAGCGCGTCGAACCGATGGCTTTGGCGCGGGCAGCCTCTTCGAGGACCTTCTGCACTTCCATCAGCTTTTCTTTTTCCAGACCGGTGTTGTAGTGACCGGACTGCGGACAGTATTTGCAGTCTTCCGGACAGGCACCGGTCTTGATCGACAGCAGGGTGGAAACCTGCACGCGGTTAGCGTTGAAATGCGCGCGGTGCACTGTCTGCGCCTGGAACAGCAAGTCGTTGAATGGCTGTACGAAGAGGGCTTTGACTTCGGCTAAAGACCAGTCGTGACGCAGGGTGGCAGAGGTGCTGGCGCTCATGGGCAGTTCCTTGGTTATGCTTGGCTGGCGGCTGCAGGAACGGAATACCCACAGGCGCGACACGGATGTTCGGCATATTTAAGGAAGAGCCATGCGCTGTCAACCACGACACGAACAACAGGTTTACATCTGTTTAAAAAACGTACAAACCTGCTTACTGTGCGATGAGCCCGCAGAAGCAGAAATGCCAATCTGCGTCGCCTGCGAAACCGATTTGCCCTGGCTCGGCGAGCACTGCCAGACCTGCGCCCTGCCGTTACCCGGCGCTGGCATGACGTGCGGCGAGTGCCTGCTAGAGCCTCCGGCCTTCGAACAGGTGGTGGTGCCGTGGCGTTATGACTTCCCGGTGGACAGTCTGATTACGCGTTTTAAACACAACGCGAAATGGCCGTTTGGTCACCTGCTCGCCGACGTTGCCGGACAATACCTGCAACATCGCTTCGATGAAGGTTTGCCGCGACCCGACGTCTTGTTGCCAGTGCCACTGGCGAGCAAACGCCTGCGTCAACGCGGGTTCAATCAAGCCGCGATGCTGGGGCGATGGTTGAGCAAACAGCTCGATCTGCCATTTGAAGAACAGGTGCTCCGGCGGATTCACGACACCAGCGCCCAGCAGGACCTGGACGCCAAGGCGCGCAAGCGCAATTTGCGTCACGCCTTCGCACTCGCGCCCGAGGCGGATGTGAAAGGTCGGCACTTCGCGTTGATCGATGACGTACTGACCACCGGCGCCACGGCCCAGGCACTGGCGCGACTGTTGAGGGATGCAGGGGCGACAAGGGTCGACGTCTATTGCCTGGCCCGCACACCAAAGCCCGGAAGCTGAAATCGGCACCCTTGTAGGAGTGAGCCTGCTCGCGATAGCGGTGGAAAGGTCAGCATAGATGTTGGCAATGACAACGCCATCGCGAGCAGGCTCACTCCTACAAGGGATCTCGGCTCGGCTTGACTCTCGCGCCGCAAGCCGCCAACTTCACTTCCCACCGCCACCGCAAAAAAGCGCTTATCCATGTCCCTGCCCAGCCTGTTGTCCCAGCACATCGTCCGCCGTCCGCAGCGCATTGCCCTGCTGCAGCACATTGCCGAACAGGGTTCGATCACCCGCGCCGCGAAAAGCGCCGGGCTGAGTTACAAAGCGGCCTGGGACGCGATCGATGAGCTGAACAACCTGGCGCAGAAACCACTGGTGGAACGCGTCGTCGGTGGCAAGGGCGGTGGTGGCGCCAGGCTGTCCAGCGAGGGCGAGCGAGTGTTGCGTCTTTATCAAAAGCTGCAGGCCTTGCAGGCGCAGGTGCTGGAAGCCGCCGAAGACGCCAGCGACCTGGACCTGCTCGGTCGCCTGATGCTGCGCACCAGCGCCCGCAACCAGTTGCACGGCAAGGTCGTGGCGATCGACGGCCAGGGGCGCAATGACCTGATCCGCCTCGAACTGGCCGAAGGCCTGTGCATCGATGCGCAAATCACCCACGACAGCACCGTGCACCTGGAGCTGCAACCGGGCACCGAAGTGGTGGCACTGATCAAGGCTGGTTGGCTTGAATTGCTGGCGCCGAACCAGGTCGCAACATCTGGACACAATCTTCTGAGCGGTACCATCGAAGCCATTCTCGACGCCGAGGATGGCCCCAGCGAAGTGCGCGTCGCCCTGCCCAACGGCCAGATCCTCTGCGCTCTGGCCGAGCCGCTGCAGCTGCGCACGCGCGGGCTGAATGTCGCGCAACCGGTGCAGGTGCAGTTTTCGCCGTACAATGTGCTGATCGGCACGCCGCTGTAACGGACTTCCTGCAACAAAAACTTCATCGCGCCCCATTAAGGTTGCTGCCAAAACCAAGCAGGGAGCCTGATGTGAGCCTATTAGAAGAAAACCAATCCACTGATCTGGAAAAGATGGTCGGCCTCAGCCGTCGCGGTTTCATCAGCGCCGGCGCGCTGTGCGGCGCAGCCATGTTCCTCGGCGGCAACCTGCTGACCCGCAGCGCACTGGCTGCCGGAGTCAGCGCCGGCAACAGTCGCCTGCTCGGTTTCGAGAGCATTCCCGCTGCGACCACCGACGTCATCAGCCTGCCCAAGGGCTACAAATCCTCGGTGCTGATCAGTTGGGGCCAGCCGCTGCAAAAGAACGGCCCGGCCTTCGACCCGAGCGGCAATGGCACCGCCGCCGCACAGGAAGTGCAGTTCGGTGACAACAACGACGGCATGAGTCTGTTCGAATTCCCCGACGACCGAAACCGCGCGCTGATGGCCATCAACAACGAATACACCAACTACCGCTACCTCTACCCGCACGGCGGCATGCCGCAATCGGCCGAAGACGTGCGCAAGGCGCTGGCCTGCGAAGGCGTGTCGGTGATCGAAGTGCAACGCAAGAACGGTCAGTGGCAGTTCGTCCAGGGCTCACGCTACAACCGCCGCATCCACGGCAACTCGCCGCTGCGCATCAGTGGCCCGGCCGCCGGCCACGATTTGATGAAAACGGCTGCCGACAAACACGGCAAGAAAGTCCTCGGCACCTTCCAGAACTGCGCCAACGGTAAAACCCCTTGGGGCACTTATCTGACCTGCGAAGAGAACTTCACCGACTGCTTCGGCAGCAGCAACGCCCAACAGCAGTTCGACCCGGCGCAAAAGCGCTACGGCGTCTCGGCTGCCAGCCGCGAGATCAACTGGCACCCGTTCGACCCGCGTTTCGACATGGCCAAGAACCCTAACGAACTCAACCGTCACGGCTGGGTGGTCGAGATCGATCCGTTCGATCCGCAATCGACTCCGGTCAAACGCACCGCACTGGGCCGCTTCAAACATGAAAACGCCGCCCTGGCCGAGACCGATGACGGTCGCGCCGTGGTGTACATGGGCGACGACGAGCGTGGCGAGTTCATCTACAAATTCGTCAGCCGCGACCGCATCAACCACCGCAACCCGAAAGCCAACCGCGACATCCTCGACCACGGCACCCTGTACGTGGCGAAGTTCGATAACGGCGACAGCAACCCCGATCACCCGAAAGGCCAGGGCCAGTGGATCGAACTGACTCACGGCAAAAACGGCATCGACGCCAGCAGCGGCTTCGCCGATCAGGCCGAAGTGCTGATCCATGCGCGCCTTGCCGCCAGCGTGGTCGGCGCGACGCGCATGGACCGCCCGGAGTGGATCGTGGTCAGTCCGAAGGACGGCCAGGTCTATTGCACCCTGACCAACAACGCCAAACGCGGCGAAGACGGGCAACCGGTGGGCGGGCCCAACCCGCGCGCGAAGAACGTCTACGGGCAGATCCTGCGCTGGCGCACCGACCGCGACGATCACGCGTCGAAGACCTTCGCCTGGGACCTGTTCGTGGTGGCCGGCAACCCGAGCGTGCACGCCGGTACGCCGAAGGGCGGCTCGTCGAATATCAATGCGCAGAACATGTTCAACAGCCCCGATGGCCTGGGTTTCGACAAGGCCGGACGCTTGTGGATTCTGACTGACGGTGACTCGAGCAACGCCGGCGACTTCGCCGGGATGGGCAACAACCAGATGCTCTGCGCCGATCCCAAGACCGGCGAGATTCGCCGCTTCATGGTCGGACCGATCGGTTGCGAAGTCACCGGGATCAGCTTCTCGCCGGATCAGAAGACGTTGTTTGTCGGGATTCAGCACCCGGGGGAGAACGGTGGGTCGACTTTCCCCGAGCATCTGCCGAACGGCAAGCCGCGGTCTTCGGTGATGGCGATTACCCGTGAGGATGGCGGAGTAGTCGGCGCCTGATCGGGCCTCATCGCTGGCAAGCCAGCTCCCACAGGGGATTGCATTCCAAATGTGGGAGCTGGCTTGCCAGCGATGGCGTCAGCACAGACACCAACCACCTCCCCCGCTGCCATCTGCGCTACCATGCTGGGCCGGACGCGGCAGCCTGCTGCGCGCAGGAGTCAGCATGGCCCACCCGTTTGAAACCCTCACCCCAGACCTTGTACTCGATGCCGTCGAAAGCATCGGGTTCCTCAGTGATGCGCGTATTCTCGCGCTCAACAGCTACGAAAACCGCGTCTATCAGGTCGGCATCGAAGACTCCGAACCGCTGATCGCCAAGTTCTACCGTCCGCAGCGCTGGACCAACGAAGCCATCCTCGAAGAACACACGTTCACCTTTGAGTTGGCCGACGTCGACATCCCGGTGGTCGCGCCGCTGATCCACAACGGCCAGACCCTGCACGAACACGCCGGTTTCCGCTTCACCCTGTTTCCCCGCCGTGGCGGCCGTGCGCCGGAGCCGGGCAATCTCGATCAGTTGTATCGCCTCGGCCAATTGCTCGGGCGCATTCATGCGGTTGGCGCGACCAAGCCGTTCGAGCACCGCGAAGCGCTGGGCGTGAAAAACTTCGGCCATGATTCGCTGAACACGCTGCTCGAGGGCAACTTCATTCCCAAGAGCCTGTTGCCCGCCTACGAGTCCGTCGCTCGCGATCTGCTCAAGCGTGTGGAAGATGTGTACGCCGCCACGCCGCACCAGAACATCCGCATGCACGGCGACTGCCACCCCGGCAACATGATGTGCCGCGACGAGATGTTCCACATCGTCGACCTCGACGACTGCCGCATGGGCCCGGCGGTGCAGGACATCTGGATGATGCTGGCGGGCGACCGTCAGGAATGCCTCGGCCAACTGTCGGAACTGATGGACGGCTACAACGAATTCCACGACTTCGATCCGCGCGAGCTGGCACTGATCGAGCCGCTGCGCGCCCTGCGCCTGATGCACTACAGCGCCTGGCTGGCGCGGCGCTGGGACGACCCGGCGTTCCCGCACAGCTTTCCGTGGTTTGGTACCGAGCGTTATTGGGGCGATCAGGTGCTGGCGCTGCGCGAGCAGTTGTCCGCGCTCAATGAAGAACCTTTGAAGTTGTTCTGAATTAAAGATCAAAAGATCGCAGCCTTTGGCTCTCCTACATGGATCGCATTCCCCTGTAGGAGCTGCCAAAGGCTGCGATCTTTTCACTTTCTGACACGACACATCTATACAACCTCCTTACAATCCCTCCTTTGTCAGCTGCCTGAGCAAGGATTCTGCATGCAAGCCGCCAACCCGCGTCGCGGGTACATTCTGGGCCTGAGTGCCTACATCATCTGGGGCCTGTTCCCGATCTATTTCAAAGCCATCGCCGAAGTCCCGGCCGTCGAAATCATCATTCACCGAGTGCTGTGGTCAGCGCTGTTCGGCGCCTTGCTGCTGATGGTGTGGAAGCATCCCGGCTGGTTGCGCGAGTTGCTCGACAACCCCAAGCGTCTGGCGATTCTGGCACTGAGCGGCACCCTGATCGCGGCCAACTGGCTGACCTACGTATGGTCGGTGAACAACGGGCGCATGCTCGAAGCGAGCCTCGGTTACTACATCAACCCGCTGGTCAACGTGCTGTTGGGCATGCTGATTCTCGGTGAACGTCTGCGGCGCATGCAGTGGGTCGCGGTGGGCCTGGCGGCCATCGGCGTGGCGCAGCAGGTGTGGCAGGTCGGCAGTCTGCCGTGGGTGTCGCTGGTGCTGGCGCTGACCTTCGGTTTCTACGGTTTGATCCGCAAACAGGCGCCGGTCAAAGCCTTGCCGGGTCTGGTGGTGGAAACCTGGATGCTGGTGCCGATTGCTCTGGCCTGGCTGCTGTTCAACCAGACCGCCACCAGCGCCCAACCCGAGTTCTGGACCACATCACAAGCCTGGTGGCTGGTGGCGGCCGGCCCGGTGACGCTGGTGCCGCTGGTGTGCTTCAACGCCGCCACCCGCCACCTGCCCTACACCACCATCGGCTTCCTGCAATACCTGGCGCCGACCCTGGTGCTGCTGCAGGCAGTGTTGCTGTTCGGCGAGCATTTGTCGTCGAGCACCCTGATCGCGTTCATCTTTATCTGGGCCGGTCTGGCCGTTTACAGCGTCGATGCGGTGATCAGTCTGCGTCGACGCAGCTGATCAAAAAACGCACAAAGCTTCGCAGGCCACGGTTCTCGTGGCCTGCAACGTTCCTTCCCAAGGTTATCCACAGCGTGATCCCCGCCGTTTGTGCGCAAGTCACTGAATGTTGGCGGTTTTTTGATCAGTTCCCTGCAAGCCACGGCCGGCCTGGCGCTGCGCCTGGTCTCTACAGGTTATCCACAGGCAGGTGCACGTTAACACTGGATAACCCAAGCGCCGGTTAAACGTCTGTGCGTAACACCAGCTCGACCATCAGATCATCGGCCAGGGTTTCCAGGCGCGATTGCAGCACATCCAGCGACAGCGTCAGCGGCACCGCCAGAATCGCTTCGGCGTGAAACAGCGGCTCGCTGCTCATCGGCGCCGGGCGCACTTCAGTGACCAACCTTTCCAGGTTCACACCTTGCTCGCTCAACAGCCGAGTGATATCCCGCACGATCCCCGGGCGGTCATTGCCCACCAGCTCCATGGCGATCGGTTTCCAGGTGCAGGACTGCTCGATGCCGCTCTCGGCAATCAGCACGCGAATGCCTTGGGCCGACAGTGCTTGTAAGGAATCGACTAATTCGTCGTAAGCCTCCGCCGGCACGCCCACCCGCAGAATTCCGGCGAACTGCCCGGCCATCCGTGACATGCGGCTTTCCAGCCAGTTGCCACCGTGCTCGGCGATGCATTGGGCGATGCGCTCGACCTGCCCGGGCTTGTCCGGGGCGAAGACAGTGAGTACGAGATGGTCCATGGCGCAGCCCTCTTGTCATGACTTTTGTTGTAGAAGGGCAAGTATAGGCAAGCACCGACATTCAGCCGCCATGCTCAAGTGAACAACACCTGTGGCGAGGGAGCTTGCTCCCGCTGGCGGCCGCAGGACGACCTCTCCAGGCAGTAATATCTTTTGCGGATGCTTCGCACCTGAGCGGGAGCAAGCTCCCTCGCCACAAATGCAGGCTCAGCGAAGCTGAATGGAAGCCACACAGTATTTATGTGTACAACTTTTTATATTTAGCTGGAACAATCCGCTGGTTTTTTGAGAACATCCCGTTCCGCGACGTGACCGCAATGCGTCATGAGGTCGCAGAACGACGTAATTAGTCTGATTTTCACAAGCGCAACGCATCATGTAGTATGCCGCAGCGCGCACTACATAACGCTGGATCGATGTCTGCCCAAGGCACGTTCGCAACCCTGAAAGCCCCGTCAGCAAGGCCAACAAGCCGTTGATTGGTCCCAGCCCAGCCGCCAGCAATGGCATGTACTGGTCGGAAGGTTTGTGGTTTAAATGGCCAGAGGCTTCATTGTTAAATTGAAGAGCTGAAAAGCGAAATAGCTGAGCAGAGTGAGGCAAGCAATGACTGAACACGTTCAAGTCGGTGGCCTGCAGGTCGCCAAAGTCCTGTTCGACTTCGTGAACAACGAAGCCATTCCCGGTACCGGCCTCACCGCCGACAAATTCTGGGAAGGTGCCGACAAGGTCATTCATGACCTGGCGCCGAAGAACAAAGCCCTACTCGCCAAACGCGATGACTTCCAGGCTCGTCTTGATGCCTGGCACCAGGAACACGCTGGCAAGGCGCACGACGCCGTAGCCTACAAAGCGTTCCTGCAAGAAATCGGTTATCTGCTGCCAGAAGCGGCTGATTTCCAGGCAACGACGCAAAACGTCGATGATGAAATCGCCCGTACCGCCGGCCCGCAACTCGTCGTGCCGGTAATGAACGCCCGCTTCGCCCTCAATGCCTCGAACGCCCGTTGGGGTTCGCTGTACGACGCCCTCTACGGCACCGACGCGATCAGCGAAGACGGTGGCGCGGAAAAAGGCAAAGGCTACAACAAGGTGCGTGGCGACAAAGTCATCGCCTTCGCCCGTGCCTTCCTCGACGAAGCGGCGCCACTGGCTGCCGGCTCCCATGTCGACTCCACCGGCTACAAGATCGTTGACGGCAAACTGCTGGTCTCCCTCAAGGGCGGCAGCAACACCGGCCTGCGCAACGATGCTCAGCTGATCGGCTTCCAGGGCGATGCCAATGCCCCGATCGCCATCCTGCTGAAGAACCACGGCCTGCACTTCGAAATCCAGATCGACGCCAGCACCCCGGTCGGCCAGACCGACGCCGCCGGCGTCAAAGACATCCTGATGGAAGCGGCACTGACCACCATCATGGACTGCGAAGACTCCGTGGCCGCCGTCGATGCCGACGACAAAGTGGTGATCTACCGCAACTGGCTCGGCCTGATGAAGGGCGACCTGTCCGAAGAAGTCGCCAAGGGCGGCCAGACCTTCACCCGCACCATGAACCCGGATCGCACCTACACCCAGGTCGACGGCAGTGAACTGACCCTGCACGGTCGCTCGCTGTTGTTCGTGCGCAACGTCGGTCACCTGATGACCATCGACGCGATTCTCGACAAAGACGGCAACGAAGTGCCGGAAGGCATCCTCGACGGTCTGGTCACGTGCCTGGCGGCGATGCACAACCTCAACGGCAACACCTCGCGCAAGAACACTCGCACCGGTTCGGTCTACATCGTTAAACCGAAGATGCACGGCCCGGAAGAAGCGGCGTTCACCAACGAGCTGTTCGGTCGCATCGAAGACGTGCTGGGCTTGAAGCGCAACACGCTGAAAGTCGGGATCATGGACGAGGAGCGCCGCACCACGGTCAACCTCAAGGCCTGCATCAAGGCCGCCAGCGAGCGCGTGGTGTTCATCAACACCGGGTTCCTCGACCGCACCGGCGATGAAATCCACACCTCCATGGAAGCCGGCCCGATGGTGCGCAAGGCCGACATGAAGGCCGAGAAGTGGATCGGCGCCTATGAAAACTGGAACGTCGATATCGGTCTGAGCACCGGCCTGCAAGGTCGTGCGCAAATCGGTAAAGGCATGTGGGCGATGCCCGACCTGATGGCGGCGATGCTCGAACAGAAAATCGCTCACCCGCTGGCCGGTGCCAACACCGCCTGGGTACCGTCGCCGACCGCCGCTGCGCTGCACGCGCTGCATTACCACAAGGTTGACGTGTTCGCCCGTCAGGCCGAACTGGCCAAACGTGCCCGCGCCTCGGTGGACGACATCCTGACCATCCCCCTGGCGGTCAACCCGAGCTGGACCCCGGAGCAGATCAAGAACGAACTGGACAACAACGCCCAGGGCATTCTCGGTTACGTGGTGCGCTGGATCGACCAGGGCGTCGGTTGCTCGAAGGTGCCGGACATCAATGACGTCGGCCTGATGGAAGACCGTGCCACGCTGCGTATCTCCAGCCAGCACATCGCCAACTGGCTGCGCCACGGTATCGTCACCGAAGCGCAAGTGATGGAAAGCCTCAAGCGCATGGCGCCGGTGGTCGACCGTCAGAACGCCAACGACCCGCTGTACCGTCCGCTGGCACCGAACTTCGACAGCAACATCGCCTTCCAGGCGGCGGTCGAACTGGTGATCGAAGGCACCAAGCAGCCGAACGGCTACACCGAGCCGGTGCTGCACCGTCGTCGCCGCGAGTTCAAGAAGGCCAACGGCCTGTAACTAGCGCTGAAGCCGGACATGAAAAAGCCCTGATCTTGCGATCAGGGCTTTTTTGTTTGGACTGAAATCCCAAGCAGGCAGTAATCCCTGTGGCGAGGGAGCTTGCTCCCGCTCGGCGGCGCAGCCGTCGTAATTTCAGCGAATGCGATGTGTCAGGATTAATGTGGATGCAGGGTTTGGGGCCGCTTCGCAGCCCAGCGGGAGCAAGCTCCCTCGCCACAAGGGTAGCGGCTAAACACGATTACGGATCAATGCCCAATTCGTGTTTGACCAGACCCAGCAACTTCACTGTATCAATCGGCTTGAGCAGAAAATCCACCACGCTCAGATGCATCGCCGCAATGGCATCTTTCACGTCCGCGTCACCCGAGACAATGATGATCGGCAGTGCCGCCCTGACCGATTCGCGCACCTGGCGGATCAGGTCGAGGCCATCGATATTGCCCATGCGCAAATCAGTGATCACCAGCCCGATCGAAGGTTTTTCGTCGAGCATCTTCAGCGCGGTTTCGCCGCTGGCCGCGGTCATGCAACGAATGCCATCCAACGCGAGTATCTCCGACAACAGCTCCCGGGCGTCCTTGTCGTCATCGACGATCAGTACACGCTGCGGCGGCAAATCGGGTTCGAGCATTACAGCGCTGAGCGCTTCACGCTCGGCGTCGCTCAAAATATCGTGGTCGGACATGGCGTTCTCTACGTTTTCAATTCAATCACCTGGCACAGTCGTCAGACATCGCTAAGCAGAGCTTCAATGTGCACTTCGTCGGATTTTTTTCCAAGAGGCTGGCGGGCGAATTTCCGACTGTTTTTGTAGGGCACTTCCCAAATGTGCCCAACGGCAGCCCAAACCTAGACTTACGTCCAATGGGCACCCCGCGCGCAGGGGCCGACCATGGCTGCAACGATCCGACAACAACAATTCAAAAAAGACTGCGGTAATGGTTATGAGTAAAGCGGACGCCTTCACCCAGGCAGGGAAAACCGCAGTGTTGCAGAACATTCAGGGCACCCTGCAATTCCTCCAGCGCTTCCCGCCCTTCAATCAGATGGAACACGCCCACCTGGCTTATCTGGTGGAGCAATGTCAGCTGCGTTTCTACGGCCAGGGCGAGAGCATCATCAAGCCCGCCGACGGGCCGGTCGAATTTTTCTACATCGTCAAACAGGGGCGCGTGGTCGGCGAGCGCCAGCACATCACCAGGCCCGGCACCGAAACCACCTTCGAGATCACCACCGGCGAATGCTTCCCGCTGGCCGCGCTGATCGGCGAGCGGGCCACTCGCACCGAGCATGTGGCGGGCGAAGACACCTTCTGCCTGCAACTGAACAAACCGGCATTCATCAAACTGTTCGCCCTGTCCAACAGCTTCCGCGACTTCGCTTTGCGCGGGGTCAGCAGCCTGCTCGATCAGGTCAACCAGCAAGTTCAGCAGAAAGCCGTGGAAACCCTCGGCACCCAGTATTCGCTCAACACCCGCCTCGGCGAACTGGCGATGCGTCATCCCGTGACCTGCAGCCCCGACACGCCACTGCGCGAGGCGGTGAAGCTGATGCACGAGCAACAGGTCGGCAGCATCGTCGCGGTGGATGAACACAAGGCGCCGCTGGGGATTTTCACCCTGCGCGACCTGCGCGAGGTGGTGGCCAACGGCAGCGGTGATTTCAGTGAAGCCATTGACCAGCACATGACCCGCGCACCGTTTTTTCTTTCGCCGGATCACAGCGCTTTCGATGCCGCGATTGCCATGACCGAACGGCACATCGCCCACGTCTGCCTGGTGAAAGACCAGCGCCTGTGCGGCGTAGTGTCCGAGCGCGACTTGTTTTCCCTGCAACGGGTCGACCTGGTGCATCTGGCCCGGACCATCCGCAGCGCCCAACGTGTGGAGCAATTGGTGAGCCTGCGCGGCGAGATCGGTCAACTGGTCGAACGCATGCTGGCTCACGGTGCGTCTTCGACGCAGATCACGCACATCATCACCCTGCTCAACGACCACACCGTGTGCCGGGTGATCGAATTGACCCTCGCCGAAAAAGGCGACCCCGGCGTGCCGTTCAGTTGGCTATGCTTCGGCAGCGAGGGCCGGCGCGAGCAGACCCTGCACACCGATCAGGACAACGGCATTCTGTTCGAAGCACGGGATGCCGCGCACGCGGCGCAGATTCGCGGCAAGCTGCTGCCGATCGCCCACCAGATCAATCAGAGCCTGGCGCTGTGCGGCTTCAGCCTGTGCAAGGGCAACATCATGGCCGGCAACCCCGAGCTGTGTCTGTCCCGGGCGGAATGGGCGCGGCGTTTTGCGGCGTTTATCCGTGAGGCGACGCCGGAGAACCTGCTCGGTTCGAGCATCTATTTCGACCTGCGAGTGGTCTGGGGCGACGAGAAAGGCTGCGCGCAACTGCGCCGGGGGATTCTCGATCAGGTCGGCGACAACCGCCTGTTCCAGCGCATGATGGCCGAGAACGCCCTGCGCAATCGTCCGCCCGTGGGGCGCTTTCGCGAGTTTGTGCTGGCACGCAAGAACGGCGAGAAAGCCACCCTCGACCTCAAGGTCCAGGGCCTGACGCCCTTCGTCGACGGCGCACGCCTGTTGGCATTGGCGCACGGCATCGAAACCAACAACACCCTGGAACGCTTGCGCCAGCTGGTCGAAAAAGATGTCATCGAACGGCTCGACGGCGCCGCGTATGAAGAGGCGTATCACTTCATCCAGCAGACGCGCATGCAACAGCACCAGATCCAGACCCGCGAGAACCTGCCCTGGTCCAACCGCGTCGATCCCGACAGCCTCAATCATCTGGACCGACGCATCCTGCGCGAATCCCTGCGTCAGGCCCAGCGCCTGCAAAGCAGCCTGGCCTTGCGGTATCAGCTATGAGCCTGTTTTCGTGGCTGCGCCCGGCCAGCCCTCTGCTGTCGGCCGACCTGCAACAGCGTCTGGCGAAGCTGCCGGCAATCAGCGAACTGCGCGAATGCAGCCTGCGCGAACAGCGCTGGGTGGTGCTGGATCTGGAAACCACCGGGCTGAACCTGAACAAGGATCGCGTGCTGTCGATTGGCGCCGTGGTCATCGAAGACGGCGCGATCGACTTCAGTCAGCAGTTCGAGCGCACCCTGCAATGTCGAGAGCTGAAGCTCAGCCCGAGCGTGTTGATTCACGGGTTGGGGCCGAATGCGATTGCGGCGGGCAGTGAGCCGGCTGAGGCCTTGCTGGAACTCATGGAATTTATCGGCGACAGCGCGGTGCTGGCGTTTCATGCGCCCTTCGATCAACACATGCTCGGACGGGCGCTGAAGGAACACCTGGGTTACAAGCTGCAGAATGTGTTTCTGGATGTCGCGGACATGGCGCCGCTGCTGTGTCCGCAGGCGAACATCCGTGAGGCTGGGCTGGATGAGTGGATCGACTGGTTCAAGCTTGAAGTGTTCGAACGGCACAACGCGAGCGCCGATGCGCTGGCAACGGCGGAACTGGCGCTGATTCTGTTCAGCCGGGCGCGGCAGCAGCAGATTCATAGCCCGCTGAATTTGCAGCAGCGTTTGAGTCAGTGGAAACGCCGACAGCAGGCGCCATCCTTCTAGATTTTCGGCCGAACCACATCCCATGTAGGAGTTCACCATTAACTTCACCCGACCAGTGGCCAATTGCTAACCATTCCCACCTCTGCGAGAATCGCGAACAATTCTCGTTGGTTAACATTTCCCAATCGGTGCGTCTGGTGTCGTCAGTCCCAAGCCCTCACAGTGAACTCGTCGGTGCGTTGTATCGCGACCATCGCGGTTGGCTGCTGAGCTGGTTGCGGCGCAATGTGGCGTGCCCGCAACGGGCCGAAGACTTGAGCCAGGACACTTTTGTGCGCCTGCTCGGGCGCGATGAACTACTGACGCCCCGCGAGCCCCGGGCGTTTCTGGTGGCGATCGCCAAAGGCCTGCTGTTCGACTACTTCCGCCGCGCCGCGCTGGAGCAGGCCTACCTCACTGAATTGATGCTGATCCCCGAAGGTGAACAACCTTCGGTGGAAGAACAGCAACTGATCCTCGAAGACCTCAAGGCCATCGACCGTCTGCTTGGCAAACTGTCGACCAAGGCCCGCGCCGCTTTCCTTTATAACCGCCTCGACGGCCTCGGCCATGCCGAAATCGCCGAGAAGCTCGGGGTCTCGGTGCCGCGGGTGCGGCAGTACCTCGCGCAGGGGATTCGTCAGTGCTACATCGCCCTGTACGGTGAGCCGACATGAGCCCGGCCAGTTCCAAACCGGTCTCGGCTCAGGTGCTGGATGCGGCGATTGCCTGGCAGTTGTCGCTGGATTCCGGCACTCCGCTGGAGCGCGAAGAGTTCGCCAAATGGCATGCCGCCCATGAAGAACACGCCCGGGCCTGGCGCCAGTTGGGCATGCTCGATCAGCGTTTCAGCGTGGCCAACGGCCCGGCCCGCAGCGCCTTGCTGCAATCACGCGAAGGCATTCGTCGCCGGGTGCGCAAGCTGGGCAGTGGTCTGGCGAGCATCGTCGCGGTGGTAGGTCTGGCGCTGTTCGTTGGAGATCGCTACTTGCCGCTGGATTACTGGCTCGCCGATCAACGCACCGCCACCGGCGAACAACGCACGGTACGCCTGGTCGACGGCACCCTGCTCAACCTCAACACCCACAGCGCGGTGGATGTGCGCTTCGATGCCAGGCAACGACTGATCGTCCTGCAGGAAGGCGAAATCATGGTCGAGACCGGCCATGGCGATGCGCGGCCGTTCATTGTCGAAACCCGCGAAGGCAGCATGCGCGCGCTGGGCACGCGGTTTCTGGTCAAGCGTGAAGACGAAGGCACGCGCCTGAGCGTCCTGCAATCGGCGGTGGCCGCGCATCCGCAAAGCCATCCTGAAGAGCAGATCCTGCGCGAAGGCCAGCAAGTGCTGATCCGCAATGACCGCCTCGACGCGGTCGCTGCACTCACGCCCGGCGCCGATGCCTGGACCCGCGGCATGCTGGTGGTGGATAACGCGCGGCTGGAGGATCTGGTGCATGAACTGGGGCGCTATCGTCGCGGGCATTTGGGCGTGGCACCGGAAGTGGCTGATCTGCGCATCACCGGCAGCTTCCCGCTGCACGACACCGACAAGGCCTTGAGCGCCCTGCTGCCGACCCTGCCGGTGCAGATCGAGCGGCATACGCCGTATTGGGTCACGGTGGCCAAAGCAGATACCAAGCCTTAAGAGCGACCGACCTCTGTGGCGAGGGAGCTTGCTCCCGCTCGGCTGCGCAGCCGTCGTCAAACCAGTCAATGCGGTTTATCTGAAAGACAGCAGAGACCGCTTCGCGCTCCAGCGGGAGCAAGCTCCCTCGCCACAGGTAATCGGTCACTTTTCAGTTAATCGAAATTATTTTCATCCAGCCCTATCACTTTTTACTTCTCGTCCGGCACACAGGCAATTGAGAAATATTTCCATTCAGGAGCCTTCGCATGTCCCGTTCGCTAGACACCTTGTTGCGCCCCAGTCTGTTGGCGGCAGCCATCGCTTTCGGCGCACCGCTGCTCAGCAGCCCGTTGCTCGCCGCTGAGCAGGCTTCCAGCGTGCGCGCCTACAACCTGCCGGCCGCTGCGTTGTCGACCACGCTGAACCAGATCGCCAGCCAGGGCGGCCTCGCACTGTCGCTGAACCCGGCGCTGGCCGCCGGCAAGACGTCGGCGCCGGTCAACGGTCAGTACGACGCCGCCGGCGCTCTGCGCGCGGCGCTGCAGGGCACCGGTCTGCAACTGGAACAAAGCAGCACCGGCACCTACACCCTGGTGGCCGTGCCGGAAGGGACACTGGCGCTGCCGGAAACCGCCGTGATCGGCGTGGAAAACCTGGAAACGGCCTGGGGCCCGGTCGAAGGCTACACCGCCACCCGCACCGCTGCCGGCAGCAAGACCGACACCGCGCTGGTCGAAGCGCCGCGTTCGATCTCCGTCGCCACCCGCCAGCAAATGGACGACCGCAGTGTGCACAGCCTCGATGACGCCGTGCGCTACATGCCCGGCATCACCGCCAGCAGCTACGGCAGCGACACCCGCTCCGACTGGCTGCGCGTGCGCGGCTTCGAGCCGACCCAGTTCCTCGATGGCCTGCCACTGCCAAAAGGTGTGTACGCCAACCCGAAACAGGAAACCTGGAACCTCGACCGCCTCGCCCTGCTGCGCGGCCCGGCCTCTTCCGTTTATGGCCAGACCCCGCCGGGTGGCTTGCTGGACATGGTCAGCCGGCGCCCGAGCAGCGACGCCAGCAGCGAAATCCAGCTGCAGTACGGCAGCGACAATCATCGCCAGATCAACTTCGCCAGCACCGGCAAGATCGACGACGCCGGACAGTTTCTCTACGGCATCAGCGGTGTGGTGCGTGACAGCGACACGCAGATCGATCACATCGAGAACAAGCGCTACAACATCGCGCCGAGCCTGACCTGGAACATCGACGACGACACCAAACTCACCCTGCTGAGCCAGTTCACTCGCGACGATACCGGTGTCACCAGCCAGTTCTACCCGATCCAGGGCACCAAGATCGACATGCCGTTCGGCAAGATTTCCCATCACAAGAATCTTGGCGATCCTGACTACGACTTCTACGACCGCACCTACTACGCGCTTGGTTATGCCTTCGAGCATCGCCTCAACGACGTCTGGCAGTTCAAGCAGAACCTGCGCTACACCAAGTCGGACCTGTCGTTCCAGACCGTGACCGTCAACAGCTACAACACGCAATACGCCGGATACACCGTTGACGATCAGGGCAATGTCGGTCGCGGCACCACCAACGCCGATGAAGACATCAGCCAGTTCGCCGTCGACAACAACTTCCAGGCCGACTTCGCCACCGGTGACATCCGCCATACGCTGTTGCTCGGCCTGGATCATCAACGCAGCAACACCAACTACACCTCGATCTTCGGCACCGCGCCGGACATCAACGTCAACAACCCGATCTACGGTCAGCCGATCACCCGTCCGCCGCGCTCTTCGGCCTACTATGACTATGACCAGAAGACCTACCAGACCGGCCTGTACGTGCAGGACCAGATGGCCCTCGACCAATGGCGCCTGACCCTGGGCGGGCGTGAAGACTGGGTGCACACAAGCACCCAGTTCATCAACAAGGGCGATGCCACCAACACCCAGCGCGACAAGGCCTTCAGCGGCAACGCAGCGCTCAGCTACGTGTTCGATTCGGGCTTCGTGCCGTACCTGTCGTACGCCGAGTCCTTCCAGCCAACGGCCGGCGCCGACGCCACGTCCACCGGCTCGCTCAAACCGACCGAAGGCAAGCAGTGGGAACTGGGCATCAAGTACCAGCCGCCAGGCAGCAAGACCCTGCTGAGCGCTGCGGTGTATGACTTGACCCAGAAGAACGTCTCGGTCAACACCATCGTCAATAACGTAACGATCACCGGTCAGGCCGGTGAAGTGAAGGTCAAAGGTCTGGAGCTGGAAGCGGTTTCGGACGTCACCGACAACCTCAAAGTGATCGCCGCCTACACCCTGGCCAAGTCCGAAGTGCAGAAAGGCGTGGACAAGGGCAACCGCCTGCAACTGATGCCCAACCAGCAAGCGTCGCTGTGGACCGACTACACCTGGCACAGCGGCGTGCTCGACGGCTTCGGTATAGGCGGTGGTGTGCGTTACACCGGCAACACCTACGGCGACAAGGCCAACACCTGGCTGGGCAAGGCGGACGCCTACACGGTGTTCGACGCCGCCGTGCATTACGACCTCGGGCGCCTCGACAACAGCCTGAAAGGGGCGTCGGTCGCGGTCAACGCCACCAATCTGTTCGACAAGGACTACATCTCCACCTGCGACGGTTTCTATTGCTACTACGGCGACCAGCGCAGTGTCGTCGCCAGCGCCACTTACAAATGGTAAGCGCGTGAGCTGAAACCGGTCCTGTCACCAAGCCGTCCCCCGTGGACGGCTTCGGTGTTTTTGAAGGTCATGAAATGAAAAGTAAAACAATTCGCCGCTGGTCATTCATCCACACCTGGACCAGCCTGATCTGCACCGTGTTTTTGCTGCTGCTGGCATTGACCGGTCTGCCGCTGATCTTCCATCACGAGATCGAGCACCTGCTCGGCGATGCGCCGCAAGTGCGCGAGATGCCCGCCGATACCCCGCACCTGAACCTGGCGCAACTGGTCGAGGCCGCAGAAAAATATCGTCCCGGCGACGTGGTGCAGTACTTCGGTTTCGAGGACGACGAGCCCAACGCCGTGCTGACGATCATGGCGAAAACCGCCGGCACCGAACCGAACGCCTCGCACACCTTCATGCTCGATGCGCGCACCGGTGAAGCACTGGAAACCCCATCGGCCAACGGCGGCCTGATGCTGTTCATCCTGCGCCTGCACGTCGACATGTTTGCCGGACTGCCGGGCAAGTTGCTGCTGGCGTTCATGGGCCTGCTGTTCGTGGTCGCGATCATCTCCGGCACGGTGTTGTACCTGCCGTTCATGCGCCGCTTGCAGTTCGGCACCGTGCGCCAGGACAAATCCACCCGCCTGCGCTGGCTCGATCTGCACAACCTGATCGGCGTCGTCACCCTGACCTGGGCGCTGGTGGTCGGCGTGACCGGCGTGATCAGCGCCTGCGCCGACCTGATCATCGCCGCGTGGCGCAACGATACGTTGAACGCCATGGTCGCGCCCTACCGCGATGCCCCGCCGCTGACCCATCTGGCACCCGCCACCCGTTTGCTGGACATCGCCAAAGACGTCGCGCCGGGGATGAACCCGGACTTCATCGCCTTCCCCGGCACACGGTTTTCCAGTGAGCACCATTACTCGGTGTTCATGAAAGGCGGCACCCACCTGACTTCGCATTTGCTGACACCGGTGCTGATCGACGCCAGCACCCTGCAAGTCACTGCCGTCGGTGAACGTCCGTGGTACATGGACGCCATGGGGATGTCGCAGCCGCTGCACTTCGGTGACTACGGCGGCATGCCGATGAAAATCCTCTGGGCGACCCTCGACGTGCTGACCATCATCGTCCTCGGCAGTGGCGTGTACCTGTGGCTGGTGCGGCGCAGGGCTGCGAAACCGCTGCCAGCGGAGGCCGTTGCATGAAGCCGCGTCAGACCAATTTCTGGAAGGTCTTCAGCACGCCGCTGGTGATTGCGCTGCTGAGTGCGGCGGGGTTGTTTTCGGCGCTGCTGGGGGATGGGATCTGGGATGCGTTGAGCTGGGTCGGGTTGGGGGTTCCGGCGTTTCTGGCCATAAGAGGCCTGCTGCCGCGAAGCTGAACACCTGAAAGAGCTGCGGCACGCTGCGATCTTTTGATCTTGATGCTTTTTTTAGATCAAGATCAAAAGATCGCAGCGTTCCGTAGCTCCTGCGGCTAACCTCCTGTTCTTCGATGATCACCGAGGTTTGCCAATGTCCGCCCCCAGCATGACCCTGTTCCACAACACACTCTCCCCGTTCGTGCGCAAAGTGATGGTGCTGTTGCACGAGACCGGCCAGCAGGATCGCGTCGCCCTGCAAGACTGCGTTCTCAGCCCGGTCAGCCCGGACGCTGCGCTCAACGCCGACAACCCGCTGGGCAAGATCCCGGCCCTGCGCCTGGCCGACGGTAGCGTGATCCATGACAGCCGTGTGATCCTCGAATACCTCGATCAGCAGCACGTCGGCAATCCGCTGATCCCCCGCGAAGGTTCGGCCCGCTGGCGGCGCCTGACCCTGGCCTCGATGGCCGACGGGATCATGGACGCCTCAGTGATCGTGCGTTACGAACTGGTGCTACGCGCCCCGGAAAAGCACTGGGATGAGTGGCTAGACGCGCAGCGCGAGAAGATCCGTCGCGCCCTCGCCTATCTGGAAAGTGACGCCATCGCCGAGCTGACCAGCCACTTCGACGTGGCAGCGATCAGCGTCGCCTGTGCGCTGGGTTACCTCGATCTGCGTCATCCGGATCTGGACTGGCGTACCGCCAATCCACAACTGGCCAACTGGTATTTCGAAGTGAGCCAGCGACCGTCCATGGTCGCCACCCTGCCCAAGCCTTAAGGCTGCGGCGTCGGTTCTGGCCTCATCGCGAGCAGGCTCACTCCTACAGGTGATTTATGTTGTTCATGCGATAGATGCAACGACAGAGATCCCGTGTGGGAGTGAGCCTGCTCGCGATGGCACCACCTCGGTTCCGACGGCAGTGACGCAACGATCAGCGTCACCAACACCTCTGCCTCTCGCTGCTCCTCACGCAACCCGCTCATTGCACCGCCCCGATATCAAACGCCAGTGGCTTGGCCGGTTTCTGCCCGATCCCGTACCAGTCGAGTTTGCGCGTCAGCACCATGAACACCCCGAGCAAGCCGAACAGCAGCAGCGACCCCATCAGCAGCGCGTAGTCCTCAGCGCTGAGCAAGCCATACAGCAGGCCATACAACGCCGCCAGCCCTGCGGAAAAACTCAGCCCATGGCGCACGCTGTGCAGCACGTGGCAAACATAAAACCCGATCAGCAACACACAGCCACTGGCCGACAGCAGATACGCCAAGGCAAACCCGATGTGTTCCGACAGCGACAGCAGCAACAGGTAGAAGAACGCCAGCGCCACACCCACCAGCGCGTATTGCACCGGGTGCACCGCCAGACTCTTGAGTACTTCGAACAGGAAGAAACCGGCGAACGTCAGGACGATGAACAGCAGCGCATATTTGATCGCCCGATCACTCTTCAGGTATTGGTCCACCGGGTCGATGAAACTCACGCCAAAGCTGCGGCCGTTGAAGGCCTCACAGTCATTGCCGGTCACGCAACGGTTCATGGCTTCTTGCAGGTTGGTGGAGAAAAACGAGGTCTGCCAATCGGCGCTGAAACCCTGATCACTGACCTCGCGTTTGCCTGGCAGGAAGTTGCCGATGAAACTCGGGTGCGGCCAGTTGGCAGCAAGGCTGACGTGGCTGGTCTTGCCCACCGGCAGCACCTGCAGCGAACCGGTGCCTTGCAGGCGCAGGTCAAAGCCGAAGGTCAGCTCCATGACTTTGCCGGTGTCCAGCGCCGGCAACGTCACCCGCACCCCTTCACCGAGCCAGCCCACCTGCGTGCCGGGTACGAAGTCCAGGCGCTGGCCATCGAGTTCCAGTTTCAGCGCGTTCTCGATGCCGCGAATGTCGCTGATGCCCACCGCCAGAAAGGGCGCATCAAACTGGTAATCGGCGAAGTCTTCCTGGATGCCCAACTGCGCCGGCAACGAGAAATGCCCATTGATGCGATTGTCGGCATGGAACAGCCGCGCTTCGTAGATACCGCGATTGCGCAGTTCGGTTTGCACTTGCCCGTCGAGCTCAAAGCGCTCCGGCAAGAAATACAGACGACCGCGTTCTTCGCCGAGCTCTTCATAGCGCTGATTGGTTTTCTCGTTGGTTTTCCAGGTACGCACCACCTTGCGATACGGCACCACCATCACCGGCCCGCTCAGTTGCTGGCTGTAGCTGGAGCTGCGGGCGATGTCTTCCAGCACGCCGTCGCGCAGTTGCTGGCGGTCGTCGATGATGCCGTCGATCATCAGCAGTGGTATCAGCAACAGCAGGATCAGCAGGGCAATGGCCCCGAGTTTTATCGTCAGATTCTTGTTCATGGGACTCTCCCTGTTTGGTTGGGGCAGAGTCTGGTTGGGGGGTGTGGGGGTTTTGTG